>NZOF01000149.1 GCA_002695185.1 Erythrobacter sp.
TGCTTCCGCGACGAAGACCTGCGCGCCGACCGCAGCCCCGAATTCTACCAGCTCGACTTCGAGATGAGCTTCGTGACGCAGGAAGATGTCTTCCAGGCGATCGAACCGGTGCTGGCTGGCGTGTTCGAGGAATTCTCGGGCGGCAAGACAGTGACGCCCGCCGGCGAATTCCCGCGCATCCCCTATGCCGAAGCGATGCTGAAATACGGCAGCGACAAGCCCGATCTGCGCAACCCGCTGATCATCAGCGATGTGACCGATCACTTCCAGAAGTCGGGCTTCGGCCTGTTCGAGAAGATCGTGGGCGGCGGTGGCCGCGTGCGCGTGGTCCCGGCTCCGAACACCCATGAAAAGAGTCGCAAGTTCTTCGACGAGATGAACGACTGGGCGCGCCGCGAAGGTTTTGCCGGGCTGGGCTATGTCACCCGCAAGGGCGGCGAATTCGGCGGCCCGATCGCCAAGAACCACGGCACCGAAGGCATGGAAAAGCTCTATGCCGAACTGGGCCTGGGCGAAAACGACGGCCTGTTCTTTGCCGCGGGCAAGGAAAAGGAAGCCGCCAAGCTGGCCGGTGCAGCCCGCACCCGCGTGGCCGAGGAACTGGGCCTGATCGAAGAAGGCTGCTTCAAGTTCTGCTGGATCGTCGACTTCCCGATGTTCGAATATGACGAAGACTCGAAGAAGGTCGATTTCAGCCATAACCCGTTCTCCATGCCGCAGGGCGAGATGGAAGCGCTGGAAACCAAGGACCCGCTCGATATCCTTGCGTGGCAGTATGACATCGTCTGCAACGGCTACGAGCTGTCTTCGGGCGCCATCCGTAACCATCGCCCGGACATCATGTACAAGGCGTTCGAAATCGCCGGTTACAGCCAGGAAGATGTCGATGCGAACTTCAGCGGCATGATCGAGGCGTTCAAGCTGGGCGCGCCGCCGCATGGCGGCTCGGCACCGGGTATCGACCGTATCGTCATGCTGCTGGCCGACGAGCCGAACATTCGCGAAGTCATCGCCTTCCCGCTCAACCAGAAGGCGCAGGACCTGATGATGGGCGCGCCCAGCCTCGTGTCCCCGAACCAGCTGCGCGATGTGCACGTGCGCCTGTCGCCCGGCGCGATCGAAGCGCAGAAGACCGCGAACTCGGGGGAAGAAACCGACATGAACGGCACCGCCACCGATCGGGATACGCCCGAGCGCAGCGACGACAAGTAGCACGAAAAAGGGCGCGGAGCCGAAACTCCGCGCCCTCCTTCAAACGACTACTCGATGATTAGTCGTATTGCTTCTCGACGATGTCGCCGAAGCGTTCGCCTTCACAGATTTCTGCGTAGCACTGCTGTACCACGGCGCGTTCCTGCGCTTCGAGCTGGTCGCTGTTGAGCGCCTTTTCGAACTTGCCCTTGATGTAGTCTTCGCCTTCTTCGACACGTTCCGCAGCGGCTTCGTCATTGCTTTCGAATGCGGTGCTGATGCTCTGCCACATCTGGTGTGCTTCGCCGGTCATGGTGCCCTTGGTCACCAGCTCGTCGCCCTGGCGTTCAAGTTCCGCATTCATCTGACGCAGTGTCGCTTCGCGCTGACTTGCGCGCTGCTGCAGCGCCTGCTTCAGCTGGGGGCTATCGGCTTTTTCGCCTGCCTGGCGGTAGCCTTCGACCGAATCGAAGGTGGTGTCGGTGAGGCTTTTGAAAGTTGTGGTAGCCATTGAATTTACTTCCCTTTTGGATTTGGTTACTGTTCACACAATGGCCGAAAGCGCTAATGGGTTCGCGTAAGGAGACGAGTTGCCCTTGCGCTGCGCTGCGGCGTTGACTAGGGCGATGGCCAACTATCAAACCCCTAAGATTGAGAGGGAAAAGAATGAGCGATACTGCCGACCGCGTGCAGAAGATTGTCGTCGAGCATCTCGGCGTCGAGGCCGACAAGGTCACCCAGGAAGCAAGCTTCATCGATGATCTGGGCGCTGACAGCCTCGACATCGTCGAGCTGGTCATGGCGTTCGAAGAAGAATTCGGCGTCGAAATCCCCGACGATGCGGCTGAGAAGATCACCACCGTCGGCGATGCGACCAAGTATATCGAAGAGCACAAAGGCTAAGCCGGCAGGCTTAACCGACAGCTTTTCATGACCTGCGCCCCGGGTGCAGGACCGGACAGGCCCGACCCCGACGATGGGCCGGGCCTGTTGTCTTTTTTGCGGAGAAATTCATGCGTCGTGTGGTCGTTACCGGACTTGGCCTCGTCACCCCCCTGGGCGGAGACGTCGAAACCAGCTGGGCCAACCTGATTGCGGGCAAGAGCGGGGCGGGGCAGATCACCCGTTTCGATGCCTCGAACCAGAAGGCGACGATCGCCTGCGAGGTGAAGGACAAGGACCATCCCTGGGGCTTCGACGCTGACAAGCGTGTCGATCCGAAGATCCAGCGCCAGGTCGATCCGTTCATCGTCTTCGGTCTCGATGCCGCCGGTCAGGCGCTCGAAGATGCCGGCCTCACCGAAATGGACGAAGCGACGCGTGAACGTGCCGGCGTCTCTATCGGCGCAGGCATCGGCGGCCTGCCGGGGATCGAGAAGGAATCGGTAAATCTGCACGAACGCGGTCCGGGCCGTGTCAGCCCGCACTTCGTTCACGGACGCATTATCAATCTGATCAGCGGCCAGGTCTCGATCCGCTATGGCCTGATGGGCCCGAACCACGCCGTGGTTACCGCTTGCTCGACCGGTGCCCACTCGATCGGCGATGCAGCGCGCATGATTCGCGACGACGATGCCGACATCATGTTGGCGGGCGGTTCGGAATCGACGGTCAATCCGCTCGGCATTGCAGGCTTCGCGCAGGCCCGTGCGCTTAACACCGACATGAACGACCAGCCTGAAAGGGCCAGCCGTCCCTATGACAAGAACCGCGCCGGTTTCGTCATGGGCGAGGGCGCCGGTGTGGTCGTGCTCGAAGAATATGAACACGCCAAGGCACGCGGCGCGAAGATCTACGCCGAAGTGACCGGCTATGGTCTGTCGGGCGATGCCTATCACGTCACCGCGCCGCATCCCGAAGGCCGGGGCGCGGAACTCGCCATGCGCATGGCGCTGAAGAAAGCGGGGCTGGAGCCTTGCGATATCGATTACGTCAATGCCCACGGCACATCGACCATGGCCGATACGATCGAGCTGGCCGCGGTAAAGCGCGTGCTGGGTGACGATTTGTGCGGTGCATCGATGAGCTCGACCAAATCCGCCATCGGCCACTTACTCGGCGGCGCTGGCGCGGTGGAAGCGGTGTTCTGCATCCTTGCCATCCGTGACCAGATCGTTCCGCCGACGCTCAACCTCGACGATCCGGATGAAGGTACCGAAGGCGTCGACCTGGTGCCGCATACGGCGAAGAAGCGCGAAGTGAATGCGGTCCTCAACAACAGCTTCGGCTTTGGCGGGACCAATGCATCGCTGATCATGCGGAAGGTCGACTGACATGAAGAAGCTCGGCCTCGCAGCGGGGGCCGTGGTCCTTCTGGGGCTGGCGGGCCTCATCTGGTTCGCCAGCGGTTGGTACGGCTCGGCGGACGTCGAGGAAGATACCAGCTTCATCGTGCCTCAGGGTTCGACGCTAACGGCTGTCGCCGGGCTGCTGGCGGAGGAAGGGCTGATCGATTCGTCGGACAGCTTCCTGCTGCGTGCGAAGATATTGGGCTCCGGCGATCCGATCCAGGCGGGAGAGTTTCTCATCCCGGCAGGCGCCAGTGCGTCGCAAATCCTCGATACCTTCCAGAACGGGCAGGTGATCCGCCGGTTCGTAACCGTGCCGGAGGGCCTGCCTTCGATCATGGTGTGGGAACGCCTGATGGCGGAAGACCTGCTGACGGGTGAGGTTCCGGTGCCCGAAGAAGGCTCGGTCCTGCCCGACACCTATGATTTCGAACGCGGCGAAAGCCGAGCCTCTGTCGTGGCTCGGATGCAGGCCGCAATGGACGAGTATCTGGCGAAGGCGTGGGCCGACCGGTCTGCGAACGCCGTGGTGAAATCACCCGAAGAAGCGATCATTCTCGCCTCCGTCGTGGAGAAGGAAACCGGCGTCCCGGAAGAGCGGCGCATGGTGGCGGGCGCATTGTCGAACCGCGTCCGCATCGGCATGTCGCTGGGCGCCGATGCGACGACGATCTACCCCATTACCAAGGGTAAGCCGCTGGGCCGCCGTATCAAGATTTCGGAACTGCGCGACAAGAACCCTTACAACACGCGCGCTATTGCGGGCCTGCCCATCGGTCCGATCACCAATCCGGGGCGCGAGGCGATCGCGGCGGTGCTCGATCCGGCCGACACCAAGGCGCTCTATTATGTGGCGGATGGCAGCGGCGGGCATGTCTTCGCCGAAACGCTCGATCAGCATAATCGCAATGCGGCAGCGTGGCGCAAGCTGCGCCGCGAGCGCGGGGAAATGTGAGCGAGGCGGACGCTCCCCTGATCCTGGCGGCGGAACTCCCGCCCGAACTGCATCGCCAATACACCGCCTTGCGTACCGAGCATTTCCCGCCGGAGCGCAATTATCTCGAAGCGCATGTAACGCTCTTTCACGCAATCCCTGCGCAGTGCGAAGACGAATTGCGGCGTTATCTCGCGCGCCTGGTGGGGGAGGTTGCACCGATCCGGGGGCAGGTAGAGGGTCTGATGTCGCTGGGTGGCGGGACCGCGATCAAACTTGCCAGCCCCGATCTCCTCGCGCTGCGCGACGAGATTGCAGAACATTTCCGCGGAATGCTGACCCAGCAGGACCAGCACCGTCCTAGGCTGCATGTGACCATCCAGAACAAGGTGACGTCCAAGGAAGCAAAGGCGCTGCAGGCCGCCCTTGCGGGGACGATCGATCCGCAGGATATCGCTTTTCCCGGCCTCGCCCTGCATGCCTATCGCGGCGGCCCATGGGAATTTATCCGCCGCTTCGCATTTCGGGGGAAATGAGTGTTGACCACACGGCCCGCTCGCCCTAATGCGCCGCCTGCCGAGCGGGCACGTGCCCGCCACGCGGCCCTGTTCGGGGCGGAGTAGCTCAGGTGGTTAGAGCAGCGGAATCATAATCCGCGTGTCGGGGGTTCGAGTCCCTCCTCCGCTACCATAGTCGCATCCCGAGGGGCTCGCATCCTTCGGCATTATTTCAGAAAACAAATTTAGCTCAGTGGGTTGCGTGTGATTCGCGTCCGCTCGCTGCCGCATGGGTCTGCATGAAGCCGGGTTTGATGTGAGGGTATTTTGGGGGTACTTTCGTAAAGAAGGAAATGGCGTGATACCCCGTTCACAATCAGAATGTGTACTTTGTCGAGACCTGAACCTTTTGTAGGTTGCCAGACTGGCCAGCCTCGGTGGTTCGTTCGGCGTACATGTATTCAATACCGACATCGACAGGGCTGACAGGCGAGTAGATGATGTTCGCCAGCACGTTCCAGCTTTCATCGGTCACTGCACCGGACGTTAGCAGCACGGGATTGTCGGCCTTGAAGTAGGATCCAGCAATGGTCGAGCGCAGTCGATCCGACCACTGATGCCGCAAGGCGCCGAAGCCCGAATAGGTAAAGATCGGATCGAGGTTCCCATTCGAATTGATGGCAGCATCATTTACGATGTTAATCCCGATATAGCGGCCAAGCCCGTCACCCACCGTTCCCATCACCCTGACATCGTCCCGTTCGCCCAGTTGGAACTTGCCGGCTAGGCTGACGCCATAGCCGAGCGCGCTGTCCGACCCCGTCCCAAAGTCATCATTGGCGATACGGAGATTGCGCAGAATGCCCGCTGCCGAAACCAAGCCCCAGTCGCCCGCGAAATTGTAGCGCGCGACAATGTCGGGAATGGTATCGTCCCCGGGAAGAACGCGTGCGCCGCTGCTTGTGGTTACTGTGGTTTCAGGCTGTTCAAGTGCGAGCATCAGGCCGCCGTCGGTATAGCGGATCATCGGCTGACGGACGAACACCGTGCCCGGAGTCGTGCCGACGAAGTCAAGGCTTTCCGGCAGAGTACCAACGTTTTGGAACGTCGACCAGGCCTGTCCAAAGAGCCAATTGTCGTAGGTGATATAGGCCTGCCGTAAGCGCGGGACGTAGCTGTTGGAAACCCGTTCATCCCCTTCGGAGGTCACCATGAAGTCCAGTTCAAGCTGGGACCCGAGTGAGTGCCCCTCACCAATGTCGGTTGCGGTCTTCAATATGAACCGGGTCTGGCGGGCGTTGAAATCCGTGTCCCAGCCGGACGCCTCACCGCCCACAGGAATTGCGCCCGGAATGAGGAAATCGCGCACGATGCTACCACTGGCAACCTGCCCCGCACTGGTGCGCTGCGCAATCGCATCGAGTTTTACGTAGCCGCCATAGGAAACGAGCGTCTTGCCGACGCGGAATCCGTTGTCTTCTGGCTTGTCGGACGTTTCGATCTGTGCGGCCAGTTCGGCCTGCTGCTGCTGGAGCGCGCGTGTTTCCGCCAGCGCCTGCTTCGTTTGCGCAATGGTTTGCGCCTGTTGGACATCCGTTTCGGCTTCGTTGGAATCAAGCCGTGCGACCAGTTGCATGACGAGTGCCTCAAGCCTGTCCAGGCGCGCTTCGACATCATCGTCCTGCGCGGCAACAGGCGCGGCTGCGAGACATGTTCCTGCCAGAAGTGCTGCCCGAACCACGACCCTCAATGCGCTGCCAGCCATGCTTACCTCCCTCCGATTTCATGAGAAAGAAGTATGCGCCTCTTTGCGGAACGCCGAATATCGGCAGATAGTCGTAAGACATTCGTCTGACAGCGCGGAAGGCCTAACGGCTGCTATCAGGGTCTGCAGATTAGGGAGATTCCTGCATGCTCGATGCCATCCACCGTCTTGGCACCGCTACCGAAACCTACTGCACGCCGGAACAGTATGAGACGCTTTACCAACGGTCGGTGGAGGATAGCGATGGCTTCTGGCTGGAGCAGGCCGGGCGGCTCGACTGGATCGCGAGCCCGAGCAAGGGAGGCGAGTGGTCCTTCGATCCCGTCCACATCGCCTGGTTCGCCGACGGCACGCTCAACCTCTGTCATAATGCGGTCGATCGCCATCTGCCGAAGCTGTCCGATGTGCCCGCGCTTATATTCGATCCCGACGATCCGCATGGCGAAGGGCGCGTGCTGACCTATCGGCAGCTCCACTCCGAAACCATTTCGATGGCAAATGCACTCAAGGCGATGGGGGTGGGGAAGGGCGACAGGGTCACCATCTACATGCCGATGATCGTCGAGGGTGTGCTCGCCATGCTCGCCTGTGCGCGCTTGGGCGCAATCCATTCCGTGGTCTTCGGCGGCTTTTCTCCCGAGGCCTTGGCCGGGCGGATCGAAGGGTGCGCCAGCCGCTTCGTCATCACCGCCGACGAGGGGCGGCGCGGCGGCAAGTCTGTGCCGTTGAAAGCAAATGTCGATGCCGCCCTGGCCGAACTCGCCGACGATACGCCGATCGACGGGGTGCTGGTGGTGCGCCATACCGGTGCGGACATAGCGATGAGCGCCGGACGCGATTATTGGTACCATGATGTCGCCAGCGATGCCGTTTGTCCTTGCGAGCCCATGGCTTCCGAAGACCCGCTGTTCATCCTGTATACGTCAGGCTCGACCGGCAAGCCCAAGGGCGTGGTCCACACGACCGGAGGCTACGGCGTGTGGACGGCGACGACTTTCGCCTATGTTTTCGACTACAAGCAGGGGGAAGTCTTCTGGTGTACAGCCGATATTGGCTGGATTACCGGCCATAGTTATATCGCTTACGGCCCACTGCTCAACGGCGCCACGCAGGTCATCTTCGAAGGTGTGCCGAATTATCCCGACCACGGCCGCATGTGGGATGTGGTCGCAAAGCATTCGGTAAACATTCTCTATACTGCCCCCACTGCGATCCGCGCATTGATGCGAGAGGGGGATGGTTTCGTAACATCGCGCGACCGTTCCTCGCTGCGCTTGCTGGGGACGGTGGGTGAGCCGATCAACCCCGAGGCATGGCGCTGGTATTTCGATGTCGTGGGCGAACAGCGGTGCCCGATAGTCGACACTTGGTGGCAGACAGAGACGGGCGGCGTGATGATCACTACACTGCCAGCCGCGCATGACATGAAACCTGGTAGCGCGGGCAAGCCCTTCTTCGGAATCCGCCCGGAACTGGTCGATAGCGACGGTATGATCCTGAATGGCGCGGGCGAGGGCCATCTGTGCATTGCCGACAGCTGGCCCGGTCAGGCACGCACGGTCTATGGGGACCACGCGCGGTTCGAGCAGACCTATTTCAGCACGTACCGCGGCAAATATTTCACCGGTGACGGCTGCCGACGAGACGAGGACGGTTACTACCGGATCACAGGGCGCGTAGACGATGTGATCAATGTTTCCGGGCACCGTCTAGGCACAGCGGAGGTCGAAAGTGCGCTGACGAGCCATGCCAAGGTCGCCGAAGCCGCGATCGTTGGCTACTCGCACGATATCAAGGGGCAGGGCATCTATTGCTACGTCACCCTCAACGCAGGCGAAGAGCCGTCGGATGAACTTTACACCGAACTGCGCGGACATGTGCGCAAAGAGATCGGTCCGATCGCCTCGCCCGACCATCTGCAATTCACCGATGGTCTGCCAAAGACCCGGTCCGGCAAGATCATGCGGCGCATCCTCCGCAAGATCGCCGAGAATGAACACCATTCTCTGGGCGACACATCGACGCTGGCCGATCCAGGCCTGGTTGATCGACTGATCGAAGGGAGGCAGAACCGATAGGCACCATGGCCGACCGCATCATCATCGCCGACGATCATCCGCTGTTCCGGGCGGCCTTGAATCACGCGGTGGCCAAGGTCTGGCCGGAGGCGGAGATCGTAGAGGCGGCGAGCGCGGCCCAGGCGCGGCGCGAAGTGGAACAGGGCGCGGAAGCCCTGCTGCTGGACATCCATATGGAAGATTCCAACGGGCTCAGCGTGCTGATGGACTTCCGCCAGGATTTCCCGGCGCTGCCCGTCGCGATCGTCTCGGCAAGCGAGGAGCCGCGGGTCTACGACGCGGCCAGCCAATTGGGCGCAGCGGCGTTCATTCCCAAATCGGCCAGCCTCGAACTCATGCGGCAGGCGCTGGCCTGTGTGCGCGAAGGCGATGGCTGGTTTCCCGAGAGCGCGGGCGAGACCGATGATGATCTTGCACGGATTGCCAGCCTGACACCGGCCCAGCGCCTGATCCTGCGCCAGCTAAGCGAGGGTCTGCTAAACAAACAGATCGCCTATGAGCTCAGCATAAGCGAGGCGACTGTGAAGGCCCATATCACGGCCATTTTCCGCAAGCTGGGCGTGGTAAACCGCACTCAGGCGGTGTTATTGGCTGGCAAGCTTCAGGTCGCTCAGGACATGGCCGATCCCACTTCAGCCTGATCGCCGTCAGACCGACGTGCCACACAATCTGAAATGAGCGCCCTCAAGGCTGCCGGGGAGGAGGGCTTCATGAGCCGGTTGGCGCCCATGCGCGCTGCGGCTGCTTCGGTCTCCTCGCTCGCTTCAGCCGTGAGCAGGATCGCGGGTGGGCGGGTGCCCCAGGCAGCGCACAGGACTTCGTATGTGCCGTCGCCGCGCTCCTCCTCGTCAAGGCGGAAATCCATGATGACTGCTGCGGGGCAAGTGGGCGAAATCTCCAGTGCCTCGGCAGCACCGGCGGCCCCGCTGACATTCAGACCCCATTTGCCAAGCAATGCAGCCGTCGCATTAAGAGCCGCGCGATCATTGTCCACCACGAGGATGCGCGCGTCCGCGAGCGTCGGTGCTCTGCGGCGCCGTTGTTCGGCCTTTGGTTGCGGGCCCCAGCGTAGCACCTCCAATCGGACAGAGAACTTGCTGCCCCGGTCCGGGATCGACCGGGTCATGATCTCCACCCCAAGCAGCGCGGCAGTGCGTTTCACTATCGCGAGGCCAAGGCCCAATCCTTCGCGATCCGCGGTTCGCCCGCGCTTGAATTCCCCAAACAGGCGTTCGACTTCTTCCTCGGCGATGCCTGGGCCGGTATCGAAAACGCATAATTCGATATCTCTGCCGCATCGTTTTACGCCCAGCAACACGCCGCCGCTGCGGGTATAACGGATCGCGTTGCTCATCAGATTGCGGACCACGCTGGTCAGCAGCGCGCGGTCGGTGTGGATCCAGGCACGCGTATGGACGCGCCTCATTGTCAGGTTCTTCGCCTCTGCCTGCACTAGGAATTCGCGCATGATCTCATCGAAGATATCGTCGACCGCGACCGGTTCCGGCTTCGGCGAGATGCCACCTCCATCGAGCTTCGATATGTCGAGCAGAGCGCGGATCAGGCGATCGGCCGAAATGATCGATCCATCGAGATCCTTGAGCAGCGCTTCGAGCCGGTCGCGCCCGCGCACCTCCTCGGCCAGCGCGGATGCGAACAGCCTGGCAGCGTTGAGTGGCTGGATCAGGTCGTGGCTGGCAGCGGCAAGGAAACGGGTTTTGGACCGGGTGGCAGCCTCCAGCTTGGCATTTGCTTCGCTGAGCTGCTGTGTCCGTTCCGAGACTTTCTGCTCCAATGCCTGCTCGGCCCGTCTGTCCGCTGTCACATCACTATAGCTGGTCACATAGCCGCCACCGGGGGCGGGATTGCCGACGATGCGCATGATGCGTCCATCGTGCTGCTCGCGTTCCATTCGGTGTTTACGCCCGGCGCGCATGTGCTCGAGCCGACGGGCAATCTGGTCGTCGATCTCCTGCTGCGGTGCGCCACCTTGTTCCAGATTGAAGCGGATGAGATCGGCAATCGGAGTGCCAACACTCGCCAGATCGTCAGGTAATTCGAACATCTCCTGATAGTGTGTATTCCATGCGACAAGGTTCATATCGGCGTCAACCAGAGCCACGCCCTGATCGATATTCTCGATCGCAAGCTGCAGCAGATCGCCACTGAAGGACAGGCGGCGGTTTGTTTCATCGAACATTGCGACGACCTGCTCCAGCGGCACGGGGTCGCCCTGTGACCAGCTGGAGATCAGCATGCGCGCCGAAGGTGTTCCGATCACGCCAGCGATGGTCCGTTCGGCTTTGGCCATAGTCTGCGCATCGACCGGGTCACTGTCGCGATAGCCTGCGCCAAGAGTTTCTAACGCGCGTTTCTGACCCACGAACTGGGCAAGCAGCAGCCGGACATCGGCGATGCGTTTTGCAGTTGTGAAGGCAGGCCGTGTTCCCGGTGCGGCCATGCCCACGAATGCGGCGGCCTGAGCCGCGTCGACCAGAGTCTCCCGACGCAGGGCGGACCCTGCCCAATAAGCCGCGCAATTCGCCCCCAGGCTGATCAACACTCCGGAAACCAGCGGGTCGGGGTGAATGAGGAAAACCGGGGACTGCCCACTTGCGGGTGGCAGGATCAGCAGGATCAGCCAGCAGGCGAATCCTGCCAGCAAACCGCATATCATCCCGATCTTATTGCCCTGCCTCGAAATCATTCCGAGCACGAGACCGGGCGCAAACTGGGCCATGGCAGCGAAGGCCAGAGTGCCAAGTCCCGCAAGGTTCGCAGTGATACCGAAGCCGAGATAGAAGAGGTATGCGGCAAAAAGGAGCGCTGCGATGACGATCCTACGGACCAGTAATACGCGGGCTGCAAGGCGGGTGCGGTGGCCCGTGCCCAAAAGTTCGCGTCGGAACACCAGGGGCGAGATCAGATCGTTGGTGATCATGGTGGAAAGTGCCACACTGGCCACCACGATCATTCCGGTGGAGGCGGCAAAACCTCCGATGAAAACAAATAGAGCGAGCCCTGCGAACCCCCGCTCCAGCGGCAGCGCAAGAACCATCATGTCGCCGGGTATGGATGCAGGCAGGACGTTTATACCCGCCAGGACGATAGGCACGATGACCAGTGAGGTGACCGCCAGATAGGCAGGAAAAATCCATTGCATCGGCGCGCTGGCATGATCGGTCTGCGCTTCGACGAAGCCCATGTGAAACTGGCGCGGGAGGCACAGTGCAGCGCAGGCAGCGAGTAGCGTCAGAACTGCAAAACGCGCATCGAACTGACTGGCGGAAAAGGGTGAAATGGGAGGGGCTAGAACCTGGGGCCAGTCAGCGACAATGGCAATGGCAAAGCCGGCAACCGCGAGCAGCGCGAGAAGCTTGACCACTGATTCAACTGCAATGGAGAGCACCAGCCCGGCATTCTCCCCCGCCCGGTCTGCACGACGCGAACCAAACAGGATGGCGAAGAGAGCCATGCTGCCTGTGACCAGCAGCACCAGTTCTTCTGCGGTTACGCTCGCCTTTAGATCGGGATCGAGCGCCAGCAGCGATGCTCCCACGGATTGCAGTTGCAGCGCCATATAGGGCAGCGATCCGATGGTGGCGAAGATCGTTACCAGTGCGGCGACGATCCCGCTTTTCCCGTACCGAGCTGAAAGAAAATCGGCGATCGAGGTCGAATGCTGCGCCGTGGCTTGGGCAAGTATCCGCCGGACAAGTCCGAAGCCAAAGGTGAAGACGAGGATCGGGCCCAGATAGATCGGCAAATAATGCCACCCCGAACTCGCGGCTGAACCGACACCGCCGAAGAAAGTCCAGCTCGTGCAATAGACTGCGAGGCTTAGCCCATAGATCCAGTCCCGCTTTTGCGCGGACATGGCCCGTCCCCAACCGGCGAGCCGGTCCTGCCGCGCGGCGATCCAGAACAGTAGTGCCAGATAAAGCGTCGCCGCGGCGATCGCAGCTCCGAACAGCATGGACCTCTCCTCTGGCTGTCAGACTATCGCAACGGGCGGCGCATGCAAGAACGGGCGGCACCTTGCGGCACCGCCCGTTCACTGCGTTTGCACCCGTGAGCGTTAATGGGCGTGGGCTTCGCCGGCTCCGCGTGGCACGCGGATCGAATCCACCAGCGCGCGTATTTCGACGGGCGGCTTTGCCGTCACTCTCGACACCGCGATGGCGATCGCGAAGTTCAGCACCATGCCAATTACCCCGATGCCCTCGGGCGAAATGCCGAACAGCCAGTTCTCCGCTACATTCCCGGCCGGGTTCGCCAGCTTGAAGTAGAAGATATAGCCGAAGGTGAAGGCAAGGCCCGTCACCATTCCTGCTATTGCGCCTTCCTTGTTCATCCGCATGGAGAAGATACCCATGAAGATGGCGGGGAACAGGCTGGATGCGGCAAGGCCGAATGCGAAAGCCACCACTTGGGCAACCCAGCCCGGCGGGTAGATGCCCAAATAGCCTGCTACCACGATCGCTGCTGTTGCTGCGATCCGCGCCGCCATCAACTCGCCCTTTTCGGAAATGTCGGGCTTGAAGGTCGATTTGAGCAGATCGTGGCTGACCGAGCTGGAGATGACCAGTAACAGCCCCGCAGCAGTCGATAGGGCCGCCGCCAAGCCGCCTGCTGCCACCAGCGCGATTACCCAGCCGGGAAGGTTGCCGATTTCCGGATTGGCGAGGACCATGATGTCATTGTCGACATAGACCTCGTTTTCGCTATCCACACCCGGAGCATTGGTGACCACGCGCTCGCCCGATGGTCCGGTGCCTTCACCGTATGCAGGCGCTCCTTCGAACGCGGTTCCACTGCGATACTGCATCACACCGTCGCCATTCTTGTCCTGAAAGGCGATGAGATCGTTGCGTTCCCAGTTCTTGAACCAGTCGGGCGCTTCGGAATAGCTCGTCTCGTTCACCGTATCGACGAAGTTGAGCCGGGCGAATGCTCCCACGGCGGGAGCCGTGGTGTAGAGCAGCGCAATGAAGACAAGCGCCCAGCCAGCCGACTTGCGTGCGTCGGAGGCCTTGGGAACGGTGAAGAAACGCACGATCACATGCGGCAATCCGGCTGTCCCGACCATCAGCGCCAGAGTGATGCAGAATACATCGATCATACTCTTCGATCCGTCGGTATATTCCGTAAAACCGAGATCGGTGAGCACCAGGTTGAGCTTCTGCAGCACATACAGCCCTGAACCGTCGTTGACCTGGCTGCCAAGGCCGAACTGCGGAATGGGATTGCCGGTGATCATGAAGCTCAGGAAGAATGCCGGGACCATATAGGCGAAGATCAGCACGCAATATTGTGCGACCTGGGTGTAGGTGATGCCCTTCATCCCGCCCAGAACTGCATAGATGAAGACGATGCCCATGCCGATGACAACGCCGGTGGTTATATCGACATCGAGGAACCGGGAAAACACGATTCCCACCCCGCGCATCTGGCCGGCGATATAGGTAAAGCTAATGAAGATCAGGCATATGACCGCCACTACGCGGGCGGTCTTGGAATAGTATCGCGTGCCGATGAAGTCGGGGACGGTGAACTGGCCGAACTTGCGCAGGTAGGGGGCAAGCAATAGCGCCAGCATGACATATCCGCCGGTCCAGCCCATCAGATAGACCGAACCATCGTAGCCGAGAAAGGCAATCAGACCGGCCATCGAGATGAAGCTGGCCGCACTCATCCAGTCGGCCGCAGTGGCCATGCCGTTGACGATCGGATTGACGCCGCCTCCGGCTACGTAGAATTCCTTGGTCGAACCTGCCCTGCTCCACAGGGCAATGCCGATATAGAGCGCGAAACTGGCACCGACGAACAGGTAGATCAGAGTTTGCGTGTCCATTGTCTGCTCCCTCAATCGTCCAGGTCGTACTTGCGTTCGATCCGCCTCATCTTGACGACGTAGTAGAAGATCAGCGCGATGAAGACGTAGATCGAGCCTTGCTGGGCGAACCAGAAACCCAAGGGGTATCCGCCAAGAGAGAACTGATCGAGAAAGTCGCGAAAGAGGATTCCCGCCCCGAAGGAACAGGCGAACCAGATCGCCATCAATGTGAGCAGCAGCCGGATATTCTCACGCCAGTAGGCGCCTTCTGCCTCACTCGTCTGGTGAGTGTCGGTCTCTTCTGACATCGCTTTCCCCTCTTCCTTTTTATATCCAAAGCTCCCAAGGATATGAGCCTTACCGAATAAGGTATGATGCTGAGCGATAAGCGGCGAGCGCGACATAAGTCTAATGCCGTCGCGAGAGATCTCCTCCGATGAGATTTGCGCTTTGCCTTTAGTTTTCGGCAAGATGCAACGCTACACTCATCCGCTTGAGATTATTGCGTTCTCACCTAGCCCGGGCCTTATTTCTCGCCTCGCCTTAAAGCGACTAGTCGGTCACCGGTAGCAACATGCGCTCTCGAAAGTTCTGCCGGCCCGCCCAACGCCCGAAGATCGTGGGGCGGTCGTCCCTCTTCCGCTATTCTTTCCTCAAACTACTAGGCTAGTCTACCAACATGGGACGGCCTTAGGCGCCGAATGCTTGGAAAGCAGAGTATGGTAAGCGATCAGCACTGGCCGCTGCATTCCGAATATGAGATTATGATCGTGGCAGGCTCCCGTCATTAAGGGATACACCGAAAGCATGCTCAGACCGACCGCAAATCAGCGTGATTGCAAGCAATGCCAATGGTCTAATGGAGTAAGCCAACGGACTATGGCGGACTGGGACATTCGTCTCAGAACGCGTCGTAATCATTGCGAGCCAAATGATGCGCTTCCGTGTTGGCAAAGGCAATCAACATGCCGCTTCGCAGGAATCAACAATACCAAATTTCAGCTCTGCCGAGGCTAATCAATTTGTCTAGTTGAAGTTACTTTAGCGGTTATTAGAACTTACTCCGCCTAGACCGGCCATTGCCGATTTTCGTATAGATATCTATTTTGGGCGTGCGACCATTGCATGGCTGATTGTCTTGCCCTGGAAATTATGATCTGCTGCCCATTGCTGAAGCGTTGGCCGCGAGAAAACCCGAACCAACCAGCAGGCAGGTAGCCCAATAGATAGCAACAAATGCGGCCTCGTTTCCAATAATGAGGCGGGCGCCAAGGGTTGTGACCAGGCCTGCCGGTACGCCGATTACCAAGCCCCACCAACCAGCACGCAGCTTCGTGGATGGTAGGCCGCGCCGTTCGCGCTTGTTCAGCCATATGAACGTCCCCGTCGCGACGACGATCGACAGCGCGAGACCGAATGCGATGTAGGCGATTTTAACGATCAGGCCGCCGAAATTCCCAAAGTGTAGATTATAGACCGAAGCGGCTAATTGCTGTCCGATCTCCCCGTCTGCGAGGCCTGCGGTTCCCTGGAAGCGACCCGCTGAATCAAAGGCGTAGTATTCTCCGAAGATCAGGCGCTGAGAATGAAGGCCGACGATCTGTAGGTGCTGCCCAACCGTCCCGGGATCGTGGAGGATAATATACGACGGGCGGACTTCCGGAAACTCGCGCTCCATGTATTCGAGCGCGGGGACCAACTTCGCGGGTGGTGCAGCGTCAGCGTTTTCTGCAGGCTCGTCTCCGAATATCGGCGCTATCGCGGCTTCGCTGTCTCCCTGATATGCAGCCGATGCCAGGCCGCCCGCAGTGACATAAAATAGACCGATGACCGAACCAGTAAGAGCAATCGCCAAGGCGAACGGCAAGGTCCAGACTGCTAGCCTGTTATGCCAGTCGACGGTCGACACATCATCGGCGCGACGCGCTCGGAGCCGAAAAGCATCGCGGAAGATGCGAGGATGAGCCAGAACACCGGAGACACTGAGCGCTACGATCATTGCCCCGAACGCTCCGACCAAAGTCATGCCGATCGTAGCAGGAAGATTAAGCCGATAGTGCAGAGCAAGGAGAAATTCGGACCACGCGTTCTGCTCGGGCGTGACGATCGATCCGTTCCGATCGACATGGAAAGCCTGCGTGTCCGTGGTCACGGTAGTGCGGGGGAGAGACGGAACGGGTAGATGAACATAGAGGTGGGTCGTAGGGGACGAACCTTTTTCCGTACGGAGTACGTTCTCTACTGCGCGCTGCACGCTTGCGTGTTCGATGGTGCCCATTTCCGGGGCATTCGTTTGTTCGAGCCTCTGCCACTCCTCGTACAAGACTACCGCCGTTCCACTGACGCAGATCAGGTATAGCAGGGCGCAGCAAATGAGGCCGAGGGCCGAATGTGCTGAGAGGCTTCGCTGGACCAAGTCAGTGTCGGCAGCCGTTTTCATACCACCGCTCCCTGGAGCAGAACGAGCGGGAGGCAGGCGAGCGCGGGCGCCGAAAGCCAGGCAAATTGTCTCATACGCGACCTCATCGTGAGGACCGCGAAGGAGAGGAGGGGCCAGGCGAGCGGGACGAGGGCGAGCACCGTGACATTCGCATTGGCTTCAGAGCTGCCGGTAGCCGCCATGACGTCGCGCAGCGCCAGCGCGATGGCGAGGCTGGCGAGGAGAGAGAGCGGTCCGGCGAGAAGGAAGGTGGTGATCGCCTTGCCGGTGGACCGTGTGGCCACGGGCAGGCTGCGAGCCTTTGGAGTGGATTTCCTACGCTTTGCCAAGGGCTTGGCGGCATCGAGCAGGAGGAACACCCCCGCTGTCGCCATGGCGCACAGGGCGGTGTTGGCGATACCCCATGCGCCCGAATGCGCCCCCGCCGCGAGCACGGCCAGAAGAACGGCACCCCAGCCGAGGCCATTGAGCACCGTGGACCTCCCGGTCCGCCCCCACGACACGCGCAAGATCACGATTCCGGTCACGGAAAGCGCGAGAGCGAACCAGATAAGCCCTTGATCCATAATCAGAACTTATACGCCAGCGAGCCATTGATGCTGCGTTTTTCGCCCGGATAACAATCGCCTCGGACGAGACAGACCGAGAAATATTCCTCGTTCGTCACGTTCCGGGCGGTCAGCCGCAGTTCGAACGATCCGAAATCGTAACCGGCCGAAAGGTCGCCAACCGTGTGCCCATCGACCCGGTAGGTCAGCAGGCTGCCGTCGATGGCGGACAGGCCGTTGCTCTCGTTCCCGCCGACATAGCGAACCCCGCCGCCGAGCGAGAACCCGTCCAGCGCACCGGTGAAATTGTAGAGCGCGAAGAGCGAGGCCTGCCAGTCTGCAATCGACGTCAGGCGGTATCCGTCGGGATCTTCGGTATCGAGATAGCTGACATTGCCATCCAGCCGCAGGCCGCCGACCAGCGCATTGGCTTCAAGCTCCACGCCGCGCACTTTCGAGACGCCTTCCTGCTGGCTATCCCCGCCCACGAGCGAATTGGGATTGGGCAGGTTGGACACTTCGATATCGAAAGCGCTTACCGTGACCAGCGCATTGACGCCGCGCGGCTGGTATTTGATGCCGACTTCATATTGCCGCCCTTCCTGCGGAAGGAGCTGTTCATCGGTCAGCGTGTCGATGCCGACAACCGGCTGGAAGCTTTCCGCATAGCTGGCGTAGGGCGAGATGCCTGCGGGCCCGCGCCAGAGCACGCCGACGCTGAAGCTGGTGGCGTCGTCTTCCTGGCGGCTGCCGTTTTCCACACGGTTGGTGACATTGTCGAAGCGCACGCCCGCATTGGCCACCAGATTGCCGAGGCTCATCTGGTTGGAGATGTAATAGCCGGTCGATTTGACATAGTTTCGCGGGCCATTGGCTTTCATGCTCTCCACCTCGGCCACGCTCGGCACGCCGGCATATTGCGGATCGAAGGCGTTCAGAGTGCCCAAGTCCGCAAGATAGGCCGTGTCGGAATCAGTGAACACGTCCTGATACTGGACGCCGGCGAGCAATTCATGCTCGATCGGGCCGGTGGTGAAATCGGCACGGGTGCGCACGTCGAAGGCCATCTGTTCGCTGCGATTGTCAGCCAGATAGAAAGTCCAGCCGCCATTCCCCTCGGCATCGATGCGGGGAACGCCATTGCCGCGGAAGGAAATCCACGCCTGCCGGTAATCGGCCTGCGTATCGAGATAACGTGCGACGCCTTCCACCGAGAAGATGCTGTTGATCTGCTGTTCTGCGATCAGCGTCAGCGCCAGGCTTTCGGTATCATAGGCGTTGAAGCCAGGTGCGCCGTGATAGCTGTAGGGATCGATTTTCTCGCCGCTGGCGCTTTCCCGCAGCGTGCCGGTGACGGGCAGGAACTGGTGCGCCGTATCCGAATTCTGGTCGGAATAATTGGCCAGAATTGTGATCTCGGTGCCCGGGGCGGGGCGGGCGGTAAAGGCCGGTGCGATGACCAGCTTGTCGTCCGTGACCCCTTCGATCTGCGTGTCCGAATCGCGCAACAGGCCCACGAAACGGAACTGCGCACTGTCTTCGGCACCCGGTATGGCGATATTGAAATCGGTGGCGATCTGCTTGCGGTCGAAGCTGCCGTAATCGACGCGGACTTCACCTTCGCTGGTTCCGTGGGGACGCTTGGTAACGACATTGATGATGCCGCCAGGCGAACCTGCACCATAGAGGACGGAGGCCGGGCCTTTCAGCACTTCGACCTGCTCCAGCGTGTAGATGTCCTGGCGCGTGTTGTTGTAATAGCCGAACAGATACTGGAGATTGTCGCGATATTCGGGGGCATCCAGCCCGCGCACCTGGGCAAAATCGCCTCTGGTGGAAAAGCCGTAAGGCTCGGCAGTCACGCCGGCGGAATAGGTGAGGACATCGTCGAGCGATTGGGCACCCTTTTCCTGAAAATCGCGCGCGGTTTCGATCGAGATCGAACGTGCGGTTTCAATGATCGGCGTATCGGATTTCGTCGCACCGAAATCGCTCAATGCGCCGGTGACGATGATGGTGGTTTCTTCGCGCTGGTCATCCGCGTCGCCGGTCTGCTCCGATTGCGCGAAAGCCGGAGCTGCGCTCAACAAAGCGATCTGCGCGGTGGTCGCCAAAAGCGAAAGCCTCATTTCAAAAATTCCCTGTTCCTTGACCCTGGAATGATCCGTCGTGTGCGAATCGATTGAGGGCCTGCTATTGAGAACAATTATCAATTGCAAGTCTTGTGGGGAATTTCTGGAAATGTTCGAAAGGTTAGGAATTGCTAATAATCATGCTCAGATAAACGCCGCAGGCACGCGCCTGCATTGCAGCACGCTGGCCGCTCAAATCGCTATCTGTCGTAGAGCTTTCGTGCGTGCCTGTTCAGGCGGCTCGTCAGCCTTGATGTGAACTGAGCAGGCCGCGGGCGATTACTTGTGCCTGTATTTCTCCGGCGCCTTCGAAGATATTCAGAATGCGCGCATCGCATAATACCCGGCTTATCTCATATTCGAGCGCATAGCCGTTACCGCCATGGATCTGCAGCGCATTGTCTGCGCTTGCCCAAGCAACGCGCGCACCGAGCAGCTTTGCCATTCCGGCTTCGATATCGCAGCGCTGCCCGCGATCCTTGTGGCGGGCGGCGGTCCAGGTGAGTTCGCGGGCAATCACCAGTTCGCAGACCATCATGGCAAGCTTGTCCGACACGCGCGGAAACGCCAGCAGCGGTTTGCCGAATTGCCTGCGCTCGGTCGCATAGGACAGGCCGAGATCGAAGGCGTTCCAGCCCACGCCCAGCGCCCGTGCGGCGGTCTGGATGCGCGCACCTTCGAAGGTGCGCATCAACTGCTTGAAGCCCTGGCCTTGTGCGCCGCCGAGCAGGCCGTCCTCCGCCACTTCGAAGCCATCGAAGCCAAGCGTGTATTCCTTCATCCCGCGATAGCCGAGCACCTCGATCTCGTCGCCGGCGATGCCATCGTCGGGGAAGGGCGCGCTATCGGTGCCACGGGTCTTTTCCGCCAGCAGCATGGAAAGCCCCGCATATCCCGGGGCCGCCGGATCGGTGCGGCACAAAATGGTCATCAGATCGGCGCGCGCTGCGTGGGTGATCCATGTCTTGGCCCCGTCGATGCGCCATGTCCCGGTGTCGGTCTGCCGTGCTCTGGTGCGGACCGACGCCAGATCGGAACCGGTATCGGGTTCGGTGAACACGGCAGTCGGCAGGATCGATCCTTCGGTGATACGCGGCAGGAATTTCGCCTTTTGTGCATCGGTCCCGTTCTGGCCGATCAATTCGCCGGCGATTTCGGACCTTGTGCCAAGTGACCCGGCACAGATCCAGCCGCGCGACAATTCTTCGGAAACCAGACACATGGCCAGCTTGCCGAGGCCAAGACCGCCATGCTCTTCCGGGATGCAGACGCCGAAGACGCCCAGATCGGCCATTTCCCCGACCACATCCAGCGGGATCAGAGCATCCGCCAGATGCCAGCCATGCGCATGAGGCGCGATGCGTTCGCTGGCGAAGGTGCGGAACTGGTCGCGGATCATGTCGAGCGTGTCGTCACCCGTGCCCTCGTAAGGGCGTTCTCCATCGGCCAGCCTGCGCGCGAGTTCCGCCCGGTTTTCCGGCGTATTTCCCGCGCCGATGAAATGGCTCGCCGCCTCGCCAGCAGCAAAAGCGAAGGCTTCCTGCTGCAAGCCGTAATCGGACGGGCGCACGATTTCGCTCTGGCTCATCGCCACGCCGCTGAAAATCTGCGCGCAATATTCCCCCATCCCGATTTCGAGGACGAGCCGTTCGATGTCGCCAAAGGCATCAGCCTGCCGCGCGCGGTCCGCCCAGTTGCACAAGGCGTCAAGCGCTTCAGCTTGCGTGGCGATCCATGCATAGCCGTGCAGCCGGTGCTGCTCGCGCTCGGCAAGCGCGGGATCGACTTTGCCGCCGGGCGAGACGATCGCAGCGAGGGTGTCGCGCACGAGGTCGCTGAATTTCATTGCTGCCTCGGCAGCCGACCGGGCGAGGGGGAGATTATCGGTCACTTCAAGCCTGCCTTTGCTTCCATCGCAACAACGCCATCGCAGCGGATTGCCTGATAACCAGTCTCGCTTTTGCGCAGCCGGACCGGCTGGCTCAGGAAAAGCGGGGCCATGGCGCGGAAGGAGAAGCTGGAGAGGGCAGCATCGCGCTGCGCAAGTGCCGCGAGTTTTGCTGCCGTGAAGGGGCCGTGGATGACCAGTGCGGGATAGCCTTCCACCCCGGTAGCATAGGGCATGTCATAGTGGATCCGGTGGGCGTTTGCCGTGGCGGCGGAGAAGCGGAAGAGGTTCACCTCGTCGGGTTGCCAGTTTTCGCCCTGAGGGAGGGCCGCATCCGGCACCGGCATGGATATCCGATCGCCCGCCGCGCGGTAGACATAGGTCTGGACCTCGCGCACCCGGATCGCGCCGTCCTGTTCGAGCCGTTTCTCCACCTTGGCGAAGATCAGATCGCCCGAACTGCCCAGCTTGTGCGACAGCGCGATTATCTCACTGGTCTGCCGAGCCTTCTCTCCCATGACAAGCGGCGCTGGAAATTCCATCTCGGCGGCGGCGAACATTCGCCTCGGCAAGCTGACATCGGGCAGGAATTTTCCGCGCTTCGGATGACCGTCGGGACCGATTTCGCCATCCGCAGGGGAGGGCAGGAAGAACGCCCAATGAGCAAGCGGTGGGAGCGAGGATCGGCCGTCATGGCCGATCGCCTGCGCGTAACGGCGCAGCGGTGCGGGATGGAGGATGTCTTCTTCCACCAGCTTGCGGCCAACCGCCGCCTGCCATTCGGCAAGCTGCGCCGGGGTGACGCCTGCCACCGCTCAGGCGCCCTTGAACTCTGCCTTGCGGTTCTGGAGGAAGGCCATCGCGCCTTCGACCGCGTCCTGTGTACTGCCGGCCCGGCGCTGAGCCCTGGCTTCGGCTGCCAGCGTGGCGGTGAGATTGGTTTCCAACCCGTCGCGCAGCACCTGTTTCATCGCGCCGAGAGCCACGGTCGGCCCCTGCGCCAGCCGCCGGACGAGAGCGTCGGCCTCGCTTGCGAGAGCGTCATCCTCGACGCATTTGTAGATCAGCCCGATCCGTTCGGCTTCCTCGCCGGAGATCTTCTCGCCCAACATGATCATCCGCGTCGCCTGCGCCATGCCGACCAGACGGGGCAGCATCCAGCTCGATCCGCCATCGGGCACCAGGCCGATATTGGCAAACGCTTGCAGGAAATAGCCGCTCTTGCCGGCGAGCACGAAATCGGCCGCCAGCGCGATCGAGCAGCCGATCCCGGCAGCCGGACCCTGGACCACGGAGACGACCGGGACGGGCAGGCTGGCCAGCGCCTGGATCATCGGATTGTAATGCCGGGACAGCGAGCCGAAGGCGCGGTCCCCGCCGCTGACCGACATTTTTGAATTGCTTGCAAGATCGGCGCCCGAGCAGAAGGCGCGGCCTTCTCCCTTGAGCAAGACGGCGCGGGCGCCGCCGAGATCGGTAATGGCCGCGAAAATCTCGTCCGCCATCTGCGGGGGGCAGGCGTTGAGCCGCTCGGGCCGGTCGAGCGTGATCGTGAGGATATCGCCTTCACGCTCGCTACGGATCATTTCGAAATCGCTCATCGCTGTCTCCCGCACAAATCTGGTTTGCGCTTCCTTGGGCAAAAGGGTCTGCGAATGCAACCGACTGCGATGCGGCTCTCGTGACTGCATACTATGCGCCTTGCCTCGATTTTCGAAGCGACCGCGAATTTAAAAATGTCGAGAGTGGCTGGGGTGGCAGGGATCGAACCTGCGAATGGCGATACCAAAAACCGCTGCCTTACCACTTGGCTACACCCCAGCAGGCGGACGCCCCTATAGCGCGCCTATCGTGAATGTGAAGGGTCGAATTTAAACCTTTTTACCTTCGAAATCAGCTGCCGAGTGTCGTTCGCGGAGCTGGGTGTCGTCATCACCCCAGACCTTGGTCACGATCCGGCCACGCTTTACGGCAGGACGCTCCCCGATTTGCCGCACCCAGCGCCCGACGTTTTCGTATTCGTCGATAGAGAGGAAAGTTTTGGCCTCATCGTAGATCGTCCCTTCGACGAAGGGAGCCATCCATGGCCATGCCGCGATATCGGCCACGGTATAGTCGCCGCCACCCAGAAATTCGCTATCCTTCAGGCGTTGATCGGCGACATCGAACAGTCTCTTGGTTTCCATCGCATAGCGGTTGATCGGATATTCGTACTTCTCTGGCGCATAGGCATAGAAGTGGCCGAAGCCGCCTCCGATGAAGGGAGCGCTGCCAATCTGCCAGAACAGCCAACTGAGAACTTCGGCACGTGTATGATCGGTTGGCAGGAAGGCGCCAAATTTCTCTGCCAGATGCATCAGGATCGCGCCGCTTTCAAAAATGCGGATGGGGTCGGCCCCACTGCGGTCGAGAAGGGCGGGAATCTTGCTGTTAGGATTGATTGCCACGAAGCCCGAACCGAATTGTTCGCCCTCTCCGATGTTGATCGTGAAAGCATCGTACTCCGCACCGGAATGCCCTGCTTCGAGCAATTCTTCGAGCATGATGGTGGCCTTCACGCCGTTGGGCGTGGCGAGAGAATAGAGCTGGAAGTCATGTTTTCCCGTCGGCAGGGCCTTTTCTTCCCGGGCGCCAGCCGTCGGACGGTTTATATTGGCAAACTTTCCTCCGCTCACGGTGTCGGCGCTCCAGACTGCGGGCGGGGTATACGTGGGGTCAGCCATGAATGATCTCCTTTTGGGGCGGTGCTATTTAGCTCAACCGTTCGTCGCAAGATGGGGAACGCAAATTGTCTATCCATGGTTCTTTCCCTCGCTATGACGAAGCTCATCTATGTCGACGACCAGCTGCCAGGAATCACTCGCAAGGGTGCAGGGAAAGGCTGGGCTTATTACGATCCCAAGGGGGAGCTCATCACAGACAGAGCAGAAAAGAAGCGTCTGAACGCCGTAGCTCTGCCACCAGCCTATACAGATGAATGGTTTTGCCCGGCTCCCAATGGACATATTCTCGCGACAGGGATCGATGCTAAGGGGCGCAAGCAATACCGTTATCATCCCGAATTCAGAGCTGAGAGGGAAAGCGAAAAGTTCGACAGGTGCCTGGCATTCGGCAATCTCCTGCCGCTCGTGCGCAAAAAGGTGGAAGAGGATTTGAAGGGCCGCAAGCTCACCAGGGAACGCGCCGTTGCAAGCGTGGTCCGGCTCCTCGATCTCGGTGCAATCAGAGTTGGAAACGAAGGATATGCCGAGCGGAACAAGAGCTATGGTGCGACCACGTTACGTCGGCGCCATGCCGAAGTAACGGGCAAGACGCTGAAGCTCCGCTACAAAGGCAAATCCGGAAAGATGCGGGAAGTAACGCTCACCGATGGGAGCCTGGCTCGCATGGTACGCAACATGCAGGATCTTCCGGGCCAGAATGTATTTAAATACGTCGATGATGACGGCGAGGTCGAAACGGTGACTTCGAGCGATGTGAACCAGTATCTGGAAGCCTGCATGGGAGAGCGGTTCACTGCCAAAAATTTCCGGACTTGGCACGCGAGTGTTCTGGGCTTTGAATCGCTACGCATCGGGGACGGAAAAATTCCGATGAAAAGGTTGCTCGAATGTGTTGCCGATCATTTGGGCAATACCCCTGCTGTTACGCGGAAAAGCTACATTCACCCCGCCGTAATTGAACTGGTCGACCATCAGGAAGAATGGCGTCAGGGCGTTAAATTTCCGCGGGCAACTCGCTGGCATACGAGAGAAGAGCGGGCTTTGCTTGAAATGCTACAAACCTGTCCCAGCGCGGCCGAACTGCTGGCGGCATAAGAAACGTAAAAATTGTAGTAGTTTAGCCGTGACGCATCTATAGGACCGATAGCTGGCCACGTGGGCCGGTTTCAGGGCGCTTCGGCGGCCGCGTCCTGAGAAGTCAGTCCGCTCGAAGGCTACGCTTTGATGCACAGACTTGCCAATTTTGACGTTAGCCGACAGTTTCTAAGTGCGTGGAGCAAATTTGCGGCTCAAATGATCTTCGGCATCCTGTGCGGTGCCGCGATGATCGGCCTGCGCACATTGTACGATCTCTGGGCACCGACATCGGGCCCTTTCGCGATGATCTACCCCACCGTGCTACTCGCCACTCTCTATGGCCATTGGCGGGCGGGTTTGGCAGCGTTTTGCGTCACGTTTGCATGGGCGTGGTATTTCGTGCTCCCAGCGCCTCAATCCTTTCTGTTCACGGATGTCACCGATCCTGCGCGGGTTTTGCTAAATGCTACCTGCGCCCTAATCGTAATTGTTTTTGCCGAAGCGTTCCGGCGCGCAGCCCACAGCACGATGGATACAATCAGGGAAGCGGCGGATCGCCGGCTAACCTTGCTTGCCGACCTTGAACACCGCACGAAAAACAATTTCGCCTTGGTGGCGAGCATGCTGGAAATCCAAAAGCGCCGGATCCCGCATGCCGAATTGCATGGTCCTCTGGATGATGCCGTCGGGCGGGTGCGGACTTTCGCCGATGCCTATTCCGGCCTTGCCATGGAGCAGGGTGAGGAAAAGGATGTCGCAATGCAGCCCTATCTCGACATGATGCTGACCCGGCTGGAAAGCGCCGCTCTTCCGTCCAATGTCCGACTGTTCCGCGAGATCGACGATATCACTCTTTCGCGCGAAACCGCGGTTGCTATCGGTCTTTATCTCAACGAGGCGGTGTCGAACGCCGCCAAATACGCGTTTCCTGACAATCGCGCCGGCACATTGGCTGTTTTCTTTCATAGTCGCGATGGAAAGTGGCGCTTGACCATCGAAGATGATGGGGTTGGTGAAGAGGCGGTATCGCAATCACCAGGTGGTTTGGGCAGCAAACTGTTGATTGCTTTCGCGCAGCAGGCTGGCGCAACACATCATGCGGGCCCTGTTCTCAACGGCTTCCGTACCGAATTGCGAATGTCGGATGAGAGCCTTGCCTAGAGTATCCTAACTGGATACTGAAATGAGATGCATCTGGCAGGCGCGAAAATCAGGGCATGGCGCGACGCTCATAACCCGCCGCTGAGTGCCGAGGAATTCGGGCTGAAGTTCGGATCTCCGAAGCCTTGGCCAAGCCGGACTGTATACGGCTGGGAAGCCAAAGGCCGCATCGCCCGCTCGAGCGTTCAGAAGCGACTGGCTGAGCTTGGGATTTGCCAGCCAGCAGATTGGCATGAAACCTCGGACGAAGGCACGCAATTCAGGAAAGCTCCATCTCAAATGCCGGACAACGACCTCCATCCCTTCTACGACATGCATACACATGGCTTCGTGAGAGTAGCGACTGCGACGCCTAAGGTTCGAACTGCCGATGTCTCCTACAACGCCGAGGGAATACTGGAGCAGGCCCGCAAAGCGGACGAACGCAATGTCGACCTTTTGCTTTATCCGGAACTATGCCTTTCCTCCTATGCCATCGATGATCTGCACCTTCAGACTGCCTTGCTCGACGCAGTCGAGCAGCATTTGGCCGACATCGCGAAGGAGTCTGCCAGTTTCGCCCCTGTAATCGTCATCGGTGCTCCGCTGCGTCGCAATGGTCGGATCTACAACTGCGCGGTGGTGATCGCGAAAGGGGTGGTTCTGGGTGTGGTGCCCAAGAGCTACCTGCCAAACTATCGCGAATTTTATGAAAAGCGCTGGTTCAGTCACGGACGAGACTGCGCGGGACTGGAAATCACCGTAAGCGGCGATAGTGTACCCTTTGGCACCGACCTCGTCTTCGAAGCGGCTGATCTTCAGGGCTTTATTTTCGGCATCGAAATTTGCGAAGACTTCTGGTCGCCCAATCCGCCGGGTACGCAGGCCGCTTTGGCGGGCGCAACGATACTCCTGAACCTCTCCGCCTCGAACATAACGATCGGTAAGTCCGACGAGCGCCATATGCTCACACGAGCGAGTTCCAGCCGTGCAGTCTGTGCCTATGCCTATTCGGCCAGCGGCTATGGTGAAAGCACGACCGATCTCGCCTGGGATGGGCAGGGCATGATCTACGAAATGGGAGATCTGCTGGCGGAGAGCGTGCGGTTCGATCACGCGCCGGAATTATCGGTTGCAGACGTCGATACCAAACGCATCCTTGCCGAAAGAATGCGGATGCAGACCTGGGGCGATGCTGCCGATGCGGCGGACAGACCTGAAGACCGGTTCCGTCGCATCAGTTTCAATCATGGCCTTATGCGCAGGGACATCGGCCTGGAGCGTCCTGTTCGTCGCTTTCCCTTCGTGCCCAACCGGCGTGAGAAACTGGATGAAGACTGCTACGAAGCCTTCAACATTCAGGTCGATGCGCTCATGCGCCGAATCGAAGCGACAAATCCGAAGTGCCTGACGATCGGAATTTCTGGCGGTCTCGACAGCACACATGCCTTGCTCGTTGCGGCCAAGGCATGCGATCGCCTGGGGCGGCCACGTACCGATATTCGTGGGTATACGATGCCGGGCTTTGCCACGTCGGACCATACAAAGGACAACGCCTGGAAGTTGATGTCGGCCTTCGGGATCACTGCCGAAGAAATCGACATCCGGCCTGCCGCAGAACAGATGCTGGCGGATATGGACCATCCGTTTGCCAGGGGCGAACCGGTTTACGATGTCACTTTCGAGAATGTTCAGGCAGGCCTGCGCACCGATTACCTTTTCCGCCTTGCCGGTCACCATGGTGGCTGGGTAATCGGTACGGGTGACCTGTCGGAACTGGCGCTCGGCTGGTGCACCTATGGTGTAGGCGATCAGATGAGCCACTACGGCGTCAATGCGGGCGTCCCGAAGACATTGATCCAGTATTTGATACGCTGGACCACCACGACCAACCAGTTCGACGAAGGGGTGGACGAGGTCCTAAGTGCAATTCTGGACACTGAGATAAGCCCCGAACTGGTGCCCGCTGGCGAGGATGGTGTGATACAGTCCACCCAGTCGATGATCGGTCCCTACGAACTCAATGATTTTTTCCTTCATCACGTGCTGCGATATGGGCAAAGCCCCAGCCATGTCGCGTTTCTCGCATGGCACGCCTGGAAGGACGCGGAAGTGGGTCTGTGGCCCATCGGTTTTCCGGCTGAAGCCCGCAACCAATACGATCTTGCCGAAATCGCAAAATGGCTGGAGAACTTCGTGAAGCGCTTTTTCGGCTTTAGCCAGTTCAAGCGCAGCGCACTGCCGAATGGTCCAAAAGTCAGCTCTGGCGGCGCGCTTTCTCCGCGTGGAGACTGGCGGGCGCCGAGCGATGCCGTCGCCGATATCTGGCTCGACGACATCAAACGAAACGTGCCGGAAAGCTGAGACAGCTTCCCGGCACGTCGCTGGCCGCGGGGGGCAAGGGTCGGATTATGCGACCAGCTGTTCCACTTTCTCGTGCGCCTCGGCGATCTTTTCTTCTCCACCTTCACCCATGATCCCATCGGCGGCGACGATCTCGACATCGTTCATTCCCAGGAATCCGAGGAAGAACTTGAGCCACGGGCTCATGAAATCGACTTCACTGCCGATCGGGGTGCCTCCAGTCGCCGCGGTGAGGTAGACCTTCTTGCCGGTCAGCAATCCTTCGGGGCCATTTTCAGTGTAGCGGAAAGTCGTACCTGCACGGGCGACGAGATCCGCCCAGGCCTTGACCGTCGCAGGAACCGAGAAATTGTAGACGGGAACGCTGAACACGATGGTATCCGCCTGCTGCAGCTCCTCGATCAATTCATCGGCAATTTTCGCCAGCTCATGCTGTTCGGTCGACCGGTCGGCATATGGGGCCAGATTGGCGGCGAAGCGATCGGCATCGATATAGGGAAGATCGTTTTTCGCGAGGTCGCGGGTGACGACCGTGGCATTCTGCCTCTTTGCAAGCTTGTCGACGAGCTTCTGGCCAAGGCTCCGAGAAACCGATTCATCGCCACGGATGCTTGCCGTGATGTAAAGAATATTGCTCATTTGATCTGTCCTTTCAGGCCGCGTCGACGAGGACGAGTTCGCTGTCCTCGAGGGCGGTTATGGTAATGCTGGTTTCCTTGGTGATAGCGAGGCCATCGCGCGCCTTTGCTTCTATGTCGCCCACGCGGACTGAGCCGGTGGCGGGGACAAGGTAAAGGTGCCTGTCGGCTTGGCTGGGCGTATAGGTCACGCTTTCCCCTGCCTTGACTGTCGCACCCAAAACTCGCGCATCGGTGCGTAACGGCAGTGCGTCGTTGTCGCTGGCCACTCCGCTGGCGAGAGCTACAAAGTTACCTGCACGATCACCCTTTGGAAATTTGCGAGCCCCCCAATCGGGTTCGCCGCCACGCTGTGAAGGGACGATCCAGATCTGGAAAAGAGTGGTTTCCTCATCTTCCAGGTTGAATTCCGAATGGGCCACGCCTCGACCCGCGCTCATCACCTGCACATCGCCAGCTTCGGTCCGGCCTTCATTGCCCATGCTGTCGCGGTGAGTGATAGCACCGCTGCGGACATAGGTAATTATTTCCATGTCCTGATGCGGATGGGTCGGAAATCCCGATTTAGGTGCGATGGTATCGTCGTTCCAGACGCGCAAAGCCCCCCAGTTCACTCTTGCTGGATCGTGATAATCCGCAAACGAAAAGTGATGGTGTGCGTCGAGCCAGCCATGGTTCGCCGCGCCAATGCTCTCGAATGGTCTGTGTTCGATCATGACGATGTTCCTTTCGAAGAACTGCGTTGTTGATTGACCAGATAGAGATTGTCCGGCGTTCCGATAACTGCGATAAAACGAGGCAAGATGTTCAGGAAATTAGAACAATGAAAATAGGAGATCCAAGCCTCGACCAACTTCGCATCTTCCTTGCGGTTGCAGAGGAAGGGAGCTTCGGGGCGGCGGCGCGCCGGATGGGCCGCGCGGTATCTGCCATCAGTTACGGCATAGCTCAGCTTGAAGCTCAACTTGGCGTGACCCTGTTCGAACGCGAAGGTTCACGTCGCCCGGTCTTAACGGAAGACGGTCGGGGTTTGTTGGTCGAAGCCAAATCAGTAGCCGATGGAATCGATCATTTGCTGGCCAAGACCCAGAGCCTCCATGCCGGCCTTGAAAGCGAAGTATCGCTGGTGGTCGACGTTATGCTCCCTGGTGAGGTCACGGCCAGCGTACTGCGCGATTTCCGGGAGATGTTCCCGACTGTCGCGCTGCGTCTGCAGGTTGAAGCACTGGGCGCGGTGGCGGGATGTGTCCTTGATGGTGGCGCGGACTTGGCCATTGGCGGTCCCGTCCTGTCCGACCATGTTCAACTCGAAAGGCAGGCGATCGGTGCAGTCGAACTGGTGCCTGTTGCGGCCCCCGGGCATCCGCTAGCGAGCGATGACGTGCAACCTGGGGAAAGCCGAAAGCACCTCCAACTGGTATTGTCCGATCGGTCGCCGCTGACCGAGGGACGGGAGTTTTCCGTTCTTTCACCGCAAAGCTGGCGGCTGGCTGATCTTGGTGCGAAACACGCCTTGCTCAAGGAAGGTATCGGTTGGGGCAACATGCCGCGCCATACCGTATCGGATGATCTCGCCGCAGGGCGGCTTTGCGAACTCGACCTGCCCGAAAAGCCGGGTGCAAACTATACGTTGAGCGCACTCTGGCGCCGTGATGCACGGCCAGGGCCCGCCACGAGCTGGTTGATCGATGCTATACGGGAGAGGCTGGCGAAATGAACCAACGTCGACCCCTCTGTGAAAGGCGCCTTCTAAAGCTTTGTGATCCAGCCCTGTGTGTCTTGGAATGCGCCCTTCTGAATGCCGACCAGTTTCTCGCGCACCTTGTGCGTCATCTGGCCTGTTCCTCCGCTTCCGATAATGAATTCACCATCCGGGCCAATGACAGTCCCCACCGGGGTGACGACTGCCGCAGTCCCGCAGGCCATCGTCTCCAGCAACTTGCCGGTCGTGGCGTCAGCGCGCCACTGGTCGATGCTGTAAGGCTCTTCGCGCACCTGCAACCCTTCATCCCGTAGCAGCTGGATCAGGCTGTCGCGCGTGATACCGGGCAGAATAGTGCCAGTCAGTGGGGGAGTGATGACCGTGCCATCGTCAAAGACGAAAAACAGGTTCATGCCGCCAAGTTCCTCGACCCATTTCTTTTCGACAGCGTCGAGAAAGACCACCTGGTCGCAGCCGTTTTCTATTCCCTCGGCCTGCGGAACCAGGCTCGCGGCGTAATTTCCGCCGGTCTTGGCCGCGCCGGTGCCGCCAGGGGCAGCACGAGTATAATTCCGGCTGACCCAGATTTTCACCGGCTTTGCGCCGCCCTTGAAATATGGACCGACGGGGCTGGCGATGAGGACGTATTTATATTGCCGCGCGGGGCGCACGCCGAGAAAGGCCTCCGAAGCGAACATGAAAGGCCGAAGGTAAAGCGAGCCGTCCGGGTCGGATGGTACCCAATCCTTGTCCTTGGCCACCAGTTGGCGGATGGATTCCAGGAAAAGCTCTTCTGGCAATTCAGGCATCGCCATGCGCCGTGCGCTTTCGTTGAAGCGGCGCGCATTCTGTTCTGGCCGAAACAGGGCAAGGCTATCATCACCCTGCTTGTAGGCCTTCATGCCCTCGAAGATTTCCTGCGCGTAATGGAGCACTGCGGCTGCAGGATCGAGCGGGATCGGCTCACGGGGACCTAGTGTCGCCTTGTGCCAGCCACCCTTGTCGGCGTCGTAATCGATCACGACCATGTGATCGGTAAACAGCTTGCCAAAACCGGGGTCCTTCAGCGCTTGATCGCGGGTCTCTCCAGGGACAGGGGCGGCGTGGGGAAGATGCTCGAAATCCATGCTCCGCGGTTAATGGGAAGGAAGGCGGTGCGCAAGTATCGTAAGGCGGAACCTCGCACCTCCAAATGAGAAGGCCAGCCTCTCGCCCGTGGAGAGACTGGCCTTCGCATGGTCAGCGGCCGGAAGTGCCGCTCACGTCGCCTTACTCGGCAGGAATATTACCGAATATGCTCCGTAGGGATCTTCACCGACCTCGCTACTGAACCATGAGACATCGGATCACCTCCTTTCAAGCTTGTGAGCTGCATCCCTCGTATCACCGGGGACGAAGACCGCGTGCGCCGCTGATCTTGTGATCAATTTGAGTCTTTCTGCGGCACAAAACAAGCCTTGCAAAAAAGTTTTCCCACGTCAGAATTGTCGTTTGTGGCTCGGAAGAATTTCCGGGCTTTTTTCGTAACGGTGTGGGCGCTCGTTCACAGGCGGTTGCCGCAGCGCGGGAATCGGCTAGCGGCAATCTTCGATTACCCGCGTCACTTCTCCCCATGCCGGAACATAAAGTGTCGGCAAACCTGAAGTTTCCACAGCGAATCGTCCTTTGGTCAATGCCATGGCGTCGAGCAAGGGATCGCTTGCCCTTATCGTTGTCCTCACCTGTGGGCTTGGTCCGTTACCCCCCTGCGCAACCAGTGACCGTTCGGTGGTTTCCGTCATGATCCGCATGGAGGCATTCGGGTTGGCAATTCCTGAGCGGAAAAGAGTGATTTGCTTTCCTGAAGGATCGCACTGCATCGAAAATTTGGCTCCGGATTGGGACTCTCCGTAAAGCGCGACTGTGTTGCTTCCTTCTGAACGATAGCTCCAATCGCCCGGAGTTCGCGGTGCGTCCATCCAGTTCGAATAGGTCGGCGTTGGAGCTGGGGGAGGGGCGGTGGGAGGCGAAGGTTCGGTTTGTACCGGGGCCGGTGTGGGCGCGGGGGTTGAGTCAGGCGCCGGAACGCAAGCTGCCGCAAGCAGGGCGCTCGAGAGGACCAGGACACGGGCGATGGCATTTTCAGAGGCTTTCATGCCAGACCAATGCCCGCTAGGCGCTCTGGTTTCAGGCAATAGGGCAGGAATGGCAAAGAAACGTCGTCTCGATCAGATCCTTGTCGACCGCGGACTGGTCGAAAGCCGGACTCGTGCGCAGGCGCTGGTGATGGCTGGCCTGGTCTTTTCTGGCGAGCAAAAACTGGCCAAGCCGGGTCAGCAACTGGCCGAAGATGCGCCGCTGGATGTGCGCGGGCGGGACCATCCCTGGGTCAGCCGCGGCGGCATCAAGCTTGCCCATGCGATCGAACATTTCCAACTCGATCCCACTGGCGTCATTGCAATGGATGTCGGCAGTTCGACTGGTGGCTTCACGGACGTTCTGTTGCAGGGCGGGGCGGATCACGTCTTCGCCGTCGATAGCGGGACCAACCAGCTCGCTTGGAAGTTGCGGCAGGACGATCGCGTTACGGTTCTCGAACAAACGAGCGCCCGGATCCTGACGCTGGAAATGATCGACCGTTCCGTAACCTGGGTCGTATGCGACGCGAGCTTCATCGGGTTGGCCAAGGTGCTGGAACGTCCGCTTGAGCTGGCCGAAAGGCAGTGTCGGGTTATCGCGCTCATCAAACCACAATTCGAAGTGGGCCGCGAGGAAGTGGGTAAGAAGGGAGTGGTTAGCGATCCGGCACTTCATCAGCGTGTCTGCAATGAGGTCCGCGAATGGATCGAAGGGCTTGGGTTCACAGTGCAAGGTATCGTCCAAAGCCCGATCACCGGGCCTGAAGGCAATGTGGAATTTCTGATTTCCGCCGAGAGAACCTAGCCACGCAATTGACCTTGCGGCCTTCTGCGCTCTAGGCGCTTTCGCAAACGTATTCCCTGGAGAGAGCATGTCCGCCAATATCGCCGAAATGGAACGCCGCCGTGATGCTGCCAAGCTTGGTGGCGGCGAAAAACGCATCGCAGCGCAGCACGCCAAAGGCAAGCTGACCGCGCGCGAGCGTCTCGACATATTGCTGGATGAAGACAGCTTCGAAGAACTAGACACCTATGTCGAGCATGACTGCGTCGATTTCGGCATGCAGGACCAGAAAATCCCCGGCGACGGGGTGGTCACCGGCAGCGGCACGATCAACGGCCGCCTCGTCTANGTNTTCNNCCAGGATTTCACGGTCTTCGGCGGNNCNCTTTCCNAACGNCANGCNGAGAANATCTGCAAGNTCATGGANANNGCGNTGAAGGTCGGCGCNCCNGTGATNGGNCTGAANGANNNNGGCGGNGCNCGNATCCAGGANGGNGTNGCNNNNCTNGGCGGCTANGCNGANGTGTTCCAGCGCAACGTNNTNGCCNNNGGCGTNGTGCCGCANATCAGNCTNATNATGGGNCCNTGCGCNGGCGGCGCGGTCTANNNCCCTGCGATGACCGACTTCATCTTCATGGTGNANGATTCNAGCTATATGTTCGTCACCGGNCCNGACGTNGTGAAAACGGTGACAAACGAAGTAGTGACGCAAGAGGAACTTGGCGGGGCAAAGACGCACACCACGAAGACGTCTGTTGCCGACAACAGCTTCGAAAACGATATCGAGACGCTGCTCGCGACCCGTAATTTCTTCGATTTTCTGCCATTGTCGAACCGCGAGGATGTGCCCGAGCGCCCGACCAGCGACCCGTGGGACCGGCAGGAAGACAGCCTCGACACGCTGATCCCCGACAACGCAAACCAGCCTTATGACATGCATGAGGTCATTCGGAAGACCTTGGACGAGGGTGATTTCTTTGAGATTCAGCCGAACCATGCAGGCAACATCCTGTGCGGCTTCGGCCGGATTGAGGGACGCACGGTGGGCGTGGTGGCCAACCAGCCGATGGTCTTGGCCGGCGTGCTCGACATCAATTCGTCCAAAAAAGCCGCGCGCTTCGTACGGTTCTGCGATGCCTTCGAAATTCCGATCCTGACCTTCGTAGACGTACCCGGCTTCCTGCCCGGTACCAGCCAGGAGCATAACGGCATCATCAAGCACGGCGCAAAGCTGCTGTTCGCCTATGCCGAGGCGACCGTCCCCAAGATCACCGTCATCACCCGCAAGGCCTATGGCGGCGCTTACGATGTGATGGCCTCCAAGCACCTGCGCGGCGACCTCAACTACGCCTGGCCTACCGCCGAAATCGCCGTGATGGGCGCGAAGGGCGCGGTGGAAATCATTTTCCGACAGGACCGCGACGATCCCGAAAAGATCGCCGAGAAAACCAAGGAATACGAAGACCGCTTCGCCAACCCCTTCGTAGCGGCGAGCCGCGGCTATATCGACGAGGTGATCTACCCGCATTCAACACGCCGGCGGATAGCGTTGGGACTACGCAAGCTGCGGACAAAGCAGCTTGAGAACCCGTGGAAGAAGCACGATAATATACCTCTGTGAGTCAGGCGCATCTATTTTCGGTCCATCACCGGAACAGGAACGGCGCTGAACGGATACGCTTATCGACCTCATCAAGCCTTTCCTGTATCATCTGGACAACACACCTGTTTCTGGATAGCCTCCCACTCACGTAGAGGAGGAGGTAATTCTATGAAGAAGAGCTTGATGGCGGCATCTGCGCTAGCCGCTTCGACGATGATGACTGGTGTCGGTCACGCCGAGCACCATGCTTTGTCAGAATATGATTTGATCGACCGGTCCGACCTGTTCGGCAATCCGGTTGCCTCTCAAGGACGCATCAGCCCCGATGGCGAGTGGGTCAGTTGGATCGCACCCGACGAAGGCGTAATGAACGTCTGGGTAGCACCGGCGTCCAATCCCTCGAGCGGAACTGTGGTTACCGATGACCGTCACCGCGGGATTTCAAATCACTTGTGGTCGGTCGACAGCAAGTACGTCCTGTTCGTCAAAGACAATGACGGGGATGAGAACTTTCACGTCTACGCTACTGATCCGCGAACCGGGGAGACTCGCGATCTTACTCCGCTGCCTGACGGCATCCGTGCGCAGTTGATGGGCGTTAGCCGTGATCGACCCGGCGTAATTCTGGTAGGAACAAACGAGCGCAATCCGCAGCTTACTGACCTTTACGAATACAGCCTGACGACTGGCGAACGTACGCTAATCGCCGAAAATCCGGGATATGCGTCCTTCATTACCGATAACACCTATAAGCCGCGTATGGCGATGGTGCCGCAACCCGATGGCGGTATGAAGGCTGTCTATCTCAATGAGGACCTTACGCCCGGCGACGTCTTTGCCGACATCCCGAGCGAAGACATGCTGAACACCAACATCGTTCAATTCTCTCGCGACAATGACACGGTCTACATGATCGACAGCCGCGACAGGAATCTTGCGGCGGGTGTTGCGGTCGACCTTACCACTGGTGAACGACGAGTGCTTGTCGAGCCTGAAAAGGCCGATCTCAGCAACATCATCGTCGACAATGAGACCTATGAGCCCATCGCCTATGCGACGAACTATTTGCAGGAAGAGTGGACTCCGCTGAATGAAGAAGTCGCTTCCGAGTTTGAATTCCTGTCGAGCAAGATCGATGGCGAATACCAGATTTCCTCGCGCACGACGGACGATACGAAGTGGATCGTTTATGGCGGCAGCGCCGAGGCTCCCGGTCAGTATTACGTCTATGACCGCGACGCCGATACGCTAACGCCTTGGTTTGAAACCCGCCCGGCGCTTGCTGATGCGCCGCTCCAGCCAATGCATCCCTTGGAGCTCAAGTCGGAAGACGGGCTTACGATGGTTTCCTACCTTACTCTGCCGCCAGGCAGCGATCCCGATGGCGACGGGCGTCCCGATAAGGCAGTGCCCATGCTGTTATGGGTCCACGGTGGCCCGTGGGCGCGTGACAGCTATGGTTACAACACCGTGCACCAATGGATGGCCAATCGGGGCTATGCCGTACTCAGCGTGAATTATCGCGGCTCTACCGGTTTCGGGAAGGACTTCACCAATGCTGCAGTCGGTGAATTCGCCGGCAAGATGCACAGTGATCTTGTCGATGCGGTAGACTGGGCAGTTGCCGAAGGTATTGCGCAGGAAGACAAGGTAGCGATCGGAGGCGGAAGCTACGGCGGCTATGCTACTCTCACCGGGGTCGCATTCACGCCTGACCGTTTCGCTTGCGGCGTGGATATCGTCGGCCCTTCGAGCCTCGTTACCCTGATCGAAAGCTTCCCGGAATACTGGAAACCGTTCCTCGCGGGGACTTGGTTCCGCTATGTAGGCGATCCTGCCGATCCGGAACAGCGCAAGGATCTCCTGGCGCGGTCCGCCATCAGTCGGATCGATGACATCAAGGTGCCATTGCTTGTCGGACAAGGAGGTAACGACCCGCGGGTTACCAAGCAGGAAGCCGATAACCTAGTCGAGGCGATGCAGGCAAAGGGTCTGCCTGTGACCTACATCAATTATCCTGATGAAGGGCACGGTTTTCAGAAACCGGAAAACCGCATGAGCTTTTTTGCCGCGATGGAAGGTTTCCTGGGTACCTGTCTTGGCGGACGCGTGCAGCCAATCGGAGACAGCTTTGAAGGGAGCTCGGGTGAAATTCTCGCCGGTGCTGAATATGTAGATGGCCTCGATGAGGTGTCGACAGGCGGCTGATTTTCAAGCTTTGCGATTGCATTACATGGCGCGGTTCCGTTAGCGGGATCGCGCCACTTGCTTTTTCGGAGCTGCGACATGAAACTCGGCCGCCTCAATCATATCGGTGTAGCCACGCCATCGGTTGACGACAGTATCGCCTATTACCGCGAAACGATGGGGGCCGTGCACATTACCGAGCCGTTCGATTTGCCCGAGCAAGGGGTGAAGGTCTGCTTTGTCGACACACCTGACGCACAGGGTGAGACGGGCAAAGGTACCCAGATCGAGCTGATCGAACCTTTCGATGAAAGCTCGCCGATCAACGGTTTCCTCGCCAAGAACCCCGCTGGCGGTCAGCATCACGTTTGCTACGAGGTTGAGGATATCGAGGAGGCTCGTAACTGGTTCGAGGGTCTGGGCAAGCGCATCCTCGGCCCCACGCGCATCGGCGCGCATGGCACGCCCATTTTCTTCCTTCACCCCAAAGACATGATGGGCCAGCTGACCGAGATTATGGAAACGCCGAAGGATAAGACGCACTGGTCGAACTAGGACCAACCTCCTCAACCCGTTCGTGCTGAGCCTGTCGAAGCACCGCTTTTTCTTTTAGCGCGGGTACAAAAGTGAAGTACGGCCCTTCGACAAGCTCAGGGCGAACGGATTTGATATGGCAAACGAAAAACCCACCTATGACGACTGGAAAGCCCGCGCCGACAAGGAGGTGAAGGGGCGTGACCTGACGTGGCACACGCCAGAAGGCATTGCCGTCAAGCCGCTCTACACCGGCGAGGATGCCGCCGACCTCGACCCCGGCGTTCCCGGCATCGCGCCCTTCACGCGCGGCCCTTATGCCTCGATGTACACCGGCCGTCCGTGGACCATCCGTCAGTATGCCGGTTTCTCGACCGCCGAAGAATCCAACGCTTTCTATCGCCGCAACCTTGCAGCAGGCCAGAAGGGGCTGTCGGTCGCTTTCGACCTCGCCACCCACCGCGGCTATGACAGCGACCATCCGCGCGTCGTTGGCGATGTCGGCAAGGCTGGCGTCGCGATCGACACCGTGCGCGATATGGAAATCCTGTTCGACCAGATTCCGCTCGATACCATGAGCGTTTCGATGACGATGAACGGCGCGGTGATCCCCGTGCTGGCCTTCTACATCGTCGCGGCCGAGCGGCAGGGGGTCAGCCAGGACAAGCTCGCCGGGACCATCCAGAACGACATCCTGAAGGAGTTCATGGTCCGCAATACGTACATCTATCNGCCCGANCCGAGCATGCGGATCNTNTCGGACATCATCGCATATACNTCGGCCAACATGCCGAAATTCAACAGCATTTCNATTTCNGGCTATCACATGCACGAGGCCGGGGCGACGGCGGTGCAGGAACTGGCCTTCACCATNGCCGACGGNAAGGAATACGCCAAGCGCGCGATGGANGCAGGCCTCGATATCGACGCCTTCGCGCCGCGCCTGTCCTTCTTCTGGGGCATCGGCATGAACTTCTTTATGGAGATCGCCAAGATGCGTGCCGCGCGGGCCTTGTGGCACGATGTGATGACCGATCTCGGCGCGCAGAACCCCAAGTCGAAGATGCTGCGCACGCATTGCCAGACCAGCGGTGTCAGCTTGCAGGAGCAGGATCCTTATAACAACGTCATCCGGACCACGATCGAAGCGATGGCGGCGGTCCTGGGCGGAACGCAGTCGCTTCACACCAATGCGCTGGACGAAGCGATCGCTCTGCCGACCGATTTCAGCGCCCGTATCGCGCGCAACACGCAGTTGGTGATCCAGGAAGAAACGGGCATCACCAATGTCGCCGATCCGCTGGGCGGCAGCTATTACATCGAAAGCCTCACCGCCGCGCTGGTCGAGAAGGCCAAGGTCATGCTTGGCGAGGTCGAGGCGGCCGGCGGCATGACCGAATATGTTGCCAGTGGTGAACCCAAGGCGCAGATCGAACGCGCGGCAGCGGTCAAGCAGGCCAGCGTCGATCGCGGCGAAACCGTGATCGTGGGCGTGAACAAATATCGCCGCGACAAGGAAGACGAAATCGACACGCTCGATATCGATAACCACAAGGTCCGCCAGAGCCAGATCGCGCGGCTCGAGGAAGTGCGCGCCAAGCGTGACGAATTCGCCTGCCGCGCCGCGCTCGATACGCTCGCACGCGGCGCCGCGCAGCGCGAAGGCAATTTGCTTGCGCTTGCGGTCGAAGCTGCCCGTCACGACGCGACCTTGGGTGAAATCAGCCAAGCCATGGAAGATGCCTATGGTCGCTACGACACCGTACCGTCCCCGGTACGCGGGGTGTATACCGAAGCCTACTCAGACGATGATCGCTACGCGCAGGTTCTCGAAGGTGTGAAAGCGGTCGAACGGCGCCTTGGTCGTGCGCCGAAGCTGATGGTCGCCAAAATGGGCCAGGACGGCCATGACCGCGGTGCCAACGTCATTGCCAGCGCCTTTTCCGACATGGGTTTTGAAGTCGTGTCCGGTCCATTGTTCCAGACCCCGGCGGAGGCCCGCGATATGGCGCTCGAGAACGATGTCGACGCCATCGGCGCGAGCAGCCTCGCGGCTGGCCACAAGACCCTGATTCCTGAGCTGATCGGCTTGCTCAAGGATGCGGGCCGCAGCGATATCAAGGTCATCGCTGGCGGCGTGATCCCGCAAAAGGATTACGACTTCCTGCGCGATGCCGGGGTGCAGGGCATCTACGGCCCGGGCAGCAATGTGATCGAATGCGCGGCGGATGTGCTGCGCCTGCTCGGCCACAACATGCCGCCCGCGGGTGAGGATCTGGACGAGGCGGCGGAGTAAAATGCTGTACGCGACCCGTCATTGCGAGCGCAGCGAAGCAATCCAGCTTCTGCCGTTTGCGCAAGAATCAGCATCTGACGGTGGATTGCCGCGTCGCCTGCGGCTCCTCGCAATGACGAGCGAGGCGGCGAAGTGAACAAGTTCGCCATCTGCATTTCGCTAAGTTTGCTTACGGGATGTGGAGAGCCGGACGTGTGGAATGGTTGGGTTTACCCTGATGGGGCAAATCTTTTAATTGATATCCCTATTGGGGAATTCGAAAGCCTGGCGCTCTGCCGAGACGCGGCCGTGTCCAGACTGAAGATAGAGCGAGTCTACAGGAATGGGCGGCCTATAAAGGGCGATTACGAATGCGGCCTAAATTGTAAGCCATCAAGTCATGGCACCAACATTTGCGAAGAAACGAAGCGATGAATAATAGCACCCAAATCCGCACCGACTGGACCCGCGACGAAATCGCGGGCCTTTTCGACCTCCCCTTCACCGAGTTGCTGTTCCGCGCGGCCACAGTCCACCGCGAGAACCATCCGCCCGAACAGATCCAGCTGTGCACACTGCTGTCGATCAAGACCGGTGGCTGTCCGGAGGATTGCGGATATTGCTCGCAGTCGGTAAAGGCCGACAGCGGCGTCGAGGCGACCAAACTGATGGAGGTGCAGTCTGTCCTCCAGCGCGCGGCGCAGGCCAAAGACCAAGGTAGCCAGCGCTTCTGTATGGGCGCGGCGTGGCGTAACCCGAAAGACCGTGACATGCCCGCGATCGTCGAGATCGTGAAAGGCGTGCGCGCCATGGGCCTCGAAACCTGCATGACGCTGGGCATGCTGACGCCGAAACAGGCGGATATGCTCAAGGAAGCCGGGCTCGACTATTACAATCACAATGTCGACACCGGGCCGGAATATTACGAGCGCGTGATCTCCAGCCGCAAGTATGAAGACAGGCTCGACACGCTGAAAAACGTGCGCGACGCAGGCATCAACGTGTGCAGCGGCGGGATCGTAGGCATGGGCGAGACACGCGAAGACCGCGTCGGCTTCGTCCACACGCTCGCCACGCTGGAGCGGCATCCGGAGAGCGTGCCCGTCAATGCGCTGGTCCCGGTCAAGGGCACGGTGCTGGGTGACATGCTGGCGGATACCCCGCTGGCGAAGATCGACGACATTGAATTCGTCCGGACCGTTGCCGTGGCGCGTATCTGCATGCCGATGAGCATGGTCCGCCTGTCCGCCGGGCGCGAAAGCATGTCCGAGGCGACACAGGCACTGTGTTTCCTCGCAGGCGCGAACTCGATCTTCACCGGCGACAAATTGCTGACGGCGCCGAACGCGGGCGATGACAGCGACGGCGCGCTGTTCGCCAAGCTCGGCCTGACAGCGATGCAGGGCGAAGAACCGATGCGCGCATGTCGCGTGGAACAGAGCATGGAACCTGCCGAGTGATAGGCGCGCTCGCCGCACTTCTGCTCGCGTCTGGACAGCCTGTGCCGGAGCCCGTGCCGATCGTGGCGGGCGAAAGCTATACTTACCACGTGCTCGGGCAGGAGCGCGCGGTCAATGTGATCCGGCCGCCGGACTATGACGAAGATTCGGACAAGAGCTGGCCCATCATTGTCCAGCTCGATGGTGGCACGGATCAGGACCTTTTCCTCGGCAATGGGCTGGAAAAGTGGAATCGCCTGTGGGGCCGCAGCCAGCCAGCCATTCTGGTCGGCATCCAGACAGTCGATCGCCAGCGCGAGCTGTTGCCGCCGACGTCCATCGAGGGCGAGCGCGCCGAGTACCCCACTGCTGGCGAGAGCGAAGCGTTTCGCACATGGCTCGCCGACACGGTGCTGCCGCTCGTGCGGGAGCGCTATCGCAATAATGGTAGCGTCATCCTCGTCGGTGAAAGCGCGGCGGGGCATTTCGTGATCGAAAGCTGGCTGGAGGCACCAGAGATGTTCCAGGGCTATGCTGCGATTTCGCCCAGCCTCCAGTGGGACGGCCAGTCGCTTGCCCTGACGGCGAGCGGCCCTGTGTCAGATCGCCCACCAATATATCTCTCGCTGGCCGACGAGGGCGGTGAGACCGAGCAGGGGATGTTCGCGTTGCTCGGCAAGGTCGGGGAGGCGCAGCCTTACTGCTTCTCGGACCGGCGCGCGGACCTTCATCATCCCACCAGCCTGCACGGCCTGATGCCGGAAGCGCTGCAATATCTGCTGCCCACGGAGGCGGACTGGCTGGAAGAATACGGGCTGGCCCTCCGCTGCGAGAGAGGCGGTCCGCAGCCTTCTGCGCAGTGACTCTCGGCTTTTCGGTCGACGAATTGCTGCCCCGCGCCCGCGGTGGGGGCGTGCTGAAGATGGGGCTCGCCAGGCTGACAGAGAGCGAGTGGCTGCAGCCGGATCCCGATCTTGCCTCCCGCGCGCAAGGCTTCTCGGTGTTCCCGGACGGCATCCAGTTAACTCCCGCCAGCCAGGCACCCGGCGCGGAATTGGCTGCGATGCTTGGCGTAACCGGCGGCTTGCCCGAAGCAGCCGCGTCTCATCACGAAGACATGTGCCTGCTGATCCGCCTTCCGGACGAAAAGCAGTATCGCCTCATCGGCGCGGCGGTCGCGTGGCCCTCCGACTGGACGCCTGCCGATAAGGTGGGTCTTCCGCTGCGCGCCGTGCATGAATCCATCGACGGATATGCAGACCAGCTGGCGAGGGGGGTGGATCATTTCATGGCCAGCCTCAAACCCGGCCTGATATTCGGACGCGCAAACTGGTTCATCGCACCAACCGATGCGAAGCACTGGGTCGCCGAGACGCCGGAGCAGGCTTTTGCCCATGTAACTGCCGACAATTCGGGTGAAACCCTGTTCGTCCGGTCGGAGCGCCAGACCTTGCGCCGCCTTCCAGACACCGGGGCCATCGTCTTCACCATCGGCATTTACATCGCGCCTCTGGGCGAATTGTCTTGGGAAAACCAGCAGCGCCTGGCCACCACCATGACCGCCCTGATCGATGGCGAGGGGGACCGGCGCGGCGCAGGGGCTTACGCGCCCGCCTTAATCGGCTATGCGGACCGGCAGAGAGAGATTACCGAAGGCTGATATGTTCAAAAAAATCCTTATCGCCAACCGCGGCGAAATTGCCTGCCGCGTCATCAAGACCGCCCGCCGCATGGGTATCCAGACGGTCGCCGTCTATTCCGATGCCGATGCCCGCGCACCTTTCGTAAAAATGGCTGACGAGGCGGTCCACATCGGGCCGGCGCAGGCTTCGGAAAGTTACCTGATCGCCGAAAAGATCATCGAGGCCTGCAAACAGACAGGGGCCGAGGCGGTCCATCCCGGCTACGGGTTCCTGTCCGAACGCGCGAGCTTCGTCGAAGCGCTGTCGAAGGAAAACATCGCCTTCATCGGCCCGCCGGCGGATGCCATCGCGGCGATGGGCGACAAGATCGAATCCAAGAAGATCGCGCGCGAAGCAGGCGTCAATGTCGTGCCAGGCTTCGTCGGCGAGATACGCGATACCGATCATGCGGTCGAGATTTCAAACGACATCGGTTATCCGGTGATGATGAAGGCCAGCGCCGGCGGCGGCGGCAAGGGTATGCGCCTCGCCTATAGCGAGAAGGACGTGCGCGAAGGTTTCGAGGCGACCAAACGCGAAGGCCTCAATTCCTTTGGTGACGATCGCGTTTTCATCGAGAAATTCATCGAGGATCCGCGCCACATCGAGATCCAGATCCTCGGCGACAAGCATGGCAATGTGATCTATCTGAACGAGCGCGAGTGCTCGATCCAGCGCCGCCACCAGAAAGTGGTCGAAGAAGCGCCTTCGCCCTTCGTCACGCCGAAAATGCGCAAGGCCATGGGCGATCAATGCGTATCGCTGTCTAAAGCAGTCGGTTACTACAGCGCAGGAACGGTCGAACTGATCGTGAGCGGCGCGGACACGACCGGCGAAAGCTTCTACTTCCTTGAAATGAACACGCGTTTGCAAGTCGAACATCCCGTGACCGAGGCGATCACCGGGGTCGATCTGGTCGAACAGATGATCCGGGTCGCGGCGGGCGAGAAGCTGGCCATGACGCAGGACGATGTGAAAATCGACGGCTGGGCGATCGAGAACCGCGTCTATGCCGAAGACCCCTATCGCGGGTTTTTGCCGTCAACGGGCAGGCTGGTGCGCTATGAACCCCCGGTCGAGCCATGGGCTGACGATGGCGAGGAAAACGGCCGTCGCGGTGTCGATGGCGTACGCGTGGATGACGGTGTTTTCGAAGGCGGCGAAGTCTCGATGTTCTACGACCCGATGATCGCCAAGCTGGTGACATGGGGCGAGACGCGCGATGAAGCTGCCGATCTGCAGGTCGCCGCGCTCGACGCTTTCCGTATCGATGGCCTTGGTCACAATGTCGATTTCCTGAGCGCGATCATGCAGCATCCACGCTTCCGTGCGGGCGATCTGACGACCGGTTTCATCGCCGAAGAATATCCCGAAGGTTTCCAGGGTGCCCCGGCAGACGATCGCTTGCGCAATGTCCTCGCTGCAGTCGGCGGCGTGGTTGCGACGGCCAATGCCGATCGCGCGCGCCGCATTGCAGGCCAGCTGTCCGACGATCTCTATGCTCCGGGGGACTGGACCATTCGCATAGGCGAGCGTGAGGAAGGTTCGACGAGCCATGACGTGCGGCTGGAAGAGAATGCGCTGACGGTCGATGGCGAACAGGTCACGATCGAAATGCAGTACACGCCCGGCGAAAGCATGGTCGACGTCGCATTATATGACAATACTGGCGACGAAGATGCGGATCCGCTGGACACCTATACGATCCAGCTTAAAGCGACGCGAACTGGGTATCGCATGACCACGCGCGGCGCCACGCATACATTGCGCATCCTGCAGACCCGCATTGCGGATCTGGCCTCGCATATGATCGAAAAGCAGCCGCCCGATCTTTCCAAAATGCTGATTTGCCCCATGCCGGGTCTGCTGGTGAAACTGCATGTCGCGGAAGGCGACGAAGTGCAGCCCGGTCAGCCGCTCGCCACAGTCGAGGCTATGAAGATGGAAAACATCCTCCGCGCCGAGAAGGAAGCCACGGTTGGCAAGATCAACGCCGAGGAAGGCGACTCGCTCGCCGTCGACGAGGTTATCCTCGAACTCGACTGAAGCGTGGATACGCCTGCGAGTATGTTAGAGGTCGAGATGATAGCATTGGTTGTGGGGGCCGTTCGCATAATCCGCGAAGGCCTCCCCGGCTTCGAAGCCGCGCCTCGTGTAGAAAGCGATGGCTGGTGCGAAAGCCTCGCTCGTGCCGGTTTCCAGGCTTAACCGGGCAATACCTTCTTCGCGGGCGATCCTGACAAGCTCGGCTAATATCGCTCCGGCTACACCTGTTCCCAAGTATGCCGGGAGGGTCCGCATGGATTTGAGCTCTGCCTGTGTGGTGCCCAATCGTTTGAGTGCACCGATGCCCACCAGAACTTCGCTGTACCATGCGCCCACAAGCGTAATCTCCGGCCCGGATAGGCCCGACAAATCCAGGGCGAAGCTGGTACCCGGCGGAGAAATTGCCTCCATGTCCTGTTGATGAAACGCGATCAGGTCACGGACTTGGGGATCGTCGAGGGCGGCTTCGCTAACCTTCATGCTGGCTGTTCCCGACGGTTTGCTAGTGTGCCTGCAACTGCTCGTCGAGAAAGGCCGCTATGTCGGCCATGTCGACATCAACGGCAAGGTAAGCGTTGCCGATACCGCGCAGCAGGATGAAGGGCAGGGTGCCTGCGTCCATCTTCTTGTCATGCAGCATATGGTCCGCCAGCACCTTGCCGTCACAATCGAGATCCAGCGCGGAAATTTCTGCGGGCAGGCCGGCCATGTCTACCGCCTGGCTCACCTGCTCGGCGTCGCTCAACGATAATTCTCCGCGCCGGGCGGAATAGCGCGCAGCCAGCACCATGCCTAATGCAACGGCCTCTCCGTGTAACAGTCTATCGGAAAAGCCGGTTTCTGCTTCAAACGAGTGGCCGAACGTATGCCCGAGATTCAGAAGCGCGCGCGCCCCGGTGGTCTCCCGCTCGTCCTCGGCAACGATTCGGGCCTTGGCGGCAACGCTGGTTCCCACGGCCTCTTCGAGCGGGGAGGGCTGCAGACCCACCACATCAGGCCCGTGTTGCGCCAGCCAGTCGAAAAAGGCTGCGTCACCCAGAACACCGTATTTGAGCACTTCGGCATAACCGGCACGGAGCTCGCGTTCAGGCAGGGTGGAGAGGGTATCGAGGTCGGCCAGAACCAGCGATGGCTGGTGGAACGCGCCGACCAGATTTTTGCCAGCCGACGTATTGATCGCGGTTTTCCCGCCGACCGAACTATCGACCTGGGCTAGTAGGGTTGTCGGCAATTGGATAAACCCGCAGCCGCGTTTGAGGATGGCGCAGGCGAAACCGGTCAGATCGCCCACAACGCCGCCGCCCAGCGCCAGCACATGGTCACCGCGTTCCACTCCCTGGGCAAGCAGCCAATCGGTCAGTCGCGCAAGGCTTTCCCAGCTTTTCGAACTTTCTCCCGGCGAAACTTCGAACCACAACGGCTCTTTTCCGGCCGCCTTGAGCGAGGCTTCGATGACTTGGCCCCAATGGGTCTTGGCATTGGCGTCGGCAACAATCGGAACTGCCTGCTTGCGGAGAAACGGGGCGGCCTCATCCGCGATATTTTTGAGAAGGCCGCGCGCTACACGGACCTCGTAGCTTCGCCCAGCCAGCTCGACGGGGATTACTGCCATTCGCTCAATTCCTTCAGCAGTTTTTCGACAGTCGCCTCGTGCGGACCATCGTCGGTCACGATGTGGATCTGTGCCTGCGAATAGGCCGCGCTGCGTAGTTCTTTCAGATTGCGCAGGATGGCACGCGGATCGCCGGTCTTGAGCAGTGGACGCGTATCCTTCCGTGCGGTACGTTCTACCAACGTATCGATGTCGCAATCCAGCCAGACGGCTATGCCTTTTTCCAGCACGAGAGCGCGGGTTTCATCGTCGACGAACGCGCCGCCGCCGGTCGCAATTACCCCGTGGCCCTCTTCCATGAGGCGCGCGATCACGCGGCGCTCCCCATCGCGGAAGTAGGCTTCGCCATGCGCTTCGAAGATTTCCGATATGCTGCGGTTCGCGGCGCGCTCTATTTCCTCGTCCGCATCAATGAAATCAAGGTCGAGCGCGTTTGCAAGCCGCCTTCCGACAGTTGTCTTGCCGACGCCCATCAAGCCGACCAGCACGATCGGCCTGGCCATCCGAAGAGGGGTATCGTCGCCCTTGGGATAAGAGTGCGCGTTGTTCATTGCCGCTCGGCCTATAGATGCGCTAGGGCGCGGGCAAGGCACATGGATATTTGCACGAGGATACGAAAAACTTGGCCGTGAAACGTTCAGCCCTTGGTTGGATCGCCCTGTTGGCGATCGTCGGCATTCTGGTTGCGGCCTGGATCGATGGAGGCGAGGAGCCGCTTCGACCGATCAGCCAATCGATCCAGGTACCGGAGGGTGCGCTGTGAGCCGCGGGCTTCTTCTTGCCGGTGCTGCCCTGGCGCTGACCTCGACTGTCGTTCTCGCACAGCGCGCGCCTGAAAGCATTCTGCCGCCCGCGACCCAGTCGCCTGCTCCAAGTCCGGCGCCAGCGCCCGCTCCAGCGCCCGCACCGGCACCAGCTCCTGCGCCGAGCGAAGGGGGCGAGGTGGTGCAGCCAACCCCGCCGCGTCCGGCTCCGACCACTGTCGATACGTCCAATATCAGCGCCTCGGAGATTCCATCCGCGGCGAAGCTGGAGGCGATGACCACGTCCGAGCTGGACGAACTGTTCGGGCTGAAGCCGCGTTACGACATTCCGCCGGCAGCGCAGCGTTCGACCGAGGAAATCGGTGTCATCGGTCCGGGTGAAGGCGGTTTTCCCACCGGCTCGCTCGCGCGCCAGCCCGGTTCGATTGTCCAGGCCGCGCTCGCTGCCTCGCAGGGCCCGGTGATTTCTCGCTGGGGGCACATTCTTCTGCGGCGCGCGCTCGCCAGCCGTCTCAATGCGCCGGTCGGAATGAGCGAAGTCGATTTCGCGGCGCTGCGTGCCAGCACATTGAATTCCATGGGCGAACATGCGGCAGCGCGCGCCCTGGTCCAGGATGTCGACGCGGCGAACTACAACGGCGCGCTCGTCAATGCGGCGATGGGAGCATATCTCGGCACGGCCGATATCGTCGGGGCCTGCCCCGTGGTAAGGCTCGACGGTGTCAGCGGCGAAGGAATGCAGTGGTCCATGCTGGAGGCCATCTGCGCTTCATTTGCGGGCGAGGCGACGGGCGCGCAGAACGATCTGCGCCGCCTGCTCAACCGGACGGAAGACGACCGGATCGATGTGCTTCTCGCCCAGCGGTATGCCGGGTCGGCCGGCCAGGGCCGCCGCGCCGTTACCATCGAATGGGACGGGGTGGATGAGATGAATCCCTGGCGCTTCGCGCTGGCCAACGCTCTCAGTATCGATCTGCCCGAACAGCTATCCGAAGATCTCGGACCGTATTATCTCAAGTCTTCGGCTCTCATACCAGCGCTCCCGACCGTGCAACGGCTGCGCGGTGCCGATACAGCGGCTGCGTCTGGAATCCTGTCCGCCGAAGCAATGGTTGACCTCTATTCCCAGCTGTATGCGATGCGCGCGAATGAGGAACAGAGCGCAGGCCTTACCACCGCGATCCGGCTGGGCGATGCTTATACCGACGCTTCTGCAACTGGGCGACTTGCGGCCATCAAGGATGTGTGGGGCGGCGATGACACGGATTACGGCCGGCTCGTTCTCACCGCCTATGCCGCAGCGCGGCTGACGCCGACATCGGATTTCGAAAGCGATTCCGGCAAGCTGATCGCTTCCATGCTGACTGCCGGTCTCGATCGCGATGCCATGCGCTGGGCCAATGTCGTCGACACGGGCTCGGTCGGCTGGGCCTTGCTGGCTCTTGCCAACCCGTCCGGCGACGATGTCAGCGATGGCGATTTCGGCAGTTTCGAGGATAACGACGGATCATCGAGCAAGCGCAAATCGCGCATGTTCCTTGCCGGACTGGCCGGGCTCGGCCGGTTCTCCTCCGGCAACATTGCCGAATATAGCGATACGCTCGGCGTCGATCTCGAAGCACCGACTGCCTGGACGCGGATGATCGACCGTGCTGCTGCAGCAGACAATGCAGCTCTGGTGAGTATTCTGGCCGGTCTCGGGATGCAGGGTACGGAGTGGAGCCAGATGACGGCGCGTCATCTCTATCACATCGTCTCCGCACTCAACCGGGTCGGGCTGGAAGCAGAAGCGCGGATGATCGCGGCGGAGGCGGTCGCTCGCGCCTGAGGGCCCAGATGAGCGATATAGACGATTTCCTCGCCATGCTGGCGACCGAACGCGGAGCGGCACGCAACACGTTGCTCGCCTACGGACGCGATCTTCGGCAGGCAGAGGAAATGGCAGGATCCGCCCTGGCCACGCTCAGTGCGGCACAGTTGGCCAAGCTGGGGCAAGGGTGGTCCTCGCTGGCGCCTTCGACGATGGCGCGCAAGATTTCTGCCTTACGGCAATTCTTCGGTTTCCTCGTGAATGAGGGCGACCGGGAAGATGATCCGACCCATGCCTTGCCGCGCCCGGCAACCCGCCGCCCGCTGCCGAAGATCCTCTCCCACGCTCAGGTGGAGGCGCTTTTCCAATGCGCCGAGGCAGAGGCCGGCAGTGAAAGGCCCGAAGCGGTCAGGCTGCTGACGATGCTCGAACTGCTTTACGGTTCGGGGCTGCGCGCCACCGAGCTTGTATCCTTGCCATTATCTGCGGTCCCCCGCGACGAGCCTTTTCTCACGGTCACCGGCAAGGGCGGGCAGGCCCGGCTGGTGCCGGTAAGCACGCGCGCAAAGAAGGCGTTGGCTCGCTGGCTGGCGGTCCGGCCCACCGAATCCCGGTGGTTGTTTCCCTCGCGTACCGGGCATTTGACCCGGATTCGCCTGTTCCAGATGCTGAAGGAATTGGCGGTGCGGGCTGACCTGCCGCCCGAAAAACTGAGCCCCCACGTCCTGCGCCATGCCTTCGCCACTCACCTTCTGGAGGGTGGGGCGGACTTGCGCGCGCTGCAGACGCTGCTGGGCCACGCCGATATCGCCACAACCCAGATCTACACCCATGTCGACGCCGCGCGGCTGGTAAAGCTCGTAAACGAGCGGCACCCGCTTGCACGCGCGCGCGCCAGCGACTAGCGGGTTGGCCATGATTTCCTATCTCGAATTTGAAAAACCTGTCGCGGAACTGGATCAACGCATCGCGGAATTGCGCGCGGCGGCGGACGGCGATGATGTCGATATTTCCAACGAGTTGCGGCGGCTTGAGGTAAAAAGCACGACGCTGCTCGAAAGCACCTACGAATCACTGTCTCCGTGGCAGAAGACCCAGGTGGCACGTCACCCCGCAAGGCCACATTTTCGCGATTATGTCGAGCATGCGTTTGACGAGTTCGTGCCCTTGGGCGGGGACCGCAATTATGGCGAAGACGAGGCGATCATGGGCGGGCTTGCCCGGCTTGGCGGGCGCAAGGTCGTCCTGATCGGCCATGAAAAGGGCAATGATACCGCCAGCCGAATCCGGCACAATTTCGGCATGGGAAAACCCGAAGGTTATCGCAAGGCCATCCGCCTGATGGAAATGGCCGGACGCTTCGGACTGCCCGTCGTCACACTCGTCGACACCTCGGGTGCTTTTCCGGGGGTGGAAGCGGAGGAACGCGGGCAGGCAGAGGCGATTGCCCGTTCAACCGAAGCGTGTCTGGCGCTGCCGGTCCCCATGGTCGCCAGCATCGTCGGCGAGGGTGGCTCCGGCGGAGCTGTAGCCCTGGCGAGTGCAGAGCGGGTGCTGATGTTCGAACATGCGGTCTATTCGGTGATCTCGCCTGAAGGCTGTGCCTCGATTCTCTGGCGCACCGCGGAAAAGGCTCCCGATGCGGCTGAAGCGATGAAGGTGACGGCGCAGGATCTGGAGCGTCTTGGTGTGATCGATCGCATCGTCGGCGAACCTGTCGGAGGCGCACATCGCGATCCCGTCGCGGCGGCCAAATCGCTCGGCCAGGCAATCGGCGAAGAGCTCGACATGCTGTCGCGCAATTCGGCCGATGAACTCAAGCGGATGCGTGAAGAGCGCTTTCTCAAAATGGCGGGCTGACGCCCGGTCTCTGCTCGGCAGGCGGGAACCACCGTCTGCCGCTTAGGTTTCTTCTTGCATAGTTACAACTTACGGGCGTGGGGGTGTCCCTGCGCGCCTGTGCAAGGGGAGCCTTTCAATGCCCAGCTTCAAATCCATCGCCGCCGCGTCCACCGCAACCGTTTCGCTTGCCTTGGGTGGATGTGCAGCATTGCCGGGCGGAGGCAACATTCCCAGCGCCTCCGAGCCGATCACGCAGAGCGAAGCGCAGATGGGGGCAGAAGCACACCCTGAATTGCTCGCCGAATTCGGCGGGGCGATGACGGGTTCACAGGCACAATATGTCGAGCAGGTCGGCAAGACGATCGCTGTCCAGTCCGGACTGGGCAATGCCCGCGACAGTTTCACTGTCAGCCTCGTCAACAGCCCGGTAAACAACGCTTTCGCCATTCCGGGCGGGTATGTTTATACCACCCGGCAGCTTGTTACGCTGATGAACAATGAAGCCGAACTGGCAGGCGTTCTCGGCCACGAAGTGGCTCACGTAGCGCTGCGCCATTCGCAGCGTCGCCAAGCCGCCGCGCAACGAAATTCGCTGCTAGGTGCCGGTGCTGCGATCCTGTCCGGCATATTGCTCGGAAACAATCCTCTCGGCCAGCAGATCGGTCAGGCGGCTTTGGAGGGCTCGCAGATGCTGACGCTGAAGTTCTCTCGCAGCCAAGAGCTTGAAGCGGATCAGATGGGCATCCAGTATCTTAACAAGGCTGGCTATGATCCGCGCGCTATGGCGACCGTTCTGGCCAGCCTTGCAGCGCAGAACGCTCTCGATGCGAGGCTTCAGGGGCGCGATAATGCAAGCCTGCCGGAATGGGCATCGACCCACCCCGATCCGGCCAGCCGTGTCCAGGCTGCTGCAAGCCAGGCGCAAGGCCTCACCGGGGTAACCAATCGCGATACGTTCCTGACGCGAATCGATGGCCTGACCTATGGTGACGATCCGGCGCAGGGGATTGTTGAGGGGCGGCAATTCATTCACCCCGAGCTCCAGCTTGCCTTCACGGCGCCGCAGGGCTTCTACATGGTCAACAGCACTAGCGCCGTTTCAATCAATGGACAGAGCGGCAAGGCACAATTCTCGCTGGCGCCCTATAACGGCAATCTTCAGAATTACGTGAATTCGGTATTTGCCGGGCTGAGCCAGCAGCAGCAGATCCGGCCCGGCAACATCCAGACGACTACGGTAAATGGCTTGCCTGCGGCATATGGCACGGCACGTGTAAACAACGGCAACGGTCAGGTGGATGTCACGGTGTTCGCTTATGAATTCGGTAACAACCGCGCCTATCACTTCCTCGCAATCACACCGGCGGGCAGTGCAGGCACGTTCAATTCGATGTTCTCGTCAGTGCGCCGCGTTTCGGCACAGGAAGCTGCCAATGTGGTGCCACGCGTGCTCGACGTAGTAACGGTACAGCGCGGTGATACGGTAAGTTCGCTGGCACGTCGGATGGCCTACCCCAGCGCTCAGGAAGAGCGTTTCCGGGTGTTGAACGGTCTGTCTTCAGGCGAAGGCGTGACCGCCGGGCAGAAGGTGAAGATCGTGGTGCGCGGGAGCTGAGCTTAATGCTGAGTTCGATTTAAAGAGACAATTAAAATAAAAAGGGCGGCGAGGTTTCCCTCGCCACCCTCTTCAATGCGATGTCGCAGAACTTAGTCGGCGTTCGCGGTCGACATGGTCGAAGCGACCTTGTTGAAGGTCTCGCCCAGCTGGTTGCCGAGTGCGCCCATGGCGGTCATGGCAGCAACAGCGATCAGAGCAGCGATCAGACCGTATTCGATTGCGGTCGCGCCTTCTTCGTTCTTGCGAAGCTTGTTGATGAATTTCATGGTATGTCTCCTGGTTCAGTCTTCGGTACCCGACTCTCACCGCGTCCAACGGCTTGAGCTATCCTCGTTCTGACGCCGACTGATTGACAAATTGCTAATCAGGCGTGCTTTTTCTTCGCGCTTTATTTTTCGCGAGCTTCCTCCACCGTCGAGCTGACGTGATTCCACATCGAAGTCGTCGTCTTCCCGAAAGTCTCGAGAGCCCCCACCAGAGCGAGGAAAATCATCGCGAGAATCAGCCCGTATTCGACAGCGGTTGCGCCCCGTTCGTCGTGTCCCAATGCTTTTAGAAATCGGACCACTTGGTTTGTCCCTCTTGTCGTTTCGTAGCTGACCCCTTTCGATTAGGGGGTGAGGTCTTAAGAAAATCTTTTCAGGGATCACGAGATTGGAAAAAAAACCGACATGGATGCCGGTGGTCGCGATCAGACTGGTAGATGACCGGGGGCGCTGGCTCATGCACCGGCGGCCTCATAACAAGCATCATGGCGGGCTGTGGGAGTTCCCCGGTGGCAAGGTCGAAGAAGGCGAAACGCCCGCAGAAGCGCTGGTGCGCGAGGTGGGGGAAGAACTCGATCTTGAGATAACACCGGATGAGCTCGTTCCCGAAACCTTCGCACAGGAGGGGCCTCTTGAGAGCCGGTCACCCATTGTCATACTTCTTTACAGCTGCAGCTCATGGCGGGGCATTCCCCGTGCGCTGGAGGGCGGGACGCTGGACTGGTTCCTCCCTGCTGAAGCCGCGTCACTGGACAGGCCACCCCTCGACATCGCGCTGATGGATAAATTGCTTCAAAAAATTACCGATTAGGTGTTGCCAAGGTCTCAGCTTCTGCCTATTGGCCCCCCTCCAACGCGCCAGTAGCTCAGCTGGATAGAGTACCTGACTACGAATCAGGCGGCCGGAGGTTCGAATCCTTCCTGGCGCACCAAACAAGCCCATGACCCGCAAGGGTCGTGGGCTTCTTTGGTTTTTGGCTGGTAAACCTTTGAATTCGCAGAGGAAGCGGGCTGTCACGCACCGCCCGAACGAACTCTTATTCTGCCTTATCTTCCAGCGCGTGCATATCGTCATCGCTGAAGCCGAAATGGTGGCCTGCCTCGTGGATGACGACGTGCCGCACGAGATCGTCCATCCTCACGCCCGTTTCCCGCCACTCGGCAATCAGCGGCTCGCGGAACAGCCAGATGCGTGCGGGCATGCGGTGGCTTTGCCAGATCGAGCGGTCGGGCAAAGCCTCCCCTTGGTAGAGACCGCTCAACTCCCACTTGTTCGACAGGTTCACCGCGGCAAGCTGTTCGGGTGTGGCGAAGTCTTCCACCTGCAGGACGATATCGCCCATCTGCGCGCGGAAATGGTCCGGTAGCGAAGCGACGACCGCTTCTGCCATCTGCTGCATCTGGGCTTTGGTGGGCCCCGTGGGCTGGTTCCTCATGCCAGAGAATATGCGGAGCGCGCAGGGCCGTTTCAAGAATTGCGGAACCGCCGCAACATCCGCCTGTTCTGCAACCGAAGGAGTTTACCGAACATGGCCGACACAAAAGAGATATTCGATCGCCTGAAGCAAGATCACGACAAACATCGCGAACTGCTCGACAAGCTGATGCAGACGAGCGGTGACAGCGCAGAGCGCGAACAGCTGTTCGAGGAACTGACCAAGGAACTGAAGTCGCACGCCGCCGCGGAGGAGCAGGCGCTCTATTCCACCATGCTGCGCAAGCCACCGACCACGGGTGAGACGCGCCATTCGGTTGCCGAGCACCACGAAATCGAGGAAGCGCTGAACGATCTCGCCGCAACCGACATGTCGGAAGGCGGCTGGCTGACCAAGTTCAAGACCTTCGACCATGATTATCGCCATCACATCGACGAGGAAGAGGAAGATCACTTCCCCGACTTTGCCAAATATCTCGATGAAAAGGACCTTGAGCACATGCGTTCGGTCTTCGAGCGCCGTAAGAAGGAAGAGATGGACGACGCCGAAGTGACGCCCGAAAAGAAAGAGGACGCGAAAGAATAACCGTGCTTGATGAGGGGGTAATAGAAGAGGGCGAAGATACGCCCGATCCAAAATCTGTGTCGCGCATTGGGGATGGTGTCTCCCCGAGCGTCTGGCGCTTTGCCAAGGTGGATCGGGCGGCCGTCCTCATCGACGCCGCGGATTATTTCGCGGCAATGCAGGAAGCGATGCTGAAAGCACGGTATCGCATCTTTTTGATCGGCTGGGATTTCGACACCCGCATCCATCTGGCCGAAGGCCGCCGCTGGTGGCAGCGACCGACCAAGCGCGAGTATCCGGTCCGGCTGGGCAGCTTCATCAGTTGGCTGGTCCGGCATCGACCTACTCTGGAAATCCGCATGCTCAAATGGAGCTTCGGCATTTTCAAATTCGTCGTGCGCGGATCGATGTGGTGGGACCTTACCCGCTGGGCGCGGCATCACCGAATCGACTTCAAGTTCGACAGCGCGCACCCCACCGGATGCAGCCACCACCAGAAAATCGCCGTGCTCGACAATTCGCTGGCCGTCTGCGGCGGTATCGACATGACGGTGAAGCGCTGGGACACGCGCGATCACAATGAGGACGAACCTCTGCGCAAGACGCCGCGTGGGGGAGGGTACGAACCCTGGCATGACGCGACCATGATGATGGAAGGCGAGATTGCCGATGCGCTCAGCGATCTGGGCCGCGATCGCTGGATCAGGGCAGGGGGCACACCCTTGCTTCCCGTCCAGCGCACCGACCGGAGCCTGTGGCCCGACGGGCTCGAACCGACATTCGAGAATGTCGAAGTCGGCATCGCGCGGACTCGCGCGGCCCACCGCGAATGGGAAAAAGTCGACGAGATCGAGAACCTGTTCGTCGAACATATCAAGCGCGCCAAAAAGTTCATTTATGCAGAAAGCCAGTATTTCGCCTCGCGCGCGATTTGCGAGGCCATGCTCAAACGGATGCAGGAAGACGATCCACCCGAAATCGTGATCGTCCACCCGCGCCACGCCGATGGCTGGCTTGAACAGCAGGCCATGGATCATGCCCGTGCGGAACTGGTTCGCTGCATAGAGGAGGCCGACGAGAAGGGCCGCTTCACTATCTGGACGCCCTATTCAGGCATCACCCCGATCTATGTCCATGCCAAGATCATGATTGTGGATGACCGGATATTCCGGATCGGATCGGCCAATATGAACAACCGTTCCATGGGCCTCGACAGCGAATGCGATGTCTTCGTGGATTGTGAACGGGAAGGAAACGGCCACGCCGAAGACCCTATCCGACGCATCCGCTATTCGTTGCTGGCTGAACATTGCGGTCTGGAAGAAGAGGAGATCGGCGAACTTCTCGAACGGCATGGCTCGATGGCGGCGATGATCGATCATTCGATCACTGAAAGCGGCCGGAACTTGATGCGCTATCATCCGCCCGAGCTGAACGAGGTAGAGGAGAAGGTGGCGGATAGCGGCCTGCTTGACCCCGAAGATCCCGAGGACCTGTTCGAGCCATTTGCCAAAGGCGGCCTTTTCCGCAAGGGAAGCCGTCTTGCGCGGATGCGCAACAAGATCAGAAGGAAACGCAAGAAGTGAGCAGCCTCGTTGGGCCCGATGAAGACAACCCGCTCAGCAAACCGCCGGTCCCCGATCACGTGCAGGATGCGATCCGCACGCTGATCGAATGGACCGGTGACGATCCGACGCGCGAAGGCCTGCTCGACACACCTGCCCGCGTAGCCCGCGCATGGAAGGAATATTGCCAGGGGTACGAGGAAGATCCCGCCATTCACCTGCGCCGCGTGTTCGAGGAAGTGGGCGGATATAACGAGATCGTCCTGCTCAAGGATATTCCCTTCCAGTCCCATTGCGAACACCACATGGCCCCGATCATCGGCAAGGCGGCAATCGCCTATCTGCCGAATGACCGGGTAGTCGGCATCTCCAAGCTGGCCCGCGTCCTCCACGGTTTCGCACGCCGCCTGCAGGTGCAGGAACGCCTGACCGCGGAAGTGGCGGATTGCATCTGGGAACACCTCAATCCGCAGGGCGTGGCCGTGGTGATCGATGCGCAGCACAGCTGCATGACGGCACGCGGTGTCCGCACGCCCGGCGTAGGCATGGTCACCAGCCGCATGATGGGTACCTTCCTCGACGATCCGCGCAGCCGCGAGGAAGTATTGCGGCTGATGGGATACGGCTAAAAGCCGGACCGCCAGCCGCGACTGTGTGAATCAGGACAGGGATCGACGGTCCGGTTCGCTCCTGCGAAGCGATGCCAGAACATCGATTCCGCAACCTTCGGCCGAAGTACGGTTCCGTCCTTCGGCTTTCGCGGCATACAACCGCCGGTCGGCCAGCTTGATGAATTCTCGCAAATCGCTTTCGGTTTCATCAAGCTCGGCAATCCCGGCGCTGAACTGCAGGGCATAGTCCGGCGCGAACGCAAAGGTTTCGCGTTCTGCGGCAGAGCGGATGCGCTGAATCGCAGCGGCTGCCTCATTGGCGTGGGTCCGCGGAAAGATCACGAGAAACTCCTCGCCGCCCCATCGCCCCACGATGTCTTCAGTCCGCATTTCGTCATTTATGATACGCGCGAATTCCCGCAGGACTTCATCACCAGCATCGTGGCCGTATTTATCGTTGCAGCGCTTGAAGTGATCGATATCCAGCAAGGCGATCGTCGCGGGCGGGGTATTCGCGCCAGCATCGCGCAGAGCTGCCTTCGCCTGATTTAGCGTGGCCCGGCGATTCGATAGGTTGGTAAGCGGATCGACCATCGCGAGTTTACGAAACTTGCGGCGGTGATCGAGCAAGGTCAGGACGAAAAGACCGAGCAGCAAGAGAACCGTCACTGTACAGATCAGGATAAGGAGCGCGATCCGCTTGCTTGCCTCGCTCGCTTCCTGTTCCCGGGCTAAATCGTTCTGCAATTCCTCGGTCTGGAAGCGCGCCTGCGCGATAACATTTGCATTGTTCTGATTGCGCGCGTTCAGATCTTCGGAAATTCGGTCGGCCCTGACCATATCCCGATAGGCATCCGGGTAACGACCGAGCGCGGAAAGCGCTTCGGCGCGGCTCCGGTATGCTGCGGCCCGGTCCTCGGCTGTCGCTGCCTCGAACCTGCTCGAGATCACTGTGTCGAGCAGGGATAGCGCGGCCGCCGGCTCCCCTTGTTTCAGCAGAAGCGATGCCTTTGCTTCGCCCGCGACCAGAGCCACCTGTTCCCTAGGCCGATTGAGCGCGGAATAAGCCGCATCGCATGTCGCTTCGGCCCGTTCGAGCAGATCTCCGTCCAGACTCGCCTCGCAGATACCCAGCTGGGCATAGGCAACCGCATAATCGTTTCCATAGCTTTGCGCCTGCTCCATCGATGCTTCGAAATCGGCAAGCGCGGCCTGCCAGTTCCCCATTTCAAGCTGGGTATCGCCGCGGATGACATGTTCGTTCGCGGCGAGATCGATCAGGCCATTTTTCTCGAAAAATGTCAGTGCTTCGGAATGAAGCTGCTTGGCATATTCATACTGATGGCCTTCGGACAGGATAGAGGCGAGGAAGGACGCGGCTTCGGCCCGCGCCCGGCTGTTCCGATCGCCATCGAGATTTCGATAAGCCTGGCTGGCGAACTGGAACGCCTTGCGCCAATCTTCCTCCAGCATGTTGTAATAGGCGATATCCACGCCGAGACAGCTTTTGGTTTTGCTGCCGGCGGGGAGTTCCTGCTGCGCGCGCGCGATGGCTGCAAAGCGGCGCTCGCGAACAGTCTCGTCCTTTATCCTCGCCGCTTTGCTGACCGACAGGAACAGATTGATCGGATCGTCTGTGGAGAAATTGGCGGCCAATCGCGTGGCGGCATCGATCGCAGGCGAAACGTCCTGCCCGCTCATCGAATAGGCGATCGACTGAACCATATACAGATTGGCGATTTTGCGGCGCTCGGCCGGATCGGTGAGAGCGATGGTGTTGGCGATCCAGCCCACGGCGTTTGCTGGATCCCGTCCGGTTTCTAGTTCTGCCTGGGCGACAATCGGAATATCGGCGCCGACGCAGCGCGCGGAAAGGACGGAGGGCGTGGCCAGAATAGTCAGGGCCGGTAAAGCCCTGCCAATCCAGCGGAGGCCAAAAATAGCTAGTATTTTGGCCATTTTTCCAGTGCTCGTCCCTGCTTTTTATACCGCCTTGCGTGTAGGCGCTCCCCATCACCATTCCCTTATATAGGAAGATCGGAAGGTTTGGCAGGGCCGCAGGGCCAAGAAAATTCGACAAGGCGGATAGAGCAATCTCTCAGCAGCGCGGTGCTGAAGTGCTTTCCTACACGGTCCGCTTCTGCTCCATCATCGCGGATGCCGAAATGTCCCGCCCATCGCTGCCGCCGTCGTCCGCCCTATTTCCATCCGGCTGCTCTCAGAACGCGGAGCGATGGCTGGAGCCTGGAGCGGCAGTGCGCATTTCTCGCCAGCCTCTATGCCACCGGCTCGGTCAGTGCGGCAGCGCGGAGCGTGGACATGTCGCGTGCGAGCGCTTACGCGCTGCGCGAGCGGGCTGGCGGCGAGGGCTTCGCTTTTGCCTGGGACCACGTGCTGACCGGGCCTGGAGGCGGGCGCGTGCAGCGGCCCAGACCCGATTGGCGGAAGTTGACAACCGAGGCGCTGTTTCGGTGGATCGACGACGGTCTGGTACAGCCGGTCGTCTATCGCGGAAAGATGGTCGGCATTCCGCAAAAACCCGACGTTACCGCGCTTTTCCGACTGATGCGGCGGGGCGATGCCGCGGCCAGAAGAACAGGGGCGGGATGATGAACCCCGCCCCTGTCAAAGTTTTTGTAAATAGCCCGGTCGGTGTCACACCCGGCCGGAAAAGAGCTTCTTCCCAAGTGTGATTAGCTGTGAAAGACGTGTCCCGAAAGGTTGCTGCCCACAATCGAAGTTGGTTTCAAAGACTTTTTAAAAGCTTGACCATCACCTTGAAATAATATTATTGTATTTAGTGAGTAAGGGAAATTACATAACGAAGAAGGGTATAGCTAATGCAATATAAAGTCTACTTGTCTGCATTATCATTGGCGCTCACGATGAACTTTGCAGCTTTGCCCGCCCCGGCTCTAGCTCAAAACGATGTACCAGAGTCGTTTTCATGCCCGATAGATTTGCGAGGTATGGGTTTAACTCATCGTGAGATCTATGAGATCTGCAAAGAATATGAGCGTGAAAATCCTGGATCGCGAGGGAGCGATAGAAATCAGTATCACTACTTTGGTGTGCCAGTTAGGCACTGTGTAGGTCGCTGCGATTATCAGGATTATTGATCAGTCTGTATTGAGCCAATTGGTAAGCGAGGGCGGCCCGTTGAGCCGCCCTCGTAAATTGTAGATTAGTAAATACTACGTGGTCGCATCATAGGCCCTTACATCTGGCCGAGCATGTGGTCCGCGCTGGAGACCGAGAAATCGCCCGGCTCTTCGACATTCAGTTGCTTCACCACGCCGTCTTCGACGAGCATGGAATAGCGCTGGCCGCGCTTGCCGAGGCCGAAGCCCGAACCGTCCATGGTCAAGCCGACCGCTTCGGCGAATTCGCCATTGCCGTCTGCCAGCATGGTGATGTCGTCGCTGCCCGAAGCCTTGTTCCAGGCGCCCATCACGAACGCATCGTTGACAGCGGTGCCGACGATCTCGTCGACGCCCTTGGCTTTCAGCTCGTCGGCCTTTTCCACATATCCGGGGAGATGGCGGGCCGAGCAGGTCGGGGTGAATGCACCCGGGACCGAGAAAAGAGCGACGGTTTTGCCGGAGAAATACTCGGCCGACTGCACCTTCTCGGGGCCTTCTTCGGTGGCCTTGACCAGCGTTACGTCGGGCAAGCGGTCGCCTACTGCGATTGTCATGTTGGAAACTCCTGTATGTCCCATCCTGCCACGCGACTTAATGCACCGCGCCGTTCATGCAAGCCGTGGGATGGTTAAGTTGGGTTTACCGCACGGGTTTAAATGTCGGTAAATTTTACAGTGCAGGAAACTCCGGGTGAGCACGGGACGCTCGCCCAGGGAGACCAGTATTATGCATTTCATGAAGGCAATGGGGGCTGCCGCCGTGGCCGCCTCCCTCGTCCTTGCGCCGACAGCCGCCAGCGCGGCCAGCCAGGACGAGCAGATCCGCCGGCTCGACATCATGCTGATGGTAACATCGCTGCGCTGCCGGATGGGAGCCGATGATTTCCAGCCGCATTACCGCAAGTTTTCGGCCACGCACATCACCGCGCTGAACTCCGCCGCCCGCGGGCTGGAGAACGGTCTGGTTGCGGCGCATGGCAGAAAGGGCGCGAAGCGGGCGCTCGATCGTATCAGCGTCGGCATGGCCAATGAGTACGGGCAGGGACATCCGTGGCTCGGCTATGCGGAGCTCAAGGAAATCACCGAGGATCTGTCCGGCAACAGCGATCCGGCAGTCCTTGCGCAGGCCGCCGACGAACTGCTCGGACCCGCGCCGCGCAGCGGGGGGCTCTGGGCGCGTCGCTAAGACACCTCCGAATAGTTGCTGAAGGGGAGGGCAGGTCAACTTGCTCTCCCCCCGGCTAAAGGCTAGGGGCGGCGCGATCACAAGTGCCGCTCACTCGCTTTGCGCGGCCCAATTCTACGAGATTGCAAAGGACCGCCCGTGGCCGAATTCAACGATTACGTCATCAAGGACATCAGCCTCGCCAATTATGGTCGCGAGGAAATCCGCATCGCAGAAACCGAAATGCCGGGCCTGATGGCCACGCGCGAGGAATATGGCGACGCGCAGCCACTGAAGGGCGCGCGCATCGTGGGCTCGCTCCACATGACTATCCAGACTGCCGTGCTGATTGAAACCTTGGTCGCGCTGGGTGCCGAAGTACGCTGGGCAACCTGCAACATCTTCTCGACGCAGGATCACGCCGCTGCTGCCATCGCTGCGCAGGACATTCCGGTCTTTGCAGTGAAAGGCGAAAGCCTTGCAGATTACTGGGACTATGTCGGCAAGATCTTCGACTGGTCGACCGAGAGCGACGAAGACCTCACTGCCAACCTCATCCTGGATGATGGCGGCGACGCGACCGCGTTCGCCCTGTGGGGTGCGCGTATCGAAGCAGGCGAGGAAATGCCCGAGCCGCAGAATGCTGAAGAAATCGAGATGCAGCGCGCGCTGAAGGAATTCCTGAAGCGCAAGCCGGGTTACCTCACCAAGTCGGTGAAGGCCATCAAGGGCGTGTCGGAAGAAACCACCACGGGCGTTCATCGCCTTTATCACCTCGCCAAGGCCGGCAAGCTGCCGTTCCCTGCCATCAACGTGAACGACAGCGTCACCAAGTCGAAGTTCGACAACCTCTACGGGTGCCGCGAGTCGCTGGTCGACGCGATCCGCCGCGCAACCGACGTCATGCTTTCGGGCAAGGTCGCCTGCGTCGCCGGATACGGCGATGTCGGCAAGGGTTCGGCTCAATCGCTCCGCAATGGCGGGGCGCGCGTGCTGGTGACCGAAATCGATCCCATTTGCGCCCTTCAGGCGGCGATGGAGGGTTTCGAAGTCGTGACCATGGAAGAAGCCGTGAAACGTGCCGATATCTTCGTCACCACCACGGGCAATGAAGACGTCATCACTGCCGAACACATGAAGGCGATGAAGCCGATGAGCATCGTGTGCAACATCGGTCACTTCGACAGCGAGATCCAGATTTCGGCGCTCGACAATTATGAATGGACCGAACTCAAGCCTGGCACCGATCTGGTGAAGTTCCCCGATGGCAAGGAAATCATCGTGCTGGCCAAGGGCCGTCTCGTGAACCTCGCCTGCGCCACCGGCCACCCCAGCTTCGTGATGAGCTGTTCCTTCACCAACCAGGTGCTGGCGCAGATCGAGCTGTGGAAGAACACCGACGCCTACAAGAACGACGTTTACGTCCTGCCCAAGAAGCTCGACGAAAAGGTCGCCGCACTGCACCTCGACAAGCTCGGTGTTCAGCTGACCAAGCTCAGCCAGGGCCAAGCCGATTACATCGGCGTGCCTGTCGAAGGACCGTTCAAGCCTGAACATTACCGTTATTGATCGGTACATAGGGCGGCCCGGCAACCCGTCGGGCCGCCGCCATAGCGGTTGCATCTCCGGTTGCATCCGGCCCGCTGGCGGCATAGCTGGCAATTGATGGAAATTTCGCCCGTATTTCTGCCTCTCATAGGTCTGCTGCTGGCATTGTGGACCGGGGCAGCGATATTCCTGATGATCAAGGCCAGCCGGCAAATCCGGAGCGCACGGGCGCATCGCAATGCCGCGCGCCGCTTGGCCCGCATGGTCGAAGACGGTCCAGCCATCGCCTTGCTGGTACGGGCCGATGGCCGGATCGAGGCTCCTGATCGGTTTGCACGCTGGATCGGGCTCGATACCGTGCCCGAATATCTCACTGAGCTTTCGAGAGCCGATGGCACTGGCCTTTCCGAAGAGCAGGTCGAAGAACTTTCGACCCACGTACGCCGGACCCAGAAGACCGCCCGCCCTTTCAAAATGGCGCTGCGTCCCATCGGTTCGCGCAAATCGCTCTCCCTCCGGGGCGCTCTTGCGGATCCCATGGTTTCGCCGAGTGGCGCTGCGCTGATCTGGGCTTTCGACTTTACCGAAACCGAAGAAGAGCTTGCCAGGCTGGGCGAAGAGGCCGCGCGCGCGCGCGACGATTTCGCGGCGCTGGTAGGCCTGATCGAGGCTGCACCCATGCCGATGTGGTTCCGCGGATCAGATATGCATCTGCGGCTCGTCAACCGGGCGTATGTCGAAGCTGTCGGGGCTGAAAGCGCGGATCAGGTCGTGGCTGACCAGATCGAACTGGTCGAACAGATCGGCGGGG
>NZOF01000199.1 GCA_002695185.1 Erythrobacter sp.
CGCATCACCCTACCGCGTGCCGATCGCTCGACTTGCTGCCGCGCAGGCCAGCCTTCGCTAGTCTTTCCAGCCGGTTAGGGTCAGTATCTCGAATGTTTCGATGACTCGATCACGGTCGTTCGCAGCGGTTAGAAAGGACTTGCGGGCGCGATCGAGGGCAGCTTTACCCAGGGGCGGCGCGCCGCTTGCAAGACTCGACGTCAGCCCCTGGTCGCGCAGGTCCGACACGAGCCGGTCGAGCGATCCGAAGGAGACTTCGAGCGAACGGCTGTCGACCACCTGACGCTTGAACAGGGCACGCTGCATCAGCGCCGAAGCACCGGCATTGTCGACCAGCGGATGCATCCGGCCGGCCGGCCGGTCGGGTTCCGCCGCAATGACGGCGCGCCGCAGGTTCGTCAGGCTCCCCGCACCGATCAGCGAGGCAATGACGATGCCTCCTTCGGCCAATGCCGTGCGCAAATGCAATAGCGCGCCGGGCAGATCGTTGACCCGGCCCAGCGAGGCGAGGCTGACGATAAGATCGTAGGATCCATCCCCGATCGGCTTCTCTTCGTCGATCGTCCGGACATTGGCTTCTTCCACCTGCGATCCGCGCCCCCGCAGCGAGAGGGCGAGGGTGCCCGTCCAGTCGCCGATCACGAGGACTCGGGCAGGTTCGAATCGCATGAACTCGAGCCGGTCGAGAATGTCCTCGACCATGTCGTCCAGAACATAGCGCGCCGCGTCGCGCTGCGACTGGCGGACCAGCGCCCGNCGGTAGCCGGCCATGCGGCGCTGGCGGCTGAAAATGCGGGGAGGCGCCCTATCTGCCATCGCTAATATCCATCCCGGCCCCCTGCCGCGCTTGCCACAAGCATGCAAGCGGTGCAGCACACCGGCATGGGGAGAATAACCACGATGCGACGGGCCTTGGGATACGGGATCGCTCCTCTGGTTGACCTCGTATACCCGCCGCGTTGTCCAGCGTGCGGCGAGAGCATCGGGGGGCAGGGAGGGCTCTGCGCAACATGTTGGTCCGACCTGGCCATTCCCGGTGAGCCCTCCTGTGCTACCTGTCAGCGGCCGTTCGGTGAGGGAGGACCAGTTGATGGCGCTCTCTGCGCGCCCTGCCTCGCAATTCCTCCGCTTCACGACGGGATCGCTGCCGGCACGCTCTATACGGACACATCGCGCAAACTGGTCCTCGCCTTGAAACACGGTCGACGTATAGCGCTGGCGCCTCTGCTGGCGCGGCTGATAGCTGCCCGTATTCCCTCGCGGGATGGCCATAGGTTGATTGTGCCCGTCCCACTCCATCGCTGGCGCCTCTGGCAGCGCGGATTCAATCAGGCGGCTTTGTTGGGATCTGAACTGGCGAAGGCGGGTCACGGTACGCTTGTGGTCGATGGCCTGATCCGCACCAAAAGAACACCGAGCCTTGGCGGAATGGGCGCAAAAGCGCGGACAAAGGCGCTTGCTGGAGCGATTGCAGTAAACAGAAAGCAGAAAATTTCAGGTCGGGATATTCTATTGGTCGACGACGTGCTGACGAGCGGAGCCACAACGGCGGCGTGCGTGAAGGCTCTTAAGAAAGCGGGGGCGAAGACTGTGGTCATTGCCTGCTTCGCCCGCGTTTTGGACGAAGCTCTCGACCATGCCAGATAATCGAAACGCCCGGAGTCCGAAGACCCCGGGCGCCACGTGACGAAATACACCGGACCATAGCGATGCAGCCCCCCAGCATGCATCAGGTCCTATCCCTCATCGTTACCGGATGCGCCGCGTGTAAACCCCCTCGCGGCTGCGGATCCGGGACCCCCTGAACCTGGCGCTCTTATGGCACCGATGCTCCGGTTGGCAGGCTTCACATCACCTGCAGGGCCATTACATTCCCTAGAAAGTCCGTTCCTCAAACAGCGTTCTTTGCTTAAAGCGAATTTTGAACCCGGCTTGTGGCGGTCGTGCAACAGACTGTCGTAGTTATACAATTTTGCGGAGTGCCCGTGTCAAAAAAACCAATCGACCGCGAAAATGGCGAAAATTTTCTTCCTAAGTTCGATGATAAGGGACTGCTCAGCGCAGTCGTACAGGACGTTCATACTGGTCGTATCCTTATGGTCGCCTTCATGAACAGGGAAGCGATCGATGCCACCGTGCGCACCGGTATAGCTCATTTCCATTCACGCTCTCGCGGAGCGCTTTGGCAGAAAGGTGAAACTTCCGGCAATGTCTTGCGAGTAGAGGAAATTTTAGTCGACTGCGACCAGGACGCACTCCTCCTGCGGTGCGATCCGGCCGGCCCCACATGCCACACCGGGGCGACGAGTTGTTTCTATCGCAAGTTGGATGCCGGCATTCTCCAACCCGTCAAGCCTTGACGCTTACGTAAACGTTTGGCTAGAAAGTGTGCATGACACAGCCGCTTACCAATGCCGATAACGATCGTCGTCATGCCGGCGCACATCTCGAACGACCCGACAAGCTCGAACGCGAACAGTTTTCGATTTCGGATTTGACGAGCGAGTTCGAGTGCACGGCGCGGGCTTTGCGTTTTTACGAAGACGAAGGCCTAATTGCTCCGTCGCGCGTTGGACTGACCAGGATCTATTCGAAGCGCGATCGTGCCCGTCTCGCCTGGATCATGCGTGCCAAGAATGTCGGTTTCTCGCTTACCGAAATTCGCGAGATGATCGATCTCTACGACCTCGACGACGGGCGTGCCGAACAGCGCCGCGTCACGCTCGAAAAATGCAAGAAACATGTGGCCAAGCTGAAGGCGCAGCGTGCCGATATCGATAGTTCGATCAAGGAACTCGCCGAATTTATCAGTTTGGTCGAAGACCAGCTCGATTAGAGAACAATCCAGCTTCAAGATCAACGAAAGCCATTCTTTCCCAAGGACATCCAATGCCCATTTACAATGCCCCCGCTCGTGACGCCCGCTTCATCATCAACGAACTCCTCGATCTCGGAAGCTACGGCAATCTGCCGGGTTTCGAGATGGCTTCCAAGGATGTCGTGGATGCTATCATCAGTGAGGGTGGCAAATTCTGCTCCGAAGTTCTGGCGCCGCTGAACCGGATCGGTGACGAACATGGTTGCGTTCGGAATGATGACGGGTCCGTTACCACCCCTCCCGGCTTCAAAGATGCCTTCGACCAGTTCCGTGAAGCAGGTTGGGGCACGATCTCGGCTCCCGAAGAATTCGGTGGGCAGGGCATGCCGCACGTTCTCGGCTTTGTCATGGAAGAGTTCATTTCCAGCGCCAACCAGGCTTTCGGTATGTATCCCGGCCTCACCAACGGAGCAATCTCTGCCCTGATCGCCAAGGGATCTGATGAGCAGAAAGCAAAGTATTTGCCCAAGATGATCTCGAACGAATGGACGGGCACGATGAACCTGACCGAACCGCAGTGCGGTACGGATCTGGGTATGATCCGTACCAAGGCGGAACCGCAGGACGATGGCAGCTATGCGATCACCGGGACCAAAATTTTCATCTCGGCCGGCGAGCACGACATGAGTGAAAACATTATCCACCTCGTCCTCGCCAAGACTCCGGGCGCGCCCGACAGCAGCAAGGGAATCTCTCTCTTTGTCGTGCCGAAATTCCTGGTCAATGAGGATGGCACTCTGGGTGAACGCAACGGTGTGATGTGTGGGTCGATCGAAGAGAAGATGGGTATTCATGGCAATGCCACCTGCGTTCTCAACTACGACGGCGCCAAAGGCTGGATGGTCGGCGAGGAAAACAAGGGGCTTGCTGCCATGTTCATCATGATGAATGCCGCCCGGCTTGGCGTGGGCATTCAAGGACTGAGCCAGGCTGAAGTCGCTTATCAAAATGCCGTCGTATACGCTCTCGACCGCCGGCAAGGGCGTGCTTTGACCGGCCCGGCAGAACCGGAAGCGCAGGCCGATCCGATTTTTGTGCACCCTGATGTGCGCCGCATGCTGATGGACGCAAAGGCGTTCACGGAAGGGATGCGGGCGCTAGCTCTGTGGGGCGGACTGCTTGTAGATCTTACGCATCAGGCGCAAACCGAGGAAGAACGCGAAGAGGCAGACCTTATGCTCGGCCTTTTGACCCCTGTCATCAAGGGCTACGGCACCGACAAGGGTTACGAAGTTGCGACCAACATGCAGCAAGTTTTCGGTGGCCATGGCTACATTGAAGAATGGGGCATGAGCCAATATGTTCGTGACGCGCGGATTGCCCAGATTTATGAAGGCACGAACGGCGTACAGGCGATGGACTTGTGCGGTCGCAAGCTGGCGCAGAAGGGCGGTGCCGCCGTTCAAGCCTTCTTCAAACATGTCGGCGAAGAGATCGCTGCCGCGAAAGAAGTCGATGAACTGAAGGATATGGCCGAGCAGCTGGAAAAGGCTCTTGGGCAACAGCAGGCAGCGACGATGTGGTTCATGCAGAACGCCATGCAGAACCCCAATCACCTGGGTGCCGGCGCGCATCACTACATGCACATAATGGGCATCGTGACGCTCGGACTTATGTGGTTGAAAATGGCGCGTAAGGCGCAAAATTGTCTTACTGGATCAGGTGATGACAAAGCGTTTTACGAGCAAAAGCTGGCCACTGCCCGGTATTACATGGATCGGTATCTTCCGGATGCGGGTGCGCTGCGCCGCAAACTCGAGGCGGGGAGCGACAGCTTGATGGCTTTGGGAGAAGATGCTTTCCAGACTGCGGCATAATTTCCTTGTAGCCAGCATCATCTTTCAAACCAATCGGGGCCGCTCACGGTATGTGCAGCGGCCCTTTTTGATGTGATGGTGAGTAGCGATGGAACGATCAGAGGTGCCGACGCGTAGAACCGTCAAGGGCGGATGCGGAGAGGCTTATTGTCCCTCGGGATAGGAAAAGATCCGAGCGGGGTTTCGGACCGTGGAACCGGGTCCGAAGGCAAAGATAGTGCGAGCACCTATTCGCGTCTTTTAGACTCCGCTCCTTTTGCCGTTTTATCCACGGATGAAAATGGTCGCATTCTTACTTGGAATCCAGCTGCTGAAAGCATGTTCGGCTATCCGTTGGCCGACGTTATCGGTTTACCGGTAACGCTGATTATTCCGGAGCGCTTTCAGAGGGCGCACGAGGAAGGGATGCGCCGAATGCGTCAGGGCGAGGAGCACCGCCTGATTGGCAATACCGTCGAAATAATCGCGCAACATGCAACTGGTCGCGAGTTTCCGGCGGAACTTACTCTCTCACTGTATCAGGATGAGGGGCGCACTACTGTTGGCGCTCACATCCAGGATACTTCTGATAGACATGCCCGGGAAGCTAATCTCGAGCATCTTGCGCGACATGACGAACTAACCGGATTGTTGACGCCAAGGGCATTCTTGAACACCGTTCGTGAATGTCTGGCCAACGCGGAAAAGCCTGGCCTCCTCGTAATTGACCTCGACAATTTCAAGTCGATCAACGATTCTCTTGGCCATCTCGCCGGTGACGCCCTGCTACAATCGGTTGCGGTAAGATTTCGTCTCAATTCAGATCCCAATTGGCGCATCGCGAGAATGGGCGGTGATGAATTCGCAATTTTGATCCCTGGACCATGTTCAGAAGAGGAAGTGGGTACTGCTTCAGACCGAATTCTGAAAACACTGGAAGAACAATTTCTCATTTTCGAGCACCAGTTTTCCCTGGGAGGAAGCATCGGAGCCGCTGTAGTCGACGATGATATTACGGACGCAGAAACTCTGCTGCTTCATGCCGATCTCGCTATGTTTGCGGCCAAGAAATCAGGCAAGGCTCGACGTGTCTTCGATGACGCGATGCGTAGTGAGCACGCCAGACAGCGCATCTTGCAGGCTGATCTGGTGAGCTCTGTTGAAAAGTGCGAATGGGAGTTATTCTTCCAGCCCCAAGTAGACATCCGGGATGGCAGCCTCATTGGTGTAGAGGCGCTGCTGCGCTGGAATCATCCTGATTTAGGGTTGCTCGCGCCGGCCAGTTTCATGAATTTTCTTGAAACCCATGTGATCGCTCAGGAATTGGGCGACTGGATCATAAATGAGGCCTGTCGCTTCATGGCTGAAGCCGACACGCTGGTCTGACCCTTCCTAGCGTGGCATGCAATCTCTTCCCCATACAGGCCCTTTCAGAGAACTTATCTTCTTCTGTCCCGCGTTTCCTAGATCGATATGGACTAGAGCCTAGTGATGTCGAGTTCGAAGTTACAGAGCAAACCACCTTGAAAAGTGACAGGGAAAATCTGTCGCATCTGATGAAGCTCTATGATGCAGGTCATAAAATCACTCTGGATGATTTTGGAACCGGTTACGCATCCCTTGCCACCTTGCAGACACTTCCGCTTACTGGCTTTAAGATTGACCGGCGGTTTGTCGCAGATTTTTTAACGGACACTCCAAGCGAAGCCATTATCGCGGGTATGATCGCAGTGGCGGAATGCATGAAAATTGAAGTGGTCGCAGAAGGAGTCGAAACGGAAAATCAACGCGCCAGGCTTGAACAAATGGGCTGTAACAAAGCGCAAGGACACCTTTTCGCCAAGCCTCTTACGAAGGAAGATTTTATCGCGAAATATCGGTAGGTTTGGGGTGGCCCCGAAATCAACAAGGCCACCCAAACTTGATAAAGACCTATTCGGTAGGAAGGAAATCCGGCACGGAGAGGTAGCGTTCACCCGTATCATAGTTGAAACCTAAGATACGGCTGCCAGCGTTCAAATCGGGCAGTTTTTTCGCGATCGCTGCCAATGTTGCGCCGCTGGAAATTCCAACTAGCAACCCTTCTTTGGCGGCACATTGACGAGCCCATTCCTTGGCATCCTCCGGGTCAACCTGAATGGCACCGTCAATCGCTTGGGTATGCAGGTTTTCTGGGACGAAGCCGGCGCCTATACCCTGGATGGGGTGGGGCCCCGGTTGACCACCACTGATAACTGGCGATCCAGCAGGCTCCACGGCATAGGCCTTTAGATCTTTCCACTCTTCTTTGAGCACTTCGGCGCAGCCAGTAAGGTGGCCGCCGGTGCCCACACCGGTTATCATCACGTCAATCGGTTCGTCCGCGAAGTCGGCGAGAATTTCACGAGCGGTCGTCCGCTTATGAACTTCAAAGTTGGAAGGATTGTCGAACTGGCTGGGCATCCATGCGCCCTCGGTCTGATCGACGAGTTCCTGGGCGCGGGAAATCGCTCCCTTCATCCCACCTTCCTTGGGAGTGAGATCAAAGGTCGCTCCATATGCGAGCATAAGCCGGCGGCGCTCTAAGCTCATGCTTTCCGGCATAACGAGGATCAGCTTATAACCTTTAACTGCGGCCGCCATCGCCAGACCGATACCGGTGTTGCCGCTGGTCGGCTCGATGATCGTTCCACCCGGTTTAAGCTTCCCCGATTTTTCGGCGTCCTCAACCATAGCCAGACCTATACGGTCCTTGATGGAGCCACCGGGATTGGCGCGTTCGTTCTTCACCCACACTTCATGGTCGGGGAAGAGACGGGCCAGGCGGATATGCGATGTGCCGCCAACTGTGTCTAAAACGGATTGGGCTTTCATGGGATCTGCTCCTGCAGCTTTTCTTCTGGTGTCTGCTCTTCCAATTCCTCAGGCGGCTCGAAGGTCCTAGTGGTACGCAAGACAGGGAAAATTTTACTCCAGAGAGCAACGGTGACGATCGCTCCTGCACCACCACTCACTACCGCAGCCACCGGTCCGATGGCGTAGGCCAAGCTGCCTGAGAAGAAATCACCGAATTCGTTGGACGCGCTGATAGTCAGCAAGCTGACCGAGGAAACGCGGCCGCGCTTATCGTCAGGTGTGTGGAGTTGGATCAGAGACTGACGGATATAGACGCTGAACATATCCGCTGCCCCCACGATGAAGAGCATAGCCAAGCTGAGTGGCATCGATTTGGAAAAACCAAAGACAATCGTAGCGAAGCCGAACAGGGCAACGGCCAGAAGCATCTTCGGGCCGACTTGCGTCTTCAACGGACGGAAGGAGAAGAATAGCGCCGTAAGTGCCGCTCCGACCGCCGGAGCCATGGCTAACTGCGCCAACCCGGTTTCTCCTACCTGGAGAATGTCACGCGCATAAACAGGGAACAGGGCTGTCGCCCCGGCGAGAAAAACCGCAAAAAGGTCCAGAGTGATGGCGCCCAGAACCATTTTGTTTCGAACGACATACCGCAAACCTTCGACCATGGCGTGAATTGGTCGCTGGTTCTGTGGGCGGGGCGGCTGTGGCACCTTCCCGATCAGGGAAAGTGAGATGATGGCTACGATAAAAAGCACTGCCGCCGCAATATAAGGCAGTGACGGAAAAACCGCATAAAGATACCCACCGACCGCCGGGCCTACGATCATTCCAGTCTGCCAGGAAATACTGGACAGAGCGATGGCGTTGGGGAGGATTTCCTTCGGGACCAGATTGGGCGCGAGCGCCGACAAAGCCGGACCGTTAAATGCCCTCACCACGCCGAGCACTATCGCAACCGAGTAAATCGACCAGAGAGCAATTGTGCCATTCCATGTTAGCCAGGCGAGGGTACAGGCACACAAAATCTGCAATGCGATGGTTGCGCGTCCGATGTTGCGGCGATCAAACCGATCGGCAGCCCAGCCCGAAAACGGCGTCAGGAGAAAAAGCGGTACGAACTGAAGCAGGCCGATCAGCGCCAGCTGTCCGGAAGCCTCCCCGATGTTCATACCGCTATCGCGGGCGATATTGTAGGTTTGCCATCCGATTATGAGCATCATCGCGTATTGCGCGAGCGTCATCGTCAGTCTGGCAACCCAGTACGCCCGGAAATTGGCTATCCGTAGAGGGGACCGTTCGGAAGAAGCTTTGATGGTGCTGTTCACGCAGGACGCATGCCAGCAGCCCCCTTACTTGTGAAGAGGTTCATTCTCACGGTAATGGCATGGGAGATTTTCAGCGCATTTTTCTAAGGCGCGGGTTCGGTTGGAGCTTGTCGATGAGGGCAAGAAAATCATCCACTCGGATGATACGTTCGAACTGGAAGCCAGCGCGGTTATCTCTGCACCAGATGCAATACGCTTCGATGCGACCAATTATCGGAAGCCGGACTACGAGACGTTCGCCACGACCAATTTTGTCGGCGTCATCGATCATGAATCCGTTCGCCGAAATATTCGCAATATGCATTCTGATGTCACCTTTGCCGAAATGTTCGGCAATCACCGGGTGATCAACAGGATGCCGCGCCATGCGGCGCTGATCGGTTACGCTGAGTTGTGCTCCTGCGCTCATCCGCTTGAACCTTCAAAATTATTACCCCAAATCTCCTTCCCTAAAAAAGGCGAACATTTGGTAAACCGCTCGGAAATAATAACCGGGCGAGGATCAGGTTATGCCAACTATCTGCGGATAATCGCGTGCTTTTTCTTACCGAGTGAAAGCTTGCGCTCCCTGTGTTCGTCCACCTCGACAAGATAGGCCGGATCAGTAACCGCCTCGCCGTCCAGCTTTACCGCGTTTTCCGAAAGCTTGCGTTTCGCTTCCTTGCCTGAGGATGTGAAGTTGAGGGCTGTCAGGACCGCGCCGATGCGCATGCCTTCCGCACCGACTTCGATCGCCGGCAAATCCTCTCCTGCACCGCCACCGGCAAATGTTTCAGCGGCTGTCTTTTCGGCTGTCTGGGCAGCTTCCGGCCCACGTACCATCGCGGTGACTTCGTTCGCGAGCACCGTCTTGGCCCTATTGATCTCAGCCCCTTCGAGAGCCTCGAGCTTCCGAATTTCGTCCATAGGCAAATCTGTAAAAAGTCGCAGGAAGCGGCCCACATCGCGATCATCGACGTTTCGCCAATACTGCCAAAAGTCGTAGCTTGGCAGCTGGTCTTCGTTGAGCCAAACGGCACCCGCGGCCGTTTTTCCCATCTTGCCGCCGTCAGCAGTCGTAAGGAGCGGAGTGGTCAGACCGAAAACTTCCACCCCATCCATCCGGCGCGAGAGCTCCAGACCATTTACGATGTTACCCCATTGATCGCTGCCTCCCATCTGGAGCCGCGCGCCCATCTCTTGGGCGAGGTGACGGAAATCATACCCCTGGAGGATCATGTAATTGAATTCTAGGAAAGTCATCGGCTGTTCGCGCTCAAGACGTAGGCGAACGGAATCAAACGAAAGCATCCGATTTACGGTAAAATGCGTGCCGACCTTCTGCAGCATTTCGATATAGCCCAAGCCGCCGAGCCAATCCTGATTGTTTACCATGACAGCGTCAGTCGGTCCGTCACCAAAGGTCAGCAAACGTTCGAAGACAGTTTTAATCCCCGAGATGTTCTCTTCGATTGTGGCATCGGTCAACATCTTGCGACTTTCGTCACGCCCCGTCGGATCGCCGATACGGGTGGTGCCTCCTCCCATCAATACGATCGGCTTGTGTCCGGTCTGTTGAAGACGACGAAGCATCATGATCTGCACTAGGCTACCAATGTGAAGGCTGGGTGCCGTCGCATCAAACCCAATGTAACCCGGCACTATCTTGCTCGCAGCAAGGGCGTCCAAAGCGGTCGGATCGGTAATCTGGTGGATATAACCGCGTTCTTCGAGCAAACGCAGCAGGTCGGATTTGTAGGTGCTCATACAGAGCGCCGCTAGCATGAGGATTCGCAGTTGGAAACGTATGAACTGAGCGCGCATCCCGCTCATCCCCCGCTACTCTTGAGCGGTGTTTCGGCCAGTTTCGTGGGGATGGATGCGAATTGGCTCCGCCTCAGATGGCGCATTGACGACGCGAGAAAGTTGGTCGTCCCCCCGTTCGCCGGAAAGGGAAGGGCAGATGAACTATGGCGTACCACCTGCTTTGAACTATTTTTGCAGCCGGATGGCGGCACATCTTACTGCGAATTCAACCTTTCACCTTCTGAGCGCTGGGCCGCTTACGATTTTTCATCACCGCGAAATGGCATGGCGAACCGGCCTTCACCCCGCGAACCGGAATGTACGATGCGGCAAGGCACTGGCTTCGCGATTTTCGACGCCGCGATTCCCGTAGAAGCCGTACCTGATATTGCATGCGCAGCGGGCATAACCTGCGTTCTCGAAGAAGAGGGCGGGATTAAAAGCTTCTGGGCGTTACAGCACTGCCAAGATCAACCGGATTTTCATGATCCGGCTTGCTTCATCGCACGCCTTGATGCACCCACCCGTTCATGAAATTCGGGATCGACCGCCTTCTCACAGATAGTAATTTGCGCAAACCACTGGAGGGGCGCCGCGTCTCTCTCGTTGCGCATCCCGCATCAGTCACGGCGCAGCTAGATCACTCCCTCGACGCTCTGATCGAGCGAGGGGTCAATATCACCAGCGCATTTGGTCCTCAGCATGGTTTGAAGGGCGACAAACAAGATAACATGGTCGAGACAGCGGATGAGAACGATCCGCGATACGGAATTCCGATCTTCAGTCTCTACGGTGAGGTCCGGCGCCCGACCGATCAGGCGATGTCCACCGCCGATGTTTTCCTGTTCGATCTTCAAGATCTTGGATGCAGGATTTATACGTTTGTCACCACGTTGCTTTATGTTCTCGAAGAAGCTGCGAAAAGCGGCAAGTCTGTGTGGGTTCTGGATAGGCCAAATCCAGCTGGCGGACCTGTTGAAGGTACTTTGCTATTGCCAGGGCAGGAAAGCTTCGTGGGTGCAGCGCCGATGGTCATGCGTCATGGGATGACCATGGGCGAAATGGGCCACTGGTTTATCCAGCATTTCGGCCTCGATGTCGATTATCGCGTGATTGAGATGGAAGGGTGGAAGCCCGGTCACGCGCCAGGTTTCGGGTGGCCGGAAAACCGGGTGTGGATCAATCCGAGTCCAAATGCCGCCGGACTTAATATGGCTCGGTCATACGCCGGTACCGTCATGCTCGAAGGAACCAATTTAAGCGAGGGCAGGGGAACGACACGGCCTCTCGAAGTGCTCTTCGGTGCTCCCGACATAGACGCGCATGCTGTGCTTGGTGAAATGGAAAGCTTGGCGCCAGCGTGGCTGCGGGGGTGCAAACTTCGTGAGTGCTGGTTCGAGCCCACCTTTCACAAGCATGCTGGCAAGCTTTGCAACGGCCTGATGATCCATGCGGAAGGTCCATATTACGACCACCATGAATTCAAGCCTTGGCGCTTGCAGGCCCTGGCCTTCAAAGCCATCCGGAAGCTTTATCCCGATTACGATATCTGGCGGGATTTTCCATACGAGTATGAATTCGATCGGCTGGCTATCGATGTCATAAACGGCGGTCCTGCCTTGCGAGAATGGGTAGATGATAGCGAGGCCACCCCGGACGATCTTGCCCAACTGGCTACGCATGATGAGGAAAGCTGGCGCCGGACAATAGCCCCCCATCTTCTCTACGGTTGAGTATCTTCGATATCAGCTCTGCTTGCGGCTCAACTCCCGCATGGCGTCATCAAGCCCTTCCAGCGTAAGCGGGTACATGCGGTCATTAACGAGATGCTTCATAACCTTGGTTGATTGGGAGTATCCCCATTGCTTCTCGGGGACTGGGTTCAACCAAACTGTGGCCGGATAAGTGTTGGTAAGTCGCTGCATCCAAGTGGCGCCAGCCTCTTCGTTCATATGCTCGACGCTACCGCCTGGGTGAGTGATCTCGTAAGGACTCATTGCCGCATCGCCAACGAAAACGACTTTATAGTCGTGACCGTATTTATGAAGAATCTCCCAGGTTTTTGTGCGCTCCTGCCACCGCCGGCGGTTGTCCTTCCAAACTCCTTCATAAAGGCAATTGTGAAAGTAAAAGAATTCGAGGTTCTTGAATTCACTCGTAGCGGCGCTGAAAAGCTCTTCCGTAACCTTTATGAACGGATCCATCGACCCGCCAACATCCAGAAATAATAATAACTTCACCGCATTTCTGCGTTCCGGTCGCATGCGGATATCGAGCCATCCCTGCTTCGCCGTGCCATCGATTGTAGCATCCAGATCCAATTGATCGGCAGCACCTTCCCGCGCGAACCGGCGCAGTCGGCGCAATGCCATCTTGATATTTCGTGTACCGAGTTCTTTCGTATTGTCCAGGTTCCGAAATTCCCGCTTATCCCACACCTTGATCGCACGCTTGTGGCGACTTTCCCCACCGATCCGCACCCCTTCAGGGTTGTATCCTGAATTGCCGAAAGGACTCGTGCCACCTGTTCCGACCCACTTGTTGCCGCCCTGATGGCGCTTTTCCTGTTCCTCCAGACGCTTCTTGAGCGTCTCCATGATTTCATCCCAATCGCCGAGACTCTTAATTTTCTCCATCTCCTCATCGGAGAGGAATTTTTCCGCAACTGATTTCAGCCAGTCCTCGGGAATATCGACGGGATTCTGGCCATAATCAGCTATGATACCTTTGAAGACTTTCGAGAAAACTTGATCGAAGCGATCAAGGAGACCTTCATCTTTCACGAAGGTTGCTCGGCTCAAATAATAGAAGCTTTCCGGGGACTGACCAATTACTTCTCGGTCGAGTGCTTCCAGAAGTGTCAGGTGTTCTTTGAAACTGGCGGGTATTCCTGCAGCGCGGAGTTCATCGACGAAATTTAGGAACATAATTCGAATTTACCCTGCGTTTTTTGTCGGTGCTGATCCCATCCGATGCAACCGTTTAACGGTCCGCTAACCAATTATCACTACTCGGAACTTCAAACAGGACAATGAGGGGTCCCGATTAGATGGAAATCAGTCCAATCGATACTGCAACAGCTTCTGCACTGAATAGCATACCAGAGGCGTGTGGTAAGGTCACGGTCGGTTGCAGCGATGTGGCCGGCATCGTTCAGGCCGTGCTGGATAGTTCGGGCGTACTGCGCGCAGAGCATGTCGAACTGCAGGGGACTGTCCGGGAGCTGGAGGCCGATCAACGCAAAGTTGCCGAAGCCAGCGACGAAGCGAGAATCCTTTCTGCACGCGCCATCGAGCGGCTGAATATGGGTACGACGCAAATCCAGTCATCGCTCCAGCAGATTACCAATCTCCTCGACCTGGTGGAAACCCTTGCCACCCACGTGACCGGATTTGCTGCGGCTATGGACCAGGTTAAGCGCTGTTCGCAGGATATTGAGCAGATTGCTGAAACCACCAACATCCTCGCATTGAACGCCACGATCGAAGCGATGCGAGCCGGAGAAGCAGGACGAACCTTCGCGGTCGTCGCAAACGAAGTGAAAACGCTCGCCGGTGAAACGCGTAAGGCGACGGACGAGATTTCCGAAGTCATCGAAACGCTCGGGAGCGAAGCGTCTACTGTCATCGAGCGGATCGAGGCAGGCGCAAAGGCTTCGAACGAAGCGAAAAGCTCCGTCGCCAGTATCGACGCGACCATTTCCGGCGTAAGCCAGCTTGTTGAAGAAGTAGACCAGCAGAACGACCAGATTACACGAGCAACCGGCATGATGACAGAGCATGTGGACCGCGTGTCCAACGTTCTCGAAAGCTATGACCGCGCGGCCAATGAAAACGAACAACGCCTCGAGACCGCCCACGAGCGGATCGAGGAGCTGGAACTCACTGCCAGCGAAATGTTCGACCGGATCGTGAAGGCCGGGCTTTCGCCGCAGGATAGCGACATGGTCCAGCAAGCGCAGGAATTCGCGCGCGAAATTACGCAACGTGCCGAAGAAGCCATTGAAAGTGGCTCCCTCAGAATGGAACAGTTGTTCGATCAGGATTACCGGCTGGTTCCAGGCACCAATCCAGAACTTTACCGAACCAGTCTTTCCGATTGGGCCGACACAAACTGGCGTCCGGTCAACGATAAGGTCGTAGCGCAGGGCGGCGGGATCATGATGTGTTCGCAAGCCGACCTCAACGGTTTCTTGCCGACCCATCTCAGCGATCGTTCGCGGAAACCAACCGGGGATCTTGCCCACGATACCAAATATTGCCGCAATGGTCGCATCATGGTGGCAAATACGGATCTTTTGGCTCGGGCCAGTTCCGGCCCCTATACGATGGCTGTCTATCGCCAAGAGGGCGACGGAAAGAACTACATGGTTGTGCGGAACGTCTACGTGCCCATCGTTGTAAACGGCCGCCGGTGGGGCGATTTCGAGCTCGCCTACAGTTTCAACTGATCGATTGAATTACGAGTAAATAACGCGTTCCGTTTTTCGGGACGCGTTAGTATTTCAGACCCTTATGAGCTTTGGCGGCGAGCCATGAACGCGAGTCGCTCAAACATCATCACGTCCTGCTCGTTTTTGAGCAGTGCACCATGCAGCGGTGGAATGGCGCTGTTGGGATTGCTGTCTTGAAGGACATCCAAAGGCATATCTTCATTCAAGAGCAGCTTGAGCCAATCGAGTAGTTCGCTCGTGCTTGGCTTCTTCTTGAGACCCGGAACTTCCCTCAGCTCGTAGAACATTTCCATCGCTTTGGTGACGAGGTTTTTCTGGATGTTGGGGAAGTGGACCTCGATGATTTCACGCATCGTCTCGTGATCGGGAAACTTGATGTAGTGGAAGAAGCAACGCCGCAGGAACGCGTCGGGAAGTTCCTTTTCGTTGTTGGATGTTATCACAACAATCGGACGCTCTTTCGCCTCGATCCGCTCGTGCGTTTCATAGACATCGAAGCTCATTCGATCGAGTTCCTGGAGCAAGTCGTTCGGAAACTCGATATCCGCCTTGTCGATCTCGTCGATCAATAGAACGGGAAGCTCAGGTGAAGTGAAGGCTTCCCACAGCTTACCCTTTTTTATGTAGTTAGATATATCGTGAACACGTTCATCGCCAAGCTGACCGTCCCGCAAGCGCGCGACAGCATCATATTCATAAAGCCCCTGTTGCGCTTTCGTGGTTGATTTCACATTCCACTCGATCAGCGGAGCATCGAGTGCTTTGGCAATTTCATGGGCAAGAACCGTCTTTCCCGTCCCGGGTTCTCCCTTAACCAATAGCGGCCGCCTCAAAAGGACGGCAGCATTCACCGCGACCTTGAGATCCTCGGTCGCGATATAAGATTGAGTACCTTCGAAACGGTTCTGGTCTGTGGTCGTGTCGGCCATAGGTCTTTCCTTGCAACTTTACCCAAACTTTAGGAGGCAGGCATGGTGAGGGCAAGGGGAAGGGGCGTTGCATTCACCGCAGTCCCATGCATTAGGAATGCCCATGCCAACAGAAACCATAACAATCCGCGCTCCAGCAGGTCATGAACTAAGCGGTTCGCTCGAATTACCAACAGGCCTTGTTCGTGGCGCGGCACTTTTCGCCCACTGTTTCACTTGCACCAAGGATAGCAAGGCTGCGGTAAGTGTCGCTCGTGCGCTGGCGAAAGAGGGGATCGCTACACTGAGGTTCGATTTCACCGGGCTAGGTGGAAGTGGCGGGGACTTCGGACGGGCCGGTTTTGCGACCGATGTCGCGGACCTAGTCGCAGCTGCGAAAGAGCTATTTGAAAGGTTCGCCCAACCCATTTTGCTGGTAGGACATAGCCTCGGCGGCGCGGCGGTCTTGGCGGCCGCGGATGAAATTGGCCTCGACCGCATTGCCGCAGTCGCAACCATCGGTGCACCAGCCGATGTCCCACACGTGCTAACCAACATAGAGGGGGATCTTGAAGCGATCCGGAAGTTGGGAGAGGGTCCGGTACGGATCGCTGGTCGCGAATTCAATTTAAGCCGCGGCTTTATAGAAAGGGTCGAAAGCACTGACCTGCTCGCAGAGGTCGCTCGGCTCAGAAAACCCTTGATGTTTCTCCACTCTCCAACCGATGAGATTGTCGGTGTAGAGAATGCGAGCGAACTGTTCGGTGCCGCAAAACATCCGAAAAGCTTTGTGAGCCTGGAAGGGGCAGGGCACCTCCTTCTCCAGCCGCAGGATGCGAGATTTGCGGCTGATGTCATAGCTGCATGGGCAAGCCGCTATCTTCCGTTAAGTAACGACTGGCCTTTGCCTGCAGAGGGTGTGGTCACATGTATGGGCCACGGTAAGTTCGGAACGGAAGTGCACACAACCAGTCACAGCTTCATTGCAGATGAACCGACCTCCTATGGAGGGGATGACAGCGGACCGACACCGTATGATTTGCTCTTAGGCGCGTTGGGTTCCTGCACGTCGATGACGATGGGAATGTATGCGGAGCGAAAGGACTGGCCGCTTAAAGGGGTAAAGATACATCTCACCCACTCGCGCGATCATGCGAAGGATTGCAAGCAATGCCTAGCTGAGGAAGACGGAATGCCGCATCAGCTTATCACACGAGCTATTACAATGGATGGCGCTGAGCTCAGCGAGGATCAGCGCCAGAGGCTCTTGGAAATCGCCGATAAATGCCCGGTTCACCGGACGCTAGAAAGCCGGATTAGCGTAGAGACTAAACTCGTCGGATAGGAAATTACGTCGAGGGAACCACGAAACGGTGCGTGGTTCCACGATCACTTTCGACACGTTCCAACTGTGTGCCCAGGCTTTTGGTTATGGCCGACACGATCCGCATTCCCAAGCCAGTTCCCTCTGGGGACTTGCCTTCGGCAATACCGGCTCCGTCATCGCTGACGGTGATACAATATCCGGCGTCCGTTTTGTCCAAATCGACCGAGACCTTGCCTGCCGCACGGTCGGCAAACGCATATTTCGCCGCATTGCTGACAAGTTCGTTCACGACGACACCAACATTGACCGCGTCATCGGGTGACACTTCCACGTGCTCGGAGGTAAACACGAGTTCGACTGCAGTATCGCCCTCGGACATATTGGCGCGAAATTCTTCAACGAGTGTCGCGAGATACTCGTCCAGATCAATAGTGGTCAGATCGCCGCGAGTATAAAGGTTCTGGTGAACCTTTCCGATAGCTTTAATTCGGTTCTGCGTCGCGGCGAGCGCATCTTTCGCCGCAACTTCTTCAGTCTGATGCGCTTGCATCGCAACGAAGCTCTGTACCATCTGAAGAGAGTTGGAGACGCGATGGTGCACTTCTCGAACAAGCATTTCGAGGCGTTCGTTGGCTTCACGGAGGTTTGCTTCGGCTTCACGTTTCTCGCGTTCGAGCCGATCTCTGAGAAATGCCTGCCGAAAGCGGCTGTCAAGCAAATCGAAAAAGCTATCGCCGACAGTTTTTACTACGAAGTCTGAAGCCCCCGCATGAATGGCTTCCACGGCCACAGCGGTGTCACTGTCTCCAGTGACGAAAACCACCGCAGGGTGTCCATCTTGCGCTACAATCTCATCAAGCATCTGCCGACCACTTTTGCCGGGCATATGATTATCGATCGCGATCAGGTCGTAGCGCTTGGATTTTATCAGCTCGAGGCCTTGGTCAGCGTTTTCAGCTGTATCAACATCGAAACCGCGCTTACTCAGCGCGCGCTGAATCAGCCGACGCAGGCCGGCATCATCATCTACATAAAGGATCTGTTTCGGTTCTATTGCTCGTCTACCGAAGGGACTTGGATGACCGACAGGAAAAGGCCCAACTGACGTATGGCGTCGGCGAAGCTCTCGTAATTCACGGGCTTCGTGATGTAGACGTTGCAGCCCAAGTCATAACACCGCTGGATTTCCACTTTATCATCCGTCGTAGTCAACACGACCACGGGAGTTCGGTGAAGCGTGTCATCCTGTTTGATCTTTTCGAGGATCGAGGTCCCGCTCATATCCGGCAGGTTAAGGTCAAGCAGCACCAGGGCCGGGCCGTTGTGCGATGGCCCGCTTGCATCGTTGAAGAGGTACTCGAGAGCACTGGTGCCATCGAGGAAATGCTTGATGTCGTTGGAAATACCAGCGCGGCGAATGTTCTTTTCAATAAGTCTGGCATGACCTGCATCGTCTTCGATCATGACGATGCCAACGGATTGATGGGAGTTCATGTAACTGCCTCTTGAGCAACGAATTTTGAAGGGAGTGAAAGCCTGAATCTAGCGCCTTGGTCAAGTCGGGATTCGACTTCGATTGTTCCTCCAAGGCGATAGGCGAGGGCCCGGACGTTGGCGAGGCCGAGCCCTTCACCCTCTTGATCTTGGGTGCCCGCCCTCCGGAACAGTTCGAAGATGCGTTCATGGTCTTCTGGTGATATACCGCGACCGTTGTCGATCACGTCAATCCGCACTGTTCCGACCGCAGTGCTACCTTCGATTTGAATTTCTCCAGGTCGGGCAGGGCTGAGGTACTTGATGGCATTTTCGATCAGGTTCTGCAGGATTTGCTCGACTGCAATCCGGTCGCTTTCGAGGTCAGGTATGGACTTCACTTCTATAGTAGCGCCAGCATCCTCGGCCCGCTGGTGAAGTGAGGCTACGATGTTATCGGTCAGCTGCTCCATATCGAGCAGTTCCGGCTGAAGTTTACGCCGACCCTGGCGCGACAATTCAAGAATGGAATTGATCAGGCGATCCATCTTCTCGGTCGATGTGCGGATGAAGCCGAGGGCTTCTGGAAGATCCTCGTCGACAGCGAGCCAGGTTTCGTCGTCCCGCAACTCAGGGTTTTCCGCATAGAGTTTCTCGAGATGTGCGTGAATGAGCTTGCGGGCTTCATCCAACTCGGAGGTGAAACCGAGAACGTTGACAAGCGGTGAGCGCAAGTCGTGGCTGACGATATAGGCAAATCGTTGGATTTCCTCATTCGCCCGCATGAGTTCTGCAGTTCTCGACTGGATAGCATCTTCCAGCCCCAAGTTTGCATCGCGTAAGTTGACCTGAGCTTTCGCAAGATCGCGGTTGTACCGCAAAACGACGATTACCGCAGAGACAAGCACGCCGATTAGCAGAAGGACGGCAATGCCCCCTACCACGTAGAACTGGACTAGAGAATTCAGCTGGGCGCGATTGCGTCGAACGAGCTCACGCTCTTCGAATTCAGCCATTTCTTTGGCGATCTCACGGATGTCCTGAGTGATCAGCACTCCGTTATCGACATTGAAGTCGAGGCCACGAGCGTCTAGAAAAGCTTTGGTCGGATTGGCGAACATGGCATCTATTATGACTGTTCGATCCGCATTTAAGCTACGGATTTCTTCGAGCCGATCCTGCTGTGCTTGAGACCCGAGCAAGTCTGATAGGCGTGCTTGCTCCGCTTCGAAATCACTGCTGGCTTCGCGGACAGTCCGTGTGAATGCAGGGTCTGGCTGAAGGAGAAAGCCTCTGCGACCAGCGGCAATCTGTTCGTTTGAAGTCGCCAGGCTGTCGATGATGGCCTGCCGTTGCAATGTGCGCTCAACGGCCTCGGTATCAGTGCTGATTGATGCCATCGTGATGATGGCGGCGGTGATGGCGATGATGAGAAGGGTGAGGCCCACGCCAAGCAGGGCCAAGACCCTGCGACGACCTATTTTTTCATAACGCTGGCGGACTTGGTCTGGCATGAATGGCCCAGTTCTTTGTTAGGCCAGGACCGTTAGTGCGGTCAGCGAAAAGAAGAAAGAGAGGACTGCGAATGTCGCGACCCGCCATGCTGCGGCGGCCTCAGACAACCCGCGTTTCATTGTCATATCCCAGACAAAAAAACTCGCGATGAGCCCGATAGCGATGACAGCGATGGCTGGTGAATTGAGCCATAAACCGAACACTGCCACTATCAGAGATTGAGTGACGACCTGCGCGATCAGCGCTCCTGCAAACCAGACAATCGGTATTGGGCGATAGCTCGTGTCTGGGCTTTCCCAATCCGGCAACGCAGCGTCTGGCCTGGAAATCCGGCGATCTTCGTAAACAATGTCTTCCTCCCGGGGGTCCGGGACATCACCTTCAGGCATCAATCATATCACGGTCGAATTCGCCCGCGTTATTCTGAATGAAATTGAAGCGATGCTCCGGATTTCTGCCCATCAGCTGATCGACCAGCTCCTTGACCACCGCGCGCTGCTCGAATTCGGCAGGCAGTGTAATCCGAATGAGACTGCGAGTTTCAGGGTTCATGGTGGTTTCCCGCAATTGTTGCGGGTTCATCTCACCCAAGCCTTTGAACCGGCCCACGTCGACCTTCTTGCCCTTGAAAGCAGTTTGCTCGAGTTCCTTGCGATGCTCGTCATCCCGGGCGTAGCGGCTCTCCTTGCCGGCCGTGAGGCGGTACAAGGGGGGCTGCGCCAAGTAGAGGTGACCACCGCGAACGATATCGGGCATTTCCTGGAAGAAGAAAGTCATCAGCAGTGTCGCGATGTGCGCTCCGTCGACATCCGCGTCAGTCATGATGATGATGCGATCGTAACGCAGGTTCTCAGGGTCGCAGTCCTTGCGGGTTCCACAGCCCATGGCGAGCGAAAGGTCCGCAATTTCGCTATTTGCGCGTATCTTGTCAGCGGTGGCGCTTGCTACATTTAGAATCTTGCCCCGGATCGGCAAGATTGCCTGGGTCTTTCGATTGCGGGCTTGCTTTGCGCTGCCGCCAGCCGAGTCCCCTTCGACAATGAACAATTCGGTTTCGCCGTCCCCTTCGCCCGAGCAGTCGGTAAGCTTTCCGGGAAGACGCAATTTCTTCGCATTTGTCGCAGTCTTGCGCTTGATTTCGCGCTCTTGTTTTCGCCGGAGACGTTCGTCCATCCTCTCCATAACCTGGCCGAGTAACGCCTTGCCCCGGTCCATGTTGTCGGAAAGGAAATGGTCGAAATGGTCACGCATCGCGTTCTCGACCAGCTTCGCAGCTTCGGGAGAGGTCAGCCGATCCTTGGTTTGGCTCTGGAACTGCGGATCACGGACGAAGACGCTGAGCATCACTTCGGCGCCAACCATTATGTCATCGGCGGTGAGATCTTTAGCCTTCTTGGTGCCGGTCAATTCACCGAATGCTCTGAGCCCTTTGGTAAGCGCCGCGCGAAGCCCCTGCTCGTGCGTACCGCCATCTGGGGTCGGCACGGTGTTGCAGTACCAACTGGTGGAACCATCAGAATAAAGCGGCCAGGCAATCGCCCATTCGACGCGCCCCTGTTCCATTCCGTCTGCTTCGGGGAACTCCTGGCTTCCGGCAAAGGGTTGTGCAGTGACACATTCGCGTCCGCCAAGCTGTTCCGCTAGATGATCGGCAAGGCCGCCTGGAAATTTGAAGACCGCTTCGGCTGGCACGTCGTCAGACGCGAGGCTCTCCGCACATTTCCAGCGGATTTCGACCCCGGCAAAAAGATAGGCTTTCGAGCGCGCCAGTTTAAATAGCCGCTTCGCACTGAATTGGCGATCACCGAATATTTCGGTGTCAGGAACGAAGGTTACCGTCGTCCCGCGCCGGTTGGGGGTAGGGCCCAGCTCTTCGATAGGACTCTTGGGAGCACCCTTGGAAAACTCCTGTGCGTAAAGCGTCTTTTCGCGGGCGACTTCCACGCGGGTATGACCGGATAACGCATTGACCACGCTCACACCTACACCATGCAGACCACCGCTGGTTGCATAGGCCTTGCCGGAGAATTTACCGCCCGAGTGCAGCGTAGTGAGGATCACTTCGAGGGTCGATTTGCCAGGATACTTCGGATGTTCTGCAACCGGCATGCCTCGGCCATTATCGGCAATGGTGATGAGGTTACCTTCATCGAGCCTGACCTCGATGCGGCTTGCGTGACCGGCTACGGCTTCGTCCATCGAGTTGTCGAGCACCTCGGCAACAAGGTGGTGAAGCGCGCGATCGTCAGTGCCGCCGATATACATGCCTGGCCGACGCCGGACCGGTTCGAGCCCCTCGAGCACCTCGATCGAAGAGGCGTCGTAGTCGCCGGAAGACGTCGGCGTGTTTTCGAACAGATCATCTGACATGGTTTCAGGCTATATCGAGCGGGCCGCTGCCCGCAAGCAGGTAGCTGCGGTTATCCGCTTATCAGAAGCCTTTAGGTGCTGGCGAAACGGTTTCCACACCGCCATTGGTCACTTTCCGCACCTCGAAGGCCCGCTCGATAACGCCATTACGCTGAAACCGGAAAGGACCATCCATTCCATCGAAACCGCCGGACTGGAACAGAACATCTGTAGGGAAGGGGCGGCCAACCCGCCAATCTCGCGCTGCACGCAGCGTCAGTAGGACCGCGTCATAGCCTAACGTAGCGATCCGGTATGGCTGCCCACCAAAGCGCTCCTGGTAGCTCCGCACGAATCCAGCGTACCGCGCGTCGCTGACTGCCGAGAACAGGGCACCACGCAATGGGGGGGATCGCATGAGGTCTCGGTCTCCGCTCCACCGTTCGGTGCCGAGTATGCGTAAGCCATCGGATTTGACCGCCCCGGCCGCGCGGATCGAACCTTCGGCACCATCTGCGATCAAAACGGTATCAAAACCACCTCTTTGCTTTAGGCGAGCGGCAGCGCTGACAACGGAAGTGTTGCTGCTCGCATATCGTTCGCTTGTCACGTACTGGCCGCCGTGATCCGAAAGGGCGGACCGAAGAGCTGCCTCGGCACGGTTGCCGTAATCGCCATCAGGCGTGAGCAAAGCGAAATCTCGGGCGCCCACGTTTCGGGCGTATCCCACGCTGCGTTCAATCGATTGCTCGGGAATATGGCCCATGACGAAGACACCTGGCCCGGCCACCGTGGCATCGTTCGAGAAGCTGATGATCGGAACATTAGCTGAAGCTGCCTCCGCCCGTACCGACACGACGTTGCTACCCAAGAGCGGGCCGAGGATTAGTTTGTTTCCGTCTGCAATCGCCTGGCTGGCAGCGGCCTGCGGTCCCCTTGCCGTATCATACGTCGTTATACGCAGATTATCTGCTGCGGTGTCCAGTATCGCCATCGTAGTAGCATTCGCTATCGATTGACCAACGTCGCCGTTCTGTCCGGAAAGCGGGACCAGCAGAGCAACCCGGTGAAGATTGTCTTGCGGTAGGGTCGAACTGCTCGGCTCCGGACTTGGCGTACCTGCAGATGGGGTTTCGGGGCCTTTAGGGATTATCGAACAGGCCGAAAGCAGGACAGCGCCCGCCGCCATGGTTACATTACGCCGGGTGACAAATGCGCGCTTCATTCTTGCCGCGTCCCTCAAAATTGGTTCATGGGGTGAGGGTGAGCAACGATGCCCAGCCTCTTCCAGATCGTCTTACACCGGGACTTTATCTTGTCGCCACCCCTATCGGTAATCTTGGCGACATCACTCTGCGAGCCGTTGACATTCTGTCACGCTGCGATGGGGTAGCCTGCGAGGATACCCGCGTTACCGGCAAGCTCCTGAAGCACCTCGGTTTGTCGAAACCGATGTGGCGCTATGACGATCATAGCGAAAATCGTGATAGACAACGTCTCGTAGATTCCATGCGGACCCGCGCCGTGGCGCTGGTAAGCGACGCTGGCACCCCGATGATATCCGATCCGGGATTTCGTCTCGTAAATGACTGCCGTGCAGAAAATATACCCGTTACCAGTCTACCGGGGGCCTGCGCAGCCGTGGTCGGACTGACGCTTTCCGGGCTGCCAAACGATCGTTTTCTGTTTGCCGGCTTTCTTCCCACAAAGGAAAAAGCACGGCGTGTTACACTGGAGGAGCTAACCGCGACCGATGCGACGCTGATTTTCTACGAGACCGGTCCGCGCTTGGTAAAATCGCTTAAAGCTATCGGTGAGGTCATGCCCGAGCGTGAAATCGCCGTGGCGAGAGAGCTGACGAAAATTCACGAAGAATGTCGCCGCGGCTTGTCCGACGGCCTGATGGCTTACTACGATACGCACCCGCCCAAGGGAGAGATTGTCTTGCTTGTCGGCCCGCCGCAGGAGCATGCGCCGAGCGATGCAGATGCCGAGGCCATGCTGCGCGAGGCCTTGCAGACGATGAAGACAAGTCAGGCTGCCGCCCATGTTTCTAAAGCGACGGGCCTTGATCGCAAGAGCCTCTACACCCGAGCGATGAGAATAAAGTCCGAATGAAGCGCCAGCGAGCCGAGCGAAGCGGCAGGGATGGCGAAGCGAAGGCCGCATTATGGCTGCGTGCGAAGGGCTGGCAGATCTTAGACCGGAGAGTGAAAACATCGGCAGGTGAGATCGATTTGATCGCCAAGCGTGGAGGTCTGGTCGCCTTCATCGAGGTGAAATGGCGCCAGCGTAAGGAAGAGCTCGATCACGCGATTGATGAATACCGTCTTTCGCGCGTCGCCGCTGCCTGTGAAGCCGTTGCCCATCGGTATGCGAAGGAGGGTGAGGATATCCGCATCGATGTCATCCTCCTTGCGCCAGGAGCGTTCCCTCTCCACATCGCCAACGCCTGGCAGCCTTAGCCGCTTCCCGGGCAGCAGCTGATTGGAGTTTACAATGTCCCTACGCGTCGCCGTCCAGATGGACCCACTCGAATCCATTAATATCGCGGGAGATAGCAGTTTCGCGCTGATGCTGGCGGCGCAGAATCGCGGGCATGAAGTATGGCATTACGACGTTTCGACCCTTGCATGGGAAAGCGATGGTACGCCGGCAGGAAAGATTACTGCTCATGCGGCTCCGGTCACAGTGAAGCCGGTCAAAGGAGACCACTTCAGTGCGGGCGGGCGCCGCAGGGTCGATCTTGCGAGGGACATCGATGTGGTTTTGATGCGGCAGGATCCACCATTTCATCTTGGCTATATTAGCGCTGCATTCCTGCTTGATCGGCTGAAGGGCACGACGCTCGTCATCAACGACCCTCGCGAAGTGGTGAACGCCCCGGAGAAAATGTTCGTGCTCGATTACGCACGTTTCATGCCCCCGACCATGATCGCGCGACACCTCGATGATCTGAAAACCTTCCAGCGCGAACATGGCTCGATTGTGGTGAAGCCCCTTCACGGGAACGGGGGGAAAGCGATTTTCCGCCTCGATACCGATGGAACTAATCTATCCGCTTTGAGCGAGGTTTTCGACAAGACTTGGCCAGAACCACACATGCTGCAGCCATTTCTCCCTGAAGTTTCGGAAGGAGACAAACGCATCGTATTGGTCGACGGAGAATTTGCGGGCGCCATCAACCGCTTTCCTGGCGAAGGCGAATTTCGTTCTAACTTGGCGCAAGGCGGGCATGCCGAGGCCGCCACGCTGACAACCCGCGAGGAAGAGATATGCGCAGCGATGGGGCCGGAATTGAAAAAGCGTGGCCTTGTCTTCGTCGGCATCGATGTGATTGGCGGGAACTGGCTGACGGAAATCAATGTGACCTCCCCGACAGGAATTGTCGCGATCGACAAATTCAATGGTACCGATACAGCAGGCCGCATCTGGGACGCGATTGAGCGCCGCCACGCGGACCAATAACCTCACCCGGGCGTTGGTTCGGTCGTGAACAGTCTGATTATCGATCTGATCGCCAAAGGCGGGTACCTTGGCATTTTCCTTCTGATGGCGCTGGAAAATATCTTTCCGCCGATGCCATCCGAAATCATCATGGGGTATGGCGGGGTTCTCGTTGCGCGAGAGCAGATGGCGTTCATCCCGCTACTGCTGATTGGAACGCTGGGCACTGTAGCGGGTAACTACTTTTGGTACTGGCTGGGCCGCCGATGGAAAGAGGAGCATCTGAAGCGCTTCATTGCGAAGCACGGAAGGTGGCTTACTTTCGAATGGAGCGAGTTCGAACAGGCACGCCACCTGTTCCGTCGTAATGGAGACTGGATCGTTTTCTTTCTCCGTTTTTCTCCGTTTCTTCGTACGATCATCTCGCTGCCGGCAGGGCTAGCGAAAATGAAGCTTTGGCGCTTTCTTCTGTTCACGTTTCTTGGCTCACTGATCTGGAACGGAGCACTCATTTGGGGAGGAAGCGCGCTGTCAGGCGTGATCTCGAAATATGAAAGTTATGCCAGCTGGGCTGTGGGCGGCTTCATCGTTCTCGGGGCGGCCTGGTACTTATATCGAGTGATCAAGTGGAAGCCGTCTGAAACGGATAACTAGTCCTGCTCGCGCGGGTGCGCGTTGCGATAGGTGTCCAGTAAGGACGCAGCATCCACTTTAGTGTAGATCTGCGTGGACCCCAGACTGGCATGGCCAAGCAATTCCTGGAGACTTCGCAAGTCCGTACCCGCGCCAAGCAGATGGGTTGCGAAGCTATGCCGGAGGGCGTGTGGCGTCGCGCTATCAGGCAAGCCCATCACCCGGCGAGCATTCGCCGTGGCTTTCTGAACGATACCTTGAGATAAAGCGCCGCCCTTCACACCGCGAAACAAGGGCTTATCCTTATCGAGCGGCCAAGGGCATTGGCGAACATAGTCTTCTACCGCAGTGCGAACGGCTGGAAGTAGGGGGACGACGCGCTGCTTGCTCCCCTTGCCAGTGACGGTCAAAGTCTCGCCGAGCGGTAGATCGCATCCTCTCAGCGCGAGAGCTTCTGAAATTCGCATTCCTGCTCCGTAGAGGAGGAGTAATACGGCTCGGTCTCGGACCCCAACCCAATCATCGGCTGCAAGGTCATCGACTGTCTCGGCGAGCCCGATGGCATCGTCAGGCATCACCGGGCGGGGCAGGCCTTTCTTGATCCTGGGCCCGCGCATTCGCGGTGATTCGGTATTCTCCAGGCCTGCCTGTGCTCGTGAATATGCGAGAAACGCTTTGAGGGCAGACAGTTCTCGCGCGGCGGATGCATTGGAAAGTCCATCGCCGCGCCGAGCCGCGAGATGCTGGCGTAACTGGCCAGACGAAACTTCTGCGACTTCCTCGAAATCCGTCAAATCGAAGGCACTCAACAATCTCTCAGCAGCCTTGTGATAGGCGCGAACGGTATGATGCGAGCGCCTCAGGCCGAGCGCTAGATGGGCATGCCATGCGCCTAAGATATCCTCGCGGCTCAAGAGGAGACCAGTTCATCAGAAACAAGTTCGCCCAGTAATGCATCGAGCAATGGCATTCCCAAGCCCGTTACGCCGATCCGGCCATCGTTGTCCCAAAGCAGGCCGAGATCGCGATAGAAGGCAAACTTCTTCCGGTCTATCATGCCGGATGCATCGAAACCGAAACGCGCACCGAGCTTGGAAGGATCTATCCCCTCGCGCAAACGAAGACCCATCAAAAGTGCCTCGGATGCCATGTCATGGTTTGTCAGGATTCGGTGCTCTGCAATTCCATCGCCCTGCGCGGCTACCGATGTGAGGAAGTTTTCCGGCTTTTTATGCCGGGTGGTCGCCACCCCGTTTCGTCTGCCATGAGCGCCAGGCCCGATCCCGTGATAGTCAAGATATCGCCAATAAGTGAGGTTATGGCGACTTTCTTCGCCCGGGCGGGAATGGTTGCTTATCTCGTATGCAGGCATACCTGCAGCCTCCGTGATTTCACGGGTGAGTGTGAAAAGATCACCGGCTGGATCATCATCGAGCGGATCGAATTTTCCCAGACGTACGTCAGTGGCGAACCGCGTCGCAGGCTCGATCGTAAGTTGGTAAAGCGATAGATGAGAGGTACCCAACGCGAGAGCTTCAGCCAATTCCTGTTGCCATTCTTCGGCACTTTGTTCTGGCCTTGCATAAATTAGATCGATGGATACGCGAGTGAGGTGTTTTTGCGCGGCCTCGACCGCCGCGAGTGCTTCTTCGACACCGTGCAGCCGCCCGAGAAATTGGAGCGCTTCAGGTCGAAGGCTCTGCACACCAAGAGAAACGCGATTGATGCCAGCGAGAGCCAGATCGGCGAAATTGCTCGCCTCGACCGATGAGGGATTACCTTCCAGCGTTATCTCGATGTCAGGTGCAAAACCCCAGAGGCTCTCGGCCTCGCGTAGCAATGCGGCCACGAGGGCAGGTGGCATCAGCGAAGGCGTGCCGCCACCGAAAAAGATGCTTTCGAGAGAACCGCTGTCTTTCCTTGTGGAATGCTCTGCCCGCATGTCGGTGAGCAGCGCCGCTTGCCAGGCGCTAACGTCTATCTGCTCACGCACATGGCTGTTGAAATCGCAATAGGGACATTTCGCGAGGCAGAAGGGCCAATGGATGTAAAGCGAACGGGCCAATTGTGCCTTCATCTACGATTCAGCGGCGCTTCGCATGAATTGGCGCCATGGATGGGTTCAAGATCATTTTCGCGGCAGGCGCCGCGCTCATATCGCTATGTGCCACGGTTGCGACTACATCTGCAAGCGTCGGCACTGGTAAGCCAGCCGATTCTTCGGCTTATGGTCGCGGATACGACAACCGGATGAGTGATACTCGGGCAGTGCGAATGCTCGACGCACATAATCGCGAACGTACCCGCCTTGGACTTCCGCGGCTGAAATGGAACCGAACGCTCGAACGTGAAGCAAAACACTGGGGACACGAACTGGCGAAGCGGGGCAGGCTAGAACATGCCGATCAAGGCACGCGAAACAATACGGGCGAAAATCTCTGGATGGGAAGCCAGGGTCACTGGGACGTCATGACAGGCATCACGATGATGATCGATGAGAAGAGGCATTATCGCCATGGCAATCTTCCGAATATTTCTTCAACGGGAAATTGGGCGGATGTGGCCCATTACACCCAGATCGTCTGGCGAGACACCCAGGAAGTCGGATGCTCCGTGGTCAACGATCACGGTTGGGATGTGCTGGTCTGCCGTTACTTGCCAGCGGGCAATGTGTGGGGTCAGAAAGCCTACTGAAAACGACAACCAGCCTGCGGGCGAAAGATATTTCAGCTTTCCTTAAGACGAATTGGCCAGACCCACTTTATGCGATTCATCACAACTGTGCTGTTGGCCTCCACCGCCTTGTTCGCCGGCTGCGGCGGCGGCGAAGCGTCGCCCCCTCCTTCGACTGGTGGAGGAGGGGCAGTGCCGGCTCCAACTCCAGCCCCTTCTCCCACGCCAACACCATCCCCTACGCCAAGTCCTTCACCTCCGGCAGGCGGAAGTGTCGATGCTGAGCAGGATGAAATGCTTTCCGCGATATTGGCAGTTCACAATGCAGCGAGAAACGAGGTAGGCGTACCGCAACTCGAACTCGATGACGCTCTAAACCGCGCCGCGCTCGACTATGCTGAAGAATTGGCTCGAACGGGATTGTTTCAGCATAGCCCAGGTGGCTCCAGACCGGGGCAGGGCGAAAATTTATGGGCAGGAACAACTGCGGCTTTCTCCTACGACCAGATGGCAACTGCCTGGGTTGAAGAGAAGCGGTATTTCAAACACGATGTCTTCCCGAATGTCAGTACGACCGGGAATTGGCAGGACGTCGGTCATTACACGCAGATTATCTGGCGAGACACGACCCGTTTCGGGTGTGGTCTCGCAACCGGCCTAGGGCGAGACTGGCTGGTTTGCCGCTATTCGCCACCAGGAAATTTCATGGGCCAGAGGGTGTATTAGCAGTCAGTCGCCGAACTGGTCGGACACGAATTTGGCAAATGCATCTGCCCGATGACTTATCAGGTGTTTTTCCTCGGGCGCGATTTCAGCAAAGGTCTGGTCGCGACCTTCGGGAATGAAAACGGGATCATATCCGAAGCCCATTTCTCCCCGCGGAGGCCAGGTAAGCGTGCCCGGCGCCGTCCCTTCGTAAACGGCTTTTTCGCCATCCGGCCAAGCCAGGGCGAGGACGCAGTGAAAGGCGCAAGAACGATCAGCATCGGAGCCTTTCTCCTGCAGCATCCCTTCAACCTTGCCCATCGCCATATACCAGTCACGGCCTGGTTCGCCCTCGAAATGCTGCCGTTCCGCCCAATCGGCAGTATAAACGCCAGGGCGACCGTCCAGCGCATTCACCGAAAGCCCGCTGTCGTCCGCGAGGGCTGGCAATCCCGACGCTTCCGCTGCCGCGCGGGCCTTGATCAACGCATTCTGGATAAACGTCGTACCGGTTTCGGGCGGTTCGGGCAGGCCCAGCGATCCAACTGAAATGCATTTCACCCCGTAAGGGGCGAGAAGGGCAGAAATTTCCTTCAGCTTTCCAGCATTGTGCGTTGCGATCACCAAGCTGCCCGAACCGATCCGACGAGTCATTTTTGAGTAGCCTCGTCCTGTGCCTTGAAGATTTCCGCGCAACCCATCTGCGCAAGACGTAGGAGACGAAGGAATGCCTCTTCGTCATAGGGGGCGCCTTCAGCCGTAGCCTGCGCCTCGGCTATCTTGCCGCCTTCGATCAGCACGAAATTAGCGTCGGCATCAGCCGAGCTATCTTCAGGATAATCGAGATCGAGCACGGGTGTGCCCTTGTAGATACCGCAAGACACCGCTGCGACTTTGGCAGTGATCGGATCCTCAACGATATCGCCAGCCTTCAGGAGACCATTCACCGCAAGTCGCAGCGCCACCCATGCGCCGGAAATCGAAGCCGTGCGAGTGCCGCCGTCCGCCTGAATGACATCGCAATCAAGCGTGATCTGACGTTCGCCGAGCTTCTTCATATTGACGACCGCACGTAAAGAACGACCTATAAGTCGCTGAATTTCTTGCGTACGCCCGCTCTGCTTTCCTTTAGCCGCTTCGCGCTGACCGCGTGTGTGAGTGGCGCGGGGAAGCATGGAATATTCGCCGGTCACCCAGCCTTCGCCTTTACCGCGAAGCCACGGCGGAATGCGTTCTTCGATGCTCGCGGTGCACAGAACCTTCGTATCTCCAAAACCGATCAGGCAACTACCCTCGGCGTGCTTTGTGTATCCGGTTTCGATCGTGATGGCGCGCATTTCATCTGGCGCACGTCCTGAAGGTCGCATTGCTTTCTCCTGTAGCCTTCGACCGCCTTAATATAATGCGATTGAAGGAGAGTGTTCTGACTTCTGCCTTCCCGCTAGAAGAAAGTGCAGCACTTCTACAAGCTCGGCGCGATAGGAAATTGAGATTGTCGACGGCTGCGCCTACCTTATCCTACATGAACGCTCCTCCGCTTACCGATTTATCCGATCGCGCCCGCGCCATTTTCCGGCTCGTCGTCGAAGGCTACCTCGAGAGCGGATCGCCGGTCGGTTCCAAAGCCTTGGCGGGTGAGGGTGGGGTGAACCTGTCGCCTGCCTCGATACGATCGGTTTTGGCAGAGCTGGAACAGCGTGGTCTTCTCGCCGCGCCCCACACCAGCGCCGGACGAATGCCTACCGACAGCGGACTTCGCCTCTTCGTGGATGCGATGATGCAGGTGGCCGAGCCTACTGCCGAAGAGCGTGTCGCAATCGAGCAGCGCATTTCCGAACCCGGTCCGATTGAGCGCGCACTGGAAAGGACCAGTGCACTATTGTCCGATCTGTCCGGGGCTGCCGGCATGGTGATGGTACCGCGAAGGGAGCCCCGGCTGGCCCAAGTGTCGCTCACCGCACTAGATGCAAACCGGGTGCTGGCAGTTCTTGTGGGGGAAGATGGGCATATCGAGAACCGGATATTGGCGCTGCCTGTTCAAGCACTCGGTACCTCGCTCGAACAGGCGAGCAATTTTCTTACCGCAAAGGTCGCTGGCAGGACTTTGGCAGAAGCAGCGCAACTTATCGAGCAAGAAGTCGCCAGTGGCCGCACCGCCCTTGACGACGCAAGCCGCGATCTTGTTGAGCGCGGCATTGCGGTCTGGACAGAGGACGCATCCAACCGTCCGGTGCTGATTGTCCGCGGGCAGGCCAACCTTCTCGATGATAGCGCACTTTCCGATATCGAGCGGGTCCGATCCTTGCTGGAAGACCTGGAGAACAAGCAGTCGGTTTCCTCTCTTCTCGAGAGCGCGCGTGAGGCAGAAGCCATGCGGATATTCATCGGAAGCGAGAACCGGTTGTTTTCGCTTTCCGGGTCATCGGTTATCGCCTCGCCTTATCGAGATCGTGATGGCAAGGTTGTGGGAGTACTCGGTGTGATTGGACCAACTCGGTTGAATTACGCGCGGGTCGTCCCCATGGTGGATTTCACGGCCCGTTCCTTGGGCAAACGCATAGGCTGACAGGGTTTTCAAGTGACTGACAACACGAATAACGAACCGCAGAACGAAGCGGTCGACGATGAAGTGGCACGCGAGATGGAAGGCGTGCCAGAGGATTTGCGTGAAGACGGAGATGAAGGCGAAGCAGCCGAGGAAGCGCTCGAAGAAGCGCTGGCCAACCTGCGTGGAGACCTCGAAGCTGCCAAGCAGGATGTCCTTTATGCCAAGGCGGAGACGCAGAATGTACGCCGGCGTATGGAAAAGGATGTCCAGGACGCCCGTAATTATGCGGCGACGGGTTTTGCCCGCGATGTGTTGAGCGTGGCGGACAACCTTGCTCGTGCGCTAGAGGCTGTTCCTGCCGAACTGCGCGAGGACGAGAAACTCAAGGGCTTTGTTGCTGGTATCGAGGCAACCCAGCGTGAACTTGACAAGGTCTTCACTCAGAACGGCATTACGCGGATTGCTGCAAAAGGCATGCCGCTCGACCCGAACCAGCATCAGGCCATGATGGAAATTCCGACCGATGAAGTCGAAGCTGGAACGATCGTTCAGGAAATGCAGGCGGGCTACATGATCAAGGATCGTCTGTTGCGCCCGGCCATGGTCGGCGTTGCGAAGAAGCCAGACTGATTTTCGATAAGACTTGGAGAATAAGAACATGAGGGCCGCCCTTTTAACGAGTGCGGCCCTTGCCGCATCCGCTTTTGCCATACCCTTGGCTGCGCAGGAAACTGCCGATGAGAAAGTCTTGGCTCTCGGCGATGAGTATTACGATTACGGCTTGGCCGCCTATGGCATGACCGAAACGGAGAGCGGTCAAACCGAACTGGGCGACTCTTACTGGTCGGTTACACCGCAAAGCCAGCAAGAGCGGGCGGGGCGCTACGCAGAGATACTTGAGCGACTGGACGCAATCGACAGAAACGCACTGTCTCCTGAAGCTAGGACCAACGCTCTGGTGCTTCGGACCCTTCTCGAAAATGACATAGGTGATGCCCGCTTCTCCGAGTGGGAAATGCCGTTCGATAGCGATAGTAATTTCTGGTCCTACCTCACGCCTCGCGGCGGGCTGACCACGGTCGACGAATATGAGAATTATATCGGCCGGATGCGCGATCTCCCACGCCTGTTCGATGAGCACATCGCTAATGCCACTGCCGGTCTGGAGCGCGGTTTTAGTGTCCCGCGAATCACGCTGGAAGGACGGGACGTCTCAATCGAGGCGTTTGTTACCGCGAAACCGGAAGACAGCCCCTTCTGGACCCCTTTTGCGCAGATACCTGACCGTTTTTCAGATCAGGATAAGACCCGCCTGGAGGCAGCTGGTCGTGAAGCGATCTCTGAGAGAGTAACGCCAGCCTATCGTGAACTCCTGACATTCTTCCGCGACACTTACCTGCCGCAGACCCGCACCACACTGGGGGCGAGTGAGTTTCCCGATGGAAAGGCATACTATGCGCAGCAGATCCGGCAGTATACTACGCTCGACCTGACGGCAGAACAAATCCACCAGATCGGTTTGGAAGAAGTAGCGCGTATTACTGCCGAAATGGAGAAGGCAAAGGAGGACGCGGGCTTCGACGGGACGCTCGTCGAATTCATCACCTTCTTAAGGACAGATCCGCAGTTCGTGGCGAACACACCCGATGAGTTGATGGGTGTCTCTGCCTACACGGCGAAGCGTGTCGATGATAAAATAGGCGACTATTTCGGCTTCCTCCCCCGTTATCGCTTTGGGATCCGTCCGGTCGATCCGGCGATAGCACCATTCTACACCGCTGGCCGGGGCGGTCTCGAATACTGCCAGATCAACACCCATGATCTTCCCTCCCGTCCGGTCTACAATATACCCGCGCTTACAATGCATGAATGTGCGCCGGGCCATTCCTTCCAGGCTGCCATCGCGCTGGAGCGTGAAGACGCACCGCGCTTCCGCCGCCAAACCTATTTTTCCGGCTTCGGCGAAGGCTGGGGGTTATACACCGAGTACCTCGGCAACGAGATGGGGATATACCGAACCCCTTACGAACGTTTCGGTCAATTGTCCTATGAGATGTGGCGCGCCGCGCGCTTGGTTATCGATACCGGCATCCATCAATATGGTTGGTCCCGCGATCAGGCACTCGACTATCTTTCGAGCCACACCGCCCTGTCAGATCGCGAGGTCGAGACCGAGATCGATCGCTATATCAGCTGGCCGGGACAGGCGCTGGCATACAAACTGGGTGAAATGACCATCCGCCGCGTCCGTGCGAAGGCGGAAGATGCGCTCGGTGATGATTTCGACATTCGCAAGTTTCACGATGTGGTCTTGTCGCTGGGTTCGGTGCCCTTGCCAGCGCTCGAAGAGCGCATTGACGTGTTCATCGCCGACGGTGGTCAGGGTTTACCCGGCGTTACTTACGACTGACCGGGAACGCATGGCTGCTTCTTCCGTATTTTCGCGACAAGACAACGACGGAGAAATGCCATGAAAAGCAAAATCTTGTTTGCGCCCGTACTCGCCCTTTCCAGTCTGAGCCTCGGCGCTTGTGCGCAGAATTACGCGGTCGAAGGCGCAGGGGCCGGTGCTGCTCTGGGAGCCGGTCTCGCCGCGCTGACCGATGGCGATATCGAGACATACGCACTCGCCGGTGCCGCTATCGGCGGTGTGGTTGGTTACGCGACCGACAAGAACGATGAGTGCGACGGTTACTATGGCGATGGCCGTTACGTCGACGATGATTGCCGGTATGATGACCGATATGCACGCTACTGGAACTGATCAAATTTAAATTAAGGGCTGCCTCTCATCCGTGGCGGCCCTTTTTATTTGCCCTCTTGGCGATCAAAATTGACCAATAGGTCGTACGCTTCGACCGGTCCTGCGCCCGCCAATCGAACTCCCTTCCGCAACCAGAAGGCATGCTTCACGATTTCAGCCTGCTGCTCGATGCCATAGCGTTCGAGAGACCATCCAGGTTTCAGAGAATAGTCGTAGCGCGCCCACGGCATGCGACGCGTAACGAGATACCAGCTTCCTCTGGTCTGGGTCTGCCAGACATGCGTCAACTCGTGGATCAGCAATCCCTGACGCAAAACGCCAACTTTCGAAAAATCGTCGCAATAACTTTCCGAGGCAGGATGGAAATGCAGGTGGCCGCGTGGGGCCATGGTAATATTGCGCGGTTGGAACGGAAACCACTTTCGGCGCCTGATTGTGACTCGCGAATAGTCGATGGCGTCGGCGAAAACGCTGCGCGCCAAGGCAATTTCTCCAGATGTCAGAAGGCGCTCGCCCCCTGCCGCGCAACCGGCAGGGGGCGGGGCGGAATGGCTTTCGACCCCCAGCGTGTCGCGGCTATCGGTCAGCGGGCGTCACCGGCAGCCTGAACCGCAGCGTCGAAACTATGGCGCTTGTTGCCTGCCGCGATCAATGTGACTTCAACCGTCGATCCTTCCGATACATCCCGCCCCAGATCGAACACCATCACGTGCTTTCCGCCCGGCGCGAATTGAACGGTAGAGCCACTTTCAACAAGGATTGGAGGGGCCTCACCCATCACCATTTTCCCATCTTCCATGATCGTGTCATGGACTTCTGCTTTGCCGGAACCGGTAACTTCCGCGTTACGAAAGGCTAAGGTGCGGTCACCGTTGTTGGCGATATCGAAATAGATGGCAGCCGGATTGCCGGACACTGGCGGCAATACCAGACGAGCATTCGTGATCTCGATACCGGCAATCCGGCCTTCTTCTTCCGCAGGCGTAGAAGTCGTCTCTTCCGCGCTCTCGCAGGCGGTAAGTACGAGTGGCGAGACAGCCAACAGCGCCACGGCGATGATCGGGTTCTTCATGGGTTTTCCCTCTTTTACAATGGCCAAAAACTAGCGGAGCGCATCCCTTGTGCCAAGAAAAAGCGCTCCTATATCGCCCCCGTAATACACTTCTTTATTCGAGCCGCCGACAGGTTTCGCCAGAATTGGGAATCCAGCTGTGCGGCGTCCAACGATTTGAAACAGATGGGGAAACCATGAGTAAAGTTATCGGTATCGACCTTGGCACAACCAACAGCTGCATCGCCGTGATGGACGGTGGCAAGCCCAAGGTAATCGAGAATTCCGAAGGTGCGCGTACGACGCCTTCGATTGTTGCTTTCACCAAGGACGGTGAACGTCTGATCGGCCAGCCCGCCAAGCGCCAGGCAGTAACCAATCCCGACAACACCCTTTTCGCGATCAAGCGGCTCATCGGTCGCCGGTTCGACGACCCCATGACCAAGAAGGACATGGAACTGGTCCCCTATGACATCGTCAAGGGTTCGAACGGCGATGCCTGGGTCGAAGCTGGCGGTGATAACTACAGCCCGTCACAGATTTCGGCCTTCATCCTCCAGAAGATGAAGGAAACGGCCGAAGAATATCTCGGTGAAAAGGTCGAGAAGGCCGTCATCACCGTGCCTGCCTACTTCAACGATGCGCAACGTCAGGCGACCAAGGATGCCGGCAAGATCGCCGGTCTCGAAGTCGAGCGTATCATCAACGAACCGACCGCTGCTGCGCTGGCTTATGGTCTCGACAAGGACGACGGCAAGACCATCGCCGTTTATGACCTTGGTGGCGGTACCTTCGACGTCTCGATCCTCGAAATCGGTGACGGGGTCTTCGAAGTTAAGTCGACCAATGGCGACACCTTCCTGGGCGGTGAAGATTTCGACAGCGCGATCGTCGAATACCTTGCCGAGCAGTTCAAGAAGAAGGAAAACATGGATCTGAAGAGCGACAAGCTCGCTCTTCAGCGCCTTAAGGAAGCAGCCGAGAAGGCCAAGATCGAATTGAGCTCGGCGCAGACCACCGAGGTCAACTTGCCCTTCATTACCGCGCGTATGGAAGGCGGTTCATCCACTCCGTTGCACCTGGTCGAAACCATCAGCCGTTCGGATCTCGAGAAGATGGTTGGCGATCTGATCAAACGCACGCTGGAGCCCTGCAAGAAGGCTCTTGCTGACGCAGGCATCGACAAGGGCGGCGTTGACGAGGTCATCCTCGTCGGCGGTATGACCCGCATGCCCAAGGTTCGCGAAGTGGTCGAAGAATTCTTCGGGAAGAAGCCGCACACCGGCGTGAACCCCGATGAAGTCGTCGCCATGGGCGCGGCCATTCAGGCTGGCGTTCTACAGGGCGACGTCAAGGACGTGTTGCTGCTCGACGTGACCCCGCTTTCGCTGGGCATCGAAACGCTTGGCGGCATCATGACCAAGATGATCGATCGCAACACC
>NZOF01000200.1 GCA_002695185.1 Erythrobacter sp.
CGCATCCTTGCGCATCAGGTTTTCGTCGAGCCACTTTTCCTGCGCTGCGCCCAGCACGGTCGCGTTGCGGTCGTACACGCCTTCGCATGGGGTCACGCCCCAACGATCGTCGCACGGCTGGTTCGACCGGAAGCTGCGCGTGTCGAGCACGCTGATCGACGCCAGATCGCCGAAAGCGAACCGGCGGTTTGCCAGCGACAGCGGGCCGTGCGGCAGCGCGCGGCGGCGCACGGGCATATTTTCGTACCACGCCTGCATCGCCGCCTGACGCCGGAGGGCGAAGACTTCCTGCGGGATGGTCGGGTCCTGCGCGTAATCGTCAACCCAGTTGTTCTGCACCTCGTGGTCGTCGAAGCTTTGCAGGAACACCTGCGAGGATCGCGCCGCTTGCAGATCGAGGTCCATCAGGTACTGCGCATAGTGCTGGCGGTAGTCGTCGAGCGAAATGACCTCGCGCAACCGATGCTCGCGCACCTTGGGTACGGGCAGCCGCTCGGGCCCGTAATTATAGTCGTACGAATATTCGTAGATGAAATCGCCATAGTGGTAGACGAAGGCGAGATCGTCTTCCGCGATGTCGCGATAGGCGGTGTAGAAGCCACTCTCGTAATGCTGGCAGCCGCATACGCCGAAGCGCAACTGCGAGACGGCGGCACCGGCCGCAGGCAGCGTGCGCGCACGGCCGGTCAGCGAGCGGTCGGAGCCGACCGTGAAGCGATACCAATAGGGGCGATCGGACTTGAGGCCGGAAACTTCGGCGTGAACGCTATGGCCCAGCTCGGGCCGGGCCAGCTCGGTGCCTTTGGCGACGATCGTGCGGAAGTGATCATCCTCGGCAACCTCCCAGTCGACAGGGAGGGCGGACATCGGCACGCCCCCGTGCGGTTCGAAAGGCTCGGGTGCCAGGCGCGTCCACATCACGAACCCGTCGCTCGCCGGATCGCCCGACGCGACCCCCAGCTTGAACGGGTATTCGCGGAACCAGCTCTGCGCGAGCAGAATGGCAGGAGACGAAAGCGTCGCCACGGCGGCGCCTGCGGCGGTGGAGCGGATAAGCGCGCGACGGGTGATCATGTTTCGGGCCCTATGATTTTGCCGTGACAGTAGCGTGTCAGCGAATGCCGGTCACACGTTGAACTTGAACATCATGATGTCGCCATCCTGCACGAGGTATTCCTTGCCCTCCTGCCGCAGCTTGCCGGCTTCCTTCGCCCCGGCTTCGCCGCCCAGCGCGATGTAATCATTGTAGGCGATGGTTTCGGCGCGGATGAAGCCGCGTTCGAAATCGGTGTGGATTTCGCCCGCCGCCTGCGGTGCCTTGGCACCTGCGGGAAAGGTCCACGCGCGCGCTTCCTTCGGGCCGACGGTGAAGAAGGTCTGCAGGCCGAGCAGCTTGTATCCGGCTCGGATAATCTTCGCGAGGCCGCTTTCTTCAAGGCCCAGCTCGCCAAGATATTCGGCGCGGTCTTCGGGTTCCATCTCGACCAGCTCGGATTCGATGGCGGCGGAGACGACGACCGACTGCGCGCCTTCGGCTGCGGCCTTTTCGGCGACCAGCTTCGACAGGGCATTGCCCTCGGCTGCGTCTTCCTCGGCCACGTTGCATACGTAGAGCACCGGCTTGGCGGTCAGCAGCTGCGCCTGTTCGAACAGACGCGCTTCCTCGTCGTCGCCCGGTTCGACCAGACGCGCGGGCTTGCCATCCTTGAGGAAATCGAGCGCCTGGCCGAGCACGGATGCGAGCGCCTTGGCTTCCTTGTCGCCGCTGGTTGCGCGGCGCTTCGCATTCTCGACCCGCTTTTCGACGCTTTCGAGGTCGGCGAGCATCAGCTCGGTCTCGACCACCTCGGCGTCGGCGATCGGATCGACCTTGTTGTTCACGTGCTGGATGTCGTCATCCTCGAAACAGCGCAGCACTTGAACGATCGCGTCGACCTCGCGGATATTGGCGAGGAACTGGTTGCCCAGACCTTCGCCCTGGCTTGCGCCTTTCACAAGGCCAGCGATGTCGACGAAGGCCAGCTGCGTCGGGATGATCTTGGCCGAGCCTGCGATCGCGGCGATCTGGTCCAACCGCTCGTCGGGGACGGACACCTGGCCGACGTTCGGCTCGATCGTGCAGAACGGATAATTCGCGGCCTGCGCGGCCTGCGTTTCGGTCAATGCATTGAAAAGGGTGGACTTGCCGACATTCGGCAGGCCGACGATCCCGCAACGGAAACCCATCGATAACTCCGGAAATAATGTGCTCGGCGCGCCTTTAGACTGCGCGCGCCGCGATTGCCAGCGTCAGTCCTGCATTCTTAGGGCAATGTCGTTCATGAACCGCACGTCATCACCTTTGGCGAGCCATTCGGCCTCCGCCCCCATCGCCCCGAGCATGCCGACGAGATCATCCATCTCTGCCTTGGCATAATTGCCAAGGACGTGGCCGTTCACGCGTTCCTTGCTGCCGGGATGGCCTATGCCGACGCGCACCCGGCGAAAGTCGGGGCCCAGATGCTGGTTGATCGATTTCAGCCCGTTGTGCCCGGCAAGGCCGCCGCCGCGCCGCACTTTTACCTTGAACGGCGCCAGGTCCAGCTCGTCGTGGAAAACGGTAAGGGCTTCGATATCCAGCTTGTAGAAGCGCATCGCCTCGCCGACCGACTGTCCGCTCTTGTTCATGAAGGTTGCCGGTTTGAGCAGGATGATCTTCTCCGCACCGATGCGGCCTTCCTGAACCCAGCCGGAGAACTTCTTCTGTATCGGGCCGAAGCCGTGTATCTCCGCAATGGCATCGCACACCATGAAACCGATGTTGTGCCGGTGCATCGCATATTGCGGTCCGGGATTTCCTAGGCCTGTCCATATCTGCATGAGGCGCGCTTTACCGAAGCTGCGGCCACAAGCAAATCGGAGGTATCAAAGTGCTTGGATCCCGCGCAGAAATACCCCCGGAAACAAGAACGCCGGCCTCTTGCGAGACCGGCGCCTTGGTGATCCTGTAAGGAAAGAGCTTATTCGCTCTTTTCTTCCTGCTCTTCTGCAGCGTCGTCATCCGGACCCTGTTCGGTCGCGGCAGTTTCGCCCGGTTCCATATCGGCACCGGTCTGCTCTTCTTCGCTCTTCTTGAGAGCCGACGGAGCGACGAGGGTTGCGATGGTGAAGTCGCGATCGGTGATGGCGCTTTCAGCACCGGCCGGAAGCGTAACTTCGCTGATGTGGATCGAATCGCCGACTTCCTTGCCGGTGACNTCGATTTCGATCTCGCCGGGGATCTTGTCGTTTTCGCAGACCAGTTCCAGCTCGTGACGGACAACGTTCAGAACGCCGCCCTTCTTGAGACCCGGGCTCGCTTCTTCGTTGATGAAGACGACCGGAACCTGAACTTCGATCTTGCCACCCTTTGCGAGGCGGAAGAAATCGACATGCTCGGGGCGATCCTTGACGGGGTGAAGCGACACGTCCTTCGGAATTGTCTTCACCTTTTTGCCATTCAGTTCGATCTCGACGATCGAGTTCATGAAGTGGCCGGTGTCGAGCTGCTTGACCAGCTCCTTCAATTCCACGTGAATCATCGTGGGTTCTTCCTTACCGCCATAGATCACGGCGGGGACGCGGCCTTCACGACGCAGTGCACGGGAGGCTCCCTTGCCTGCCCGTTCGCGCGTCTCGGCCGGAAGTGTCAGAGCATCGCTCATGTCGCTTACCTTTCGAATGCGTTTGATATATTCGGTCCGCCACGCCTCCAGGGATGACCATGACGCCGAAGCGCGCGCCTATAGCGCGAGGGACGGGAAAAGCAAGCGGCAAGCCAACCCGTCTGCTTGGGAAGGCTTGCCGCAACTCAAATCCGCTTACTGGACGCGGGTGACCTCGATATCGCGCGAGCGGAGGTAATCCTGCACGCTTTTCTCGCCCGCGAGGTGACCTGCGCCAACCGCGATGAACACCGCGCCAGGCTGGTCGAGCCGTTCGTCGATCCACTCGGCCCAGCGCTCGTTGCGATTATACAGCAGGGCAGCAGCCACCACCGGATCGGTCATGCTTTTGTTCATGATTTCAGCCAGGCCATCGGCATCGCCTTCGAGCCATTCGGCGACCATTTCGTCCATCATGGTGACCATGCCATCCAGATCGCGGGCCAGAGCCATGAGAAATTCCGTCTGGCTTTCCATGGGAAGCGTATCGAAGAAATCGATTTGCTGGCCAACCGTTTCAAGCGCGGCGCGCTGCGCGGTCTTGGAGGCAGCAGCTTCGACGATTTTCTCGACGCCGCTTTCCGGATCGTATCCCTTTTTGATGAGCGGCAGGACCGACAGGGTCATACCGGCGAACCACGGTTCGAAGCGGTCGAATGCGGCGGGCGGCATGCCCAGCTTGCCAAGCGCCTGCTCGTAAACGGCGCGGTCTTCGGCAGAGAGCATCTGGCGCAGTGTCTGGCCTTCGGGCAGCATCGCCTTCTGCATGATGGCGGCCTGAAGCGCAGGATCTTTCATCGCGTCTGCGGGAATTTCGGTGACGAGCGTATCCGCATTCTCGAGCGCGGCGGCGATATCTTCGTCATACCATTCGACATCGGCAGGCAGAACATGGACCGTACCGAACAGGTAGATGGTCGTGTCTTCGTCGGCCACCTTCCAAAGCGCGGGGCCGGACGGGGCAGCCCGGGTGGAGACAGCGGCGGTGTCGGCATCGGGCGTTCCAGCCGTAGCGCAGCCGCCGAGGGCCAGGGCAATGCCGGTGCATGAGGTAAGGAGGAAGCGTTTCATAAGAGGTCTCTCTCTGTCGTTGGATTGGGTTTGTCGGACGGTGGACGGGATACGTGAGCGGCGACGATCAGATCGGTTGTCTAGTCTTCACCATCATCGAAGATTTCCTCGATTGGCATGTCAAACAGCCGGGCAATACGGAAGGCGAGGGGGAGCGACGGATCGTGCTTGCCGGTCTCGATGGCGTTCACGGCTTGGCGCGACACATCGAGATTGAGCGCCAGTTCGGCCTGGCTCCAGTCACGCTCTGCGCGCAGAACCTTGAGGCGGTTCTTCAATTTCTGCCTCCGACCAGTTTCACGAAAACGGTCACCAGATAAACGGTTACGCTCAGCAGAGCCGCGGTCCCATTATCGATCCAGGCAAAGCTGTCGAATGGAAAAAACAGTGCATGAGCAACCAGCCAGAGCACGATGGTGGCAAACCCTGCAGCAGTGCCGGAATGCCAGATTGCCGATGTGTATTCATCACGCCCGCGCCAAATCCACATCCCTGCGAAGGCTACGAGGAACAGGCCTGCGGCGATACCGGAAAGGAAGTCCGGCAATTGCCAGACATAGCCGAGCCATAGAATTGCAACCGACGCGCTCGCCGTGAAGTGACCGACGAAGAACTGATCCGCGCCCACATTCTTCCGTTTTTTCTGTGTCTCGATATGCATTCCGTTATCCGTCCGAGCGTTTGTTTTTGCCGGAGCGCACCTTTGAGACGCGCTCCAGCGGGGGAATCAGCCTTGGTTGTCGATGGCATTGCTAGCGAGGCGCTCGGTACGAGCCTGCGCTACCGCCAATGCGACTTTGGTGCGTGCAGTTTCCCGCAGATCGGCGCGACACTGCGCCTCGGCGTGCATGATTTCGAGACCCTTGCCACCGATCCGGCAGGCCCGGCGAATTTCGCGGTCCATGCGTGCCTCGAGGCGTTCCTGATCCGATGCCGATGCGAGGTCCAGATCCGATGTCTTTACCGTAACGACTGCGTGGTGGGTGTAATCGGCAGAAGCCGGGCTGGCAGCGATTGCGAGGGCAACGGCGGCGAGTGCGAAAGTCTTGTTCATGTCAAATCTCCAGCTTGGATGTAGGGTCCAGTGGGTTAGGTCAACCTTCCTTTGTGTCAGGTTGTGATGACTATATGTCGCGATTCGCTGACTATGTCAATAAGACCTGACAAAAAGTTCTGAAGACCTGTCATTCGCTTCATATGCGCGGTGCGGCATTGACGGCTTTTTATGCATCCGCCATTGCGCGCCCCATGGACCGTAATCCGCAAAAATCCTTCCAGGACATGATCCTCGCGCTCCACGATTTCTGGAGCGCGAACGGGTGCCTCATCCTGCAGCCCTATGATATGCGTATGGGCGCGGGCACCTTTCACACGGCAACGACGCTGCGCGCGCTGGGGCCCGAGCCGTGGAATGCGGCTTTCGTGCAGCCCTGCCGCCGCCCGACCGACGGGCGCTATGGCGAGAACCCCAACCGCCTCCAGCATTATTACCAGTATCAGGTGATCCTGAAGCCGAGCCCGCCGGACATCCAGGACCTCTATCTCAAGAGCCTGCGTGTCATCGGCATCGATCCGCTGAAGCACGACATCCGCTTCGTGGAAGACGATTGGGAAAGCCCGACGCTCGGCGCCTGGGGGCTGGGCTGGGAAGTCTGGTGCGACGGGATGGAGGTCACCCAGTTCACCTATTTCCAGCAGATGGGCGGCTTCGACTGCAAGCCGGTCGCGGGCGAACTGACCTACGGGCTCGAGCGCCTCGCCATGTATATCCAGGGCGTCGACAGCGTGTACGATCTCGCCTTCAACGATCGCGGCGTGTCCTATGGCGACGTCTTCCTCGAAAACGAGAAGCAGATGTCGAAATGGAACTTCGAGGTCGCCGAAACGGATGCGCTGTTCGACCTGTTCAACAAGGCCGAGGCCGAGTGCAAGAATGCGCTCGCTGCGAATGTGCCCATTGCTGCTTACGAGCAGGCGGTAGAGGCCAGCCACATCTTCAACCTGCTGCAGGCGCGCGGCGTGATCAGCGTGCAGGAACGCGCCAGCTACATGGGCCGTGTGCGCGACCTCGCGCGCGGATCGTGCGAAGCGCATATGGAAAAGGAAGCGCCCGCATGGGCCGAGAAATATCCGGAGTGGTCGAAATGAGTGTGCTCTGGAAAATGCAACGTCATTGCGAGCGAAGCGAAGCAATCCATCTCCTTCCGGAGGCACTGGGTGAGCTGTCGCAAGATGGATCGCCGCGTCGCCTTTGGCTCCTCGCGCTGACGGGAGGCGCCAAATGAGCGACTTTCTTCTCGAACTGCGCAGCGAGGAAATCCCGGCCCGCATGCAGGCCGGTGCGCGCGCCGAACTGGAAAAGCTGTTCCGCCGCGAGATGGACGTTGCCGGCGTCACCGTGGGCGAGCTTACACTGTGGTCCACCCCGCGGCGTTTGGCGCTGATCGCGCGCGATCTGCCCGAGGCGACCGAGGCGGTCAGTGAAGAACTGAAAGGCCCGCCGGTCGGCGCTCCCGATCAGGCGCTCGAGGGTTTCTGCCGCAAGGCGGGCGTCGAAAAGGGCGATCTGGAAGTCCGCGATGTGAAGGGGCGCGAAACCTATTTCGCGGTCAAGAACGTGCCCGGTCGGGCGACCAAAGACCTGCTGGCTGACGCAATTCCCGCGATCATCGGCGATTTCAGCTGGCCCAAATCGATGCGCTGGGGCGATGCGTCCATCAGTACCGAGAGCCTGCGCTGGGTGCGCCCGCTCTCGGGCATCGTCGCGCTGCTGGGTGACGAAGTGGTCGAATGCGAAGTGCACGGCGTCACCTCGGGCGCGGTCACGCTCGGCCATCGCTTCCACCACACCGGCGACATCACCGTTGGCAATGCCGATGATTACGCGATGAAGCTGCGCGCGGGTCATGTCATCGTCGATCACGAGGAACGGCAGGACCTGATCCGCCAGGGCGCCGCCAAGGTCGCTTCCGAAGCTGGCCTCAAGCTGGTCGAGGATGAAGGGCTGGTGGTGGAAAATGCGGGCCTTACCGAATGGCCCGTCCCGCTGCTCGGCCGGTTCGAGGAAGATTTCCTCGAAGTCCCGCCAGAAACCATCCAGCTCACCGCGCGCGTGAACCAGAAGTATTTCGTCTGCGAAGACAATGCTGGCAAGCTCGCCAATGCCTTCATCTGCACCGCCAATATCGAGGCGGAAGACGGCGGCGCGCGCGTGGTTGACGGCAACCGCAAGGTCCTCGCCGCCCGCCTGTCCGACGCGCGCTTCTTCTGGGATGTCGACCGCAAGAAAACGCTCGCCGAGCACGCCAAGGGGCTGGAGCGGATCACCTTCCACGAAAAGCTGGGCACGGTCGCCGACAAGGTCGACCGCGTGGCCAAGCTGGCCCGCTGGCTGGTCGAGGAAGGTATCGTCAAGGATGCCGACCCGGAAATGGCCGAACAGGCTGCGCGTCTCGCCAAGGCCGACCTCGTCACCGAAATGGTCGGCGAGTTTCCCGAACTGCAGGGCCTGATGGGCGGCTACTACGCCCGGGCCGAGGGCCTGCCCGATGCGGTCGCCGATGCCATCCGCGATCACTATAAGCCGGTCGGGCAGGGCGACGAGGTTCCAACCGCTCCAGTGACGGTGGCGGTGAGTTTGGCTGACAAGCTGGATACGTTGGTCGGCTTCTTCCAGATAGACGAAAAGCCTACCGGTTCGAAGGATCCCTTCGCTCTTCGTCGCGCGGCGCTCGGTATCCTGCGGCTGCTTATCGAAAACGACCTTCGCGCATCGATGTTCGACCTCATCACAAATGCGGCTCATGCTGGGAAATCTTCCGATGCAGGCCGAGAGATCGCCTCGTTCCTGATCGAACGACTTAAAGTGCAGCAGCGCGAGGCGAATATCCGGCACGATATGATCGATGCCGTCGTTGCCGTGGAAGAAGGCGGCGACAATGTTCGCATGGTGAAACGTACGCAGGCGCTCCAGTCCTTCATGGACACAGAGGACGGCGCCAATCTCCTCGCAGGTTACAAGCGAGCCGCCAATATCCTGAAGAAGGAAGACTGGCACGGCACCGAAGGCCAGATCGCCCGCACTGGGGAAGAAGATCCGCTCGCGCTGGTCGACGATCCGGACATGAAGGCCGTAATCGACGCCAAAATGAGCGAGCGGCACGCGAAGGAACTTTCCTACCAGCCAGAACCTGCGGAAAAGGCCCTGATGGATGCGCTGGCAGATTCGGAACCCGCAGCGGCACGGGCTATCGAAGCGGAAGACTTCGGCGCCGCGATGGCGGCGCTGGCCAGTCTCCGCGCGCCGATCGATCACTTCTTCGAAGAAGTGACGGTTAATGCGGATGAAGAAAACAAGCGGGCACATCGTCTGGACCTGCTTGCACGCTTCCGTGCTGCGGTGCACAAAGTTGCGGACTTCTCTCGCATCGAGGGATAGCCGATTTCAATCCTATGACACTGTCAACTGTGTCAACTTGCTTCAGATAAACCGGGATGGATATGAACGATACAGTCTTTACCTTCGGCGGAAATGCCCCGCATACGAATGCGCGACAGAAGGACAAGACCGTCACTGGCGGCAAGGGTGCCAATCTTGCGGAAATGGCCAGCATCGGCCTGCCGGTTCCCCCGGGCTTCACCATCGCGACCGAGGAATGCCTCAAGTATCTGGCGGGCGGCAGCGACTTTTCCGAGAAGATGCGCGCCGATGTGGCGCAGGCGCTCTCCCATGTGGAAGCGACCGTGGGCAAGGACTTCGGCGACGCGGCCGATCCTTTGCTCGTGTCCGTTCGGTCCGGCGCGGCGGTTTCCATGCCCGGCATGATGGATACCGTGCTGAACCTCGGCCTCAATGACGAGACGGTGAAAGGCCTCGCGAAGACTTCGGATGACGAACGGTTCGCCTGGGACAGCTATCGCCGTTTCATCCAGATGTATGGCGATGTGGTGCTGGGTGTCGATCACGGGCTTTTCGAAGAAGCGCTTGAGATCGCCAAAGAAGACAATGGCTATTACGCCGATACGGAACTCAGCGCCGAGCAATGGAAGACGCTCGTCGCCGAGTATAAATCCATCGTCGAGCAGGAACTGGGCAAGCCTTTCCCGCAAGACCCTATCGAGCAATTGTGGGGCGCGATCAGCGCCGTGTTCGATAGCTGGGACACCGAACGAGCCAAGGTCTATCGCCGCCTGAACGACATTCCGCATGACATGGGCACGGCGGTCAACGTGCAGGCGATGGTGTTCGGCAATATGGGCGACACCAGCGCCACCGGCGTGGCCTTCACCCGCGATCCTTCGACCGGCGAGAAAGCCTATTACGGCGAATGGCTGGTCAATGCGCAGGGTGAAGACGTGGTCGCAGGTATTCGTACGCCGCAATATCTCACAAGGGCGCGCCGCGAGGATGCAGGCGCCGACAAGCCGAGCATGGAAGAAGCCATGCCCGATGCCTTTGCCGAACTGGCGCATGTCTTCGAACTGCTCGAGAAGCATTACACCGATATGCAGGACATCGAGTTCACCGTTCAGCAGGGCAAGCTCTGGCTGCTGCAAACCCGCACCGGGAAACGCACTGCCAAGGCCGCTCTGAAAATGGCGGTCGATATGGTGGGCGAGGGGCTGATCGACGAAAAGACCGCGATCCTGCGGGTCGATCCTATGGCTCTCGACCAGCTGCTACACCCCACGCTCGATCCCGATGCGCCCCGCGATGTGTTGACCACCGGCCTTCCGGCATCGCCAGGCGCGGCCAGCGGGAAGATCGTGCTCGACGCCGATACTGCAGAACTGTGGGCCGGGCGGGGCGAGAAGGTCATTCTCGTCCGTATCGAAACCAGCCCGGAAGATATTCACGGCATGCACGCCGCCACCGGCATTCTGACGGCGCGCGGCGGGATGACCAGCCATGCTGCCGTTGTGGCGCGTGGGATGGGACGTCCCTGCGTCTCCGGGGCGTCGCAGGTTTCGATTGCGCGTGAAGGCCGCACTTTAACCATCGGAAATCGCGAACTTAAGGAAGGCGACGTCATCACGCTTGATGGCGGCAATGGGCAGATCATGGCCGGTGAGGTTGCCACCATCGAGCCGGAACTCGCCGGTGATTTCGGGACGCTGATGGACTGGGCCGACAAGCACCGCCGCATGCGCGTGCGAACCAACGCGGAAACCGAAAACGATTGCCGCATGGCGCGCCAGTTCGGGGCCGAAGGCATCGGCCTGTGCCGTACCGAGCATATGTTCTTCGATGCCGACCGCATCAGCGCCGTGCGCCAGATGATCCTGGCCGACAATGAGGCAGGCCGCCGTGCCGCGCTCGAAAAACTGCTGCCCGAACAGCGCGCCGATTTCGTCAAGATCTTCGAGGTGATGGCGGGCCTGCCGTGAA
>NZOF01000201.1 GCA_002695185.1 Erythrobacter sp.
CCTCCGGCAGCAACTCGACCGCTTCGATGGCGATCTCGAGAAAGCGCTTGCCGCTTACAATGCCGGGCCGGGGCGGGTTGAACGCGCTAACGGTATCCCCCGCATTCGCGAAACCCAGCTTTATGTGGCCTCCATCATGGGCCGCCTTGCAGACCACTCACGGGAGTAGAAGTTTGAAATCGTTTTTCGCCAAGCTAGCGGTAATTGCCGCCCTTATTAGTCCATCCACGGCTATGGCCCAGGCCATCCAGCAAGACCCTGCTGGATCCGGGCCAATAGTAAATGCACTTGGCTGGCTGCAGGGCACTTTGCTTGGCAACGTCGCGACTGCTGTGGCGGTGATGGCTGTCGCTGCCGTGGGGTTCATGATGCTCACGGGCAGGCTTAACTGGCGTTTTGGAGCAACGGTTATCATTGGCGTCTTCATCCTGTTCGGCGCAGCTTCGATTGTCGCCGGGATTCAGGGCGTAGCGGCATAGATGACTACGCTGGTCCGCCACCCCGTCCATAGAGCGCTTACGCGGCCGCAGATGTTTGCGGGAGTGACGTTCAATTATTTCATCATCAACGGGGTGGTGACGACCGAGATATTTCTTATCACCGGCAGTTTCTGGGCGCTGTTCGCCGCGCTGGTTATGCACGGGATCGGTTATTTCGCCTGCCTGCGCGAGCCGCGCATTTTCGACCTCTGGATGACCAAGGTTTCGAAGTGCCCGCGGGTCAAGAACTACAAGCGCTGGGGGTGCAATTCCTATGCCGCGTAAGACCAAATGGCTCGGCCCCGCTGCATGGAGCGAAAAGGAAGCCCGGGCGGGCGATCGACTGCCCTATTCGCGCTTGGTCGACGAGCATACGGTATTGATGCGCGACGGCAGCCTGATGACCGCGATCCAGGTTCCAGGCTTGCTGTTCGAAACCGAAGATAGCGAAGCCCTTAATGCCCACGCTGCCACTCGGGAGGTCATGCTTCGCAGCACGCTCGATGCGCGCTTCGTGATGTATCACCACGTTATTCGGCGCCGTGTGGCCGTCGAATTGGATGCCGAGTTCCCAGATCCGATCAGTCGTCACATCGACGCCCGCTGGAAGGAGCGTCTTGGATCAGGGCAGCTGTTCGTCAACGACCAGTTCATAACCTTGATACGCCGTCCGGCTCGCGGCAAGGCCGGTCTCGTCGAGCGTATCTCGAAAAAGACGAAGGGTCGCAAGGAACGCTTAGAAGCCGATCCAAAGGATCTGCGTAGCCTGCGCGCGGCTTCGCAAGGCTTGGTTGCGTCGCTCACCTCGTATGGGGCGAGCGTATTGGGTGATTATGTAGGGCCGCAGGGTAATGTGAATTCCGAGATGCTGGAATTGCTTTCGGCGCTATATAACGGTGAAATGCGGCCAGTTCGCAGGCCGTCCGACGATGTGGATCTCGGCATGCTCCTCCCATATCGCCGCGTGAGCTTCGGCTTGGATGCAATCGAGATGCGCGGTTCGGGATCACCTGATTTCGGTGCGATGTTGGGCCTGAAGGACTATCCTGAAGCGACAAGCCCCGGTCTGCTCGACGGCCTTCTGCGTCTGCCTTTCGAGATGGTGGTTTCGGAAAGCTATGCTCCCGCTGAACGACAGACTGCCCGTGAACGCATGGATCTTGCGATCCGTCGCCTCAAGAGCGCTGACGAAGAAGCGGCTGCCGAGCGTGCCGATATGATGGCGGCACGGGACGCCCTTGGGAATGGCGCTGTCGGTTTCGGTGACCATCACCTTAACGTAATGGTGAAGGAAAGCAGCCTTGCTAGGCTGGATGACGCGNCCGCGGCCTGCGCCGCCGCTATCGCCGATACCGGTGCAATCGCGGTTCGCGAGGACACCAATCTCGAGCCGGCGTTCTGGGGGCAATTCCCCGGAAACGAAGGCTATCTTGTTCGTCGCGCGCTGATTTCCTCAGCCAACATGGCGAGCTTCGGTTCACTGCACGGGTTTGCTTTAGGACAAGCGCAGGGAAATCACTGGGGCAAAGCCGTCACCCTTTTGGAAACTACCAGCGCAACCCCATTCTTCTTCAATTTCCATCATGGTGACCTGGGTAACTTCTCGGTCATTGGCCCGTCCGGCTCGGGTAAGACGGTAGTGATGAACTTCCTCGCGGCTCAAGCTCAGAAATTCAGCCCTCGGACGATTTTGTTCGACAAAGATCGCGGAGCGGAGCTTTTTGTCCGCGGCATCGGAGGCCGCTATGACAGCATCCGGGCAGGCGAACCGACCGGCTTCAATCCGATGGCGCTGCCCGACACGGCCAGCAACAAGGCCTTTCTGCGCGACTGGCTTTCGGTCCTATTGAAGGCCCAGGGACCAGAAGAGGAAGCGACCATCGCGGCAGCTGTCGATGCCGCCTATGCCAATGATCCATCGCTCCGCCGCCTCCGACATTTCAAAGAGTTGCTTTCGGGCACTCGCCGGCCGCAGCCAGGCGACCTTGCCGACCGGCTTGGCGCGTGGATCGGAGAGGGCGAGAATGCCTGGTTGTTCGACAATGCAGACGATCAACTGGACCTGACCTCCCGCGTCCTCGGCTTCGACATGACTGCGCTGCTTGAGAACCCGAAGCTGCGCACGCCGACGATGATGTATCTATTCCATCGGATCGAGGAACGTCTCGACGGCAAACCCACGATGATCCTCATTGACGAAGGATGGAAAGCGCTGGACGATGAAATCTTCGCTGCGCGTATCCGCGATTGGTTGAAAACGCTTCGTAAGCGCAATGCCCTGGTTGGTTTCGCAACCCAATCGGCACGCGATGCACTGGAAAGCCGAATTTCCACCGCATTGGTCGAACAGACTGCCACCATGGTTTTCATGCCTAACAGTCGCGCAAGGCCGGAAGATTATTGTGACGGGTTCGGTCTGACCAGCCACGAACTGGCGCTGATCCGAACACTACCTGCGCATAGTCGATGCTTTCTCGTGCGCCAGCCCGATGCGAGTGTGGTGGTGCGGCTCGACCTCTCCGGCGCGCCTGAAGTTCTCACACTGCTGTCCGGGCGCGAAAGTTCGGTTCGCCGTCTCGATTTGCTGCGCCATGCTATGGGGGACGCGCCTGCGGATTGGTATCCGGCGCTTACAGGTACAGCCTGGCCGGGCGGTCGCGACGATGCGCGCGGTGAGGAAATTCAAGTCGGGCTGGCCGCAGAATGACCAGCCAGGCCTGTCAGCAAGCAGCCCAAGAGGTTGGCAATGGTGTCGCAGCCGCCCTGCGCGGTGTGGACTGCGTTGCGGGTGAAGCAAGCGCGCAGGCCTTCGGCAAGCTTTTCGCGCCGGGCGGCGCGCTGGGCACTACGCTGACGATTGTCCTTACGCTCTACATCGCCATCTTCGGTTTTCTGCTTCTAACGGGGCGTACCAACATCGGGGTCCGCGCATTGGTCCCCAGAATGATGACCTTGGGACTGGTCCTGACGTTCGCAACCAGCTGGGTCGCTTACCAGAGCGTGGTCTGGAACCTGGCTATCGGCACCCCCGATTATCTGGCTGGTATCCTTACCGGCACGCAGGGCTCAGCCACCGATGTGTTTGCCCAGAAAATCGATGTGGTGTTCCTGGCAATCCAGGAAGCCAGCGGTAGTCAAAGCGACTTCTCCGCCTTTTCACCCCAAGGGATGATGTGGTTGGGTGCCATGCTGTTCATGCTCGGCACTGTAGGTCTTCTGGTTACCACGAAAATTGCGCTTGGTATCTTGGTCGCGCTCGGGCCAGTGTTCGTTGTTTTGGCGCTTTTCAACGGCACCCGCGGCCTTTTCACCGGCTGGCTTAAAGGGGTGGTGATGTGCGGGCTAGCTCCACTCTTCGCCGTCTTGGGCGGCTCGATAATGCTGGAGCTTTCAGTCCCAGTGCTTGGGGCTTTGACGGCAAATCCGGGGACGGTTCCTGCACAGGCGGGTATGGCATTTTTCATGATCGGGGCAGTTCATGTTGCGCTGATGTTTATGGTCTTCAAGGTTGCGGGCGCAATGGTTTCGGGCTGGACTGTGTTCGGACTCGTCCCATCCACGGAAAAAGGCGATGCATCGATTTCCGCTTCGCCCTCACACCCGATCGTAGCTTATCAACCTCTCGCTCAGGCGCAGGCTGCGACACGCGCAACCGATCAGGCACGCCGCATCGAAGTGTCGGCCGTTGCAACTGGAGCGGCTGCCAACGACAGCGGCGGTATTTCTTCGCCGCGCACGACTAAGGTTTACGCCACAGCGTCAGCAAGTGCTAAAGACACTGCGGGCGGCAATAGCCCAAGCCGAACCTCTGGGATCGGCAGCCGTTTCAAGGCCGCCCCTCCACGCAGTCTCGGTTCTACGGAGAAAAGCTCATGAAATGCGTAGCGTTTGCCGCGCTGTCTCTCTCGCTGGTCGCGACACCGGCACTGGCCGATGCTCGACTGAAGCAGGTCATGTACGATGAAATGCAAGTTTTTACGCTTCCTGGCCGGGTGAACGTGCAAGCGAGCATCGTTTTCGGTGATGATGAGACAATCGAGAACGTTGCGATCGGCAACTCGCAAACATGGCAGGTCACACCCAACAAGCGCGCCAACATTCTCTTTGTAAAACCATTGGAAGCGCGGGCTGCCACCAATCTGACGGTGGTCACCAGCAAGCGGACCTATTTGTTCGATTTGGTTGCCAGCTCGAGTGCAAAGCCGGTTTATGTCCTGCGGTTCGATTATCCTGTCGACCCTGCTGAAGAAGCTCGGAAGGCTGAGCTTGCTGAAGCAGCCGAGCCGGAGACCCCGGCTGATCCTTTCTCGTCCGTGGATCCTGCTGATCTCAACTTTGCTTGGAACGGAGACGGAGCTCCCGGTCTTTTGCCAGATCGGGCCTTCGATGATGGCGAAGCTACCTTCCTGACGTGGCCTGCCGGACGCGACGTGCCTGCCATTCTCGTCACAAATTCAAAGGGTGACGAAGGTCCCGTCAATTATACCGTACGCGGTGACACCATTGTTATCGACGGTGTTCCGCGTACCATCGTACTTCGGTCCGGAGAGGAGAGTGCCATGCTGGTCAATGCCGGACCGGAACGCGCCTCCGCGTCGCAGAACACAGGCAGCAATTTTGCTCAGAGGGGTAACTGACAATGCGCCTAGCTAACCGCATCCCGCAATCGACCACTGTCGCAAACGATACCGATCCGCGTGACGGCAGCGATGCAGAGATCATCGACCTAGCCCAGCGTAATGCATTTCCCGCCGTTGCACGGCCAGGCGGAAAGAGCGATGCCATGGGCATGGTGGCTGGCATTGCCATAGTTGCTGGTCTTGGGGCGATTACGCTGTGGAGTATGAATTCAGCTCGCCTGCCTGATCAGGCAGGCGTCGGCGGGCAGCAGCAAACGGTCGCACCACCACCGGTCCAAGCCGTCGCCCCTCCTCCGGTAAAGGTCGACCCTCCGACGGCGGCTCAACAAACAGCCATGCGAGATCCGGCGCCTTCACCCGTTTATGCCGCACCGCCTCAGCCGCAGACCCAGCCGATGGGTAATCCCTATAACAGCCCGACCGTGGTTTTCGATGCGGGAGCTAACAACGCAGCGGTTGGACCGATGCAGCCTGTCGAAGCAGCGGAAGGTGCCGCAGCCGCAGCTCCTGCCGGCTCGGCAAGTGATTTTGCGAGCCGGGTTGGCGGTGTGGGCGGCGCTCCGGCGCAGGCAAAAGCCATGACCAATCCTTCCACCACGGTGACACAGGGCACACTTATTCCTGCAATTCTCGAGACGGCCATCGATACCAACGTACCAGGGTATGTTCGTGCCGTGGTGAGCCAAGATGTCCGGAGCTTCGATGGCACGAAGACGCTAGTGCCGCGCTCGAGCCGTCTGATCGGTCAGTACCAGTCGGGTATGCAGAACGGCCAGAAGCGCGCGTATGTCATCTGGACGCGGTTGATCCGTCCGGATGGCGCATCAGTCAATCTCGCCTCACCAGCCATCGGGTTCGACGGCACTACCGGTCTCGAAGGAAAGGTTACCGGAGGCGGTTTCTTCAAGCGCTTCGGTTCGGCAATGTTGCTGTCTGTGGTCGGCGGTCTCGGTTCGCTGGCCACGGGGGGGGCAGGCGGAGTTGTGCTCGGCGGCGCAAGCTCCTCGGCTGCCGCTTCGGCGGCCGAACAGGACGGAAAACGCGGCCCAACCGTTCGTGTCCGGCAAGGTGAACCGATCCGCATCTTCACCGCTCGCGATCTCGATTTTAGCAGAGTGAGCTGATCTCGGCATGAGCGCCGATATCCATCCTTTCCATCCGGATGATTTCCCGGACGAAGATGCGCCGAATGTAGACCTGCATGGTGAGCGAAGTGTCTATCTGGATGCGTATCTCAAACCGTTTGCCGAATGGCTGGAGCGGGACACGGTCACCGAAATACTGGTGAATCGACCTGGCGAGGTCTGGATCGAAGATGCAGCGGCGGGGGGCATGCAGAAAGTCCCTCGGCCCGATATCGATGATCGTCTCATCCAGAGGTTGGCCGAGCAAGTTGCCCGCGTGAGCCATCAGGGGATCAATCGCGAACACCCACTGCTGGGCGCAACGCTGCCAGATGGGGCGCGTGTCCAATTTTGTGGCCCTCCAGCCGCCCGTAAGCACTGGGCAATGGCAATTCGCCGTCATCGCCAGCTCGATTTGCCTCTCGATGCCTATGATACCGGGCCGCTCAGCCCGCCAAGCCCCGGCGAAATGCCCGATCCCCAAGCTCATCCGGTAGTATTCCTGCGAGAGGCCATCAGGCAGCGGCGCACCATTCTTGTCTCGGGCGGAACGAGCACCGGCAAAACAACTTTCCTTAACGCCATGCTCGGAGAGATACCCAAGCGTGAACGTGTGGTGCTGGTCGAAGACACCCCAGAACTGAAGCTGCCCGGCGAGAACGGTGTGGGTCTCGTCGCCGTCAAGGGAGAGCTCGGCGAGGCCAAGGTCACGGCTAACGAGCTGCTTCAGGCTGCCCTGCGCCTTAGGCCCGACCGGATCGTGCTCGGCGAATTGCGCGGAGCAGAAAGCGTAAGCTTTTTGCGAGCAATCAATACAGGGCACCCTGGCAGCTTCTCGACTATCCATGCCAATTCTCTGCGCGGCGCGCTCGAACAGCTGTCTCTCATGGTCATGCAGACCGGAATCGGGCTCACACGTTCGGATACAATCGCTTATGCCGCGAGTGTGATTGATGTTGTGGTGCAGTTAAGCCGGGATGCGAATGGCAAACGGGGTATCGCGCATATTGCCGAAAGCGCCGAACTCCTGAACCAAGGTTTCTGAGGCCTCTCGATCTGCGGTCATTGCGACGCGAAGGGAGAGAAATCGACGTTGTCGTCGAAAATCTCGACCTGCTCAGCTCGCTTAAGTTTACCCACTACCAAATAAGTCACAGGTGTGAGAAGCGCTTCCCATAGTGTTTTGATGAGCCATTGCGATAGGATGACCTGCCACAAAAGTTCCACAGGCCAGCCTGCCAGCCCCCAAAAAGCAAGCGGATAAAAAATCAGGCTGTCCAAACCTTGTCCGACGACGGTCGATCCGATTGTCCGCATCCATAGATGCTTCCCTGAAGTCCATATTTTCATCTTGGCGAGCACGAAACTGTTGGCAAATTCGCCAACCCAGAACGCGACCATCGATGCTAGGACTATGCGCCAGCTGTTTCCAAACACGAATTCATAGGCATCCTGCCCCGGCCAGCCTTCCGACGGGGGAAGCAGGACAACGATCCAAGCCATGAAGGCCATGAACAGAAGGGCAGCAAATCCAGTCCAGATGACGCGTCGGGCGCGGGCATAGCCGTAAACCTCGGTGAGCACGTCGCCAATGATATAGCTGATCGGAAAGAACAGCACGCCGGCCCCGAAAGACCAATGGCCGAAGCCGGGTACATCGATGTAGCTTGGCTTGGACGCGCCGATTAAATTGGAAAGCAGGAGAATGGTGACGAAGGCCGCCATGACCAAATCATAGAAACGGAAAGACGTCCGTCCCTGGCGGGGCATGATCACTCGATTTTCCATACCTAAGCGAATATCGCCGATTGGCGCATGGCGAAAGCCACGTTATGGCGATCGAACAGCGCGCCCGTAGCTCATCTGGATAGAGCGCGAGACTTCTAATCTTGAGGCAGCAGGTTCGAGTCCTGCCGGGCGCGCCATTTCCGTTCAATGATTGTTGGGACAACCTTACCGTGACCCAATCGCAACCTTGATGTGACCTTTTCGCAGATTCGCGTAATGCCTAGTCGAAAATTTCCAGGGTGACGGAGGGCGTACGACAGCTTTGCGCCCTCAATCCAGTCATTCGGGCTCTTATCGCGAATACCTGAAAGCGGACCGACAGCTTTGCTCGGGTAATCAGCACCGCTGATGTCCGATTTGGGGTGGGTATCTGCCGTTCCGCTCTTTGAGGAAGGCCATTGCCCGAAGAAATCTCATAAGTCCAAATCTCAAGAGCGCTTCGAGGCTCGGCCAGCAAGGAGAGCACCTTAAGTTAATAATTGACGGTATAACATTACATCAATAATGGCCCAGTCGGACGTTGGAGTTATTATTAATGGTTGCTAATTCTCGGCAGGCGAAAGCCTGCCTTTATGTTTTCGTGTCTGTTTTGGCTTTTTTGCCGGCCCATGCCTCGGCTCAGGCCTCTGAGGCGTCCGAAGAAGAAAAAAAGCAAACAGACGGCAAGACGATTATCGTAACGGGCCAGTCGCTTGGCGGTCAGGAGATGGCTTCGCCTCTTCCGGTGACCGTTCTGAGCGGCGATGACCTTGCTCATCGTCGGCGCGGGACGCTAGGCGAGACGCTGGAAGGTCTGCCGGGGGTCCATATGGACAATTTCGGAGCGGGTGCATCACGTCCGGTGATCCGGGGGCAGACGCTGCCACGGATCGAGATCCTTTCGGACGGCGCCAATGTGTTCGATGCAGCCTCGGTTTCTCCCGATCATGCGATCGTAACCGATCCGCTGCTGCTCGACGCAATTGAGGTCCAGCGGGGGCCGGCTGCAATTCGCTATGGCGGCAGTGCGGTGAACGGTGCGGTCAATCTCATCGATAGCAAGGTTCCAAAGACGCTTCCTGTCAGCGGTATCGATGGAGCGGCCGAGATACGATACGGGACGTCGGATCAGGAAATGACCACCGCGGGGCGGGTTACCGGCGCTGTAGGGCCGATCGCGCTGCATGCCGAAGGTTCGCGCAGTTTCCACGAGGATTACGGCGTGCCCGAGGAATTTGGAACCGACACCCTGCGCGATTCTTTCGCCGAAAGCTCGACTTATGCCTTCGGCGCGTCGCTGGTGATCGACAAGGGCTATATTGGTGCCGCCTATACGCGGCAAGATGCCGAATACGGCCTGCCCGGCCACAGTCATGCCAATGGCGTGTGTCATCTGCACGGTTATCCTTTTCCTGCACCGGGCCGGATCGACCTGCACTGCATCGGTCATGGCAACTATGGGAACCCGCTGACCAATCCGGATAGCGACACAGCGCTGATCGATTTGCGCAGCGAGCGCGTCGACGTGCGCGGCGATTTCGCTGACTTGCTGCCCGGATTCTCCCACGTTCGGCTCAGGGGGTCCTATACCGACTACCAGCACGATGAGGTCGACGGACCGATCCTCTACAGCCGCTACACCAACGAGGTGTGGGATGGCCGGATCGAGCTGACCCACAAGCCTCTGTTCGGCTTCACCGGCACTCTCGGCGTGCAGTACACTGATGGTACGTTCAGCGGATTAAACCTGATCGACTTGCATGTGCCGCCAAGCCAGTCGTTCGGTTTCGATGGCATCCAGAACTATTTGACCGAGAGCACCGGCGTCTTTCTGAGCGAGCGTCGCAGTTTCGGCCCTGTCGACATCGAGATTGCAGCACGAAAGGACTGGCGCACGATCGCGACGCCCATTCCCGGCGACTTCTATATCAATCTGGAGGAAGAGTACTGGGGCTATTACATCGATACCTATGGCGACGACTGGCGCGAGGATGTCGAGCAGCAGCGGCGGGAATCATTCATTGATGCAAACCCCGACAGGAAGCACGATCCATTCTCCGCCTCGATCGGCGCGACCTTGAATGTCACCGACGCATATTCGATAGCGCTGTCGCTCGCGCACACCGAACGTGCGCCCAATGTGCGCGAACTATTCGCCGATGGCAGCAGCCTTGCCACCAATAGCTACGAGGTCGGCCTGCTGGCGACCGAATTCGTATCGTTCTACCTCCCGGAAGAGTTGTTCGACTACGAAGACGACGTCCTTGAGCGGGTGCGAGCTGTGAATCTGACCTTCCGCAAGGCGGGCGGGCCTCTGGAATTCGAGGTCGGAGCTTTCTATCAGGATGTCGATAATTACATCTTCGCGCATCTGCTCGAAACAGAATTCACTACCGGCCAGCGTCACGACTTTTTGCTCTACACGACCGCCGATGCCGAGTTTTACGGGCTGGATGGACATGTAAGCTATCAGCTGGACCCCGGTTCGCGTATCATTGTGTTCAGCGATTATGTCGCGACCAATCTGACCGATGACGATGACAACCTGCCGCGGATCCCGCCTGGCCGCCTCGGCGCGCGTTATGAATATGTTGCGGGACCGCTTTCCGCAGATGTGGATTACTACCGCACGTTCGAGCAGGACGAGGTTGCCGCCTACGAAACGCCGACCGACGGCTACAACATGGTCAATGCTACCATCGCCTACCGTATCGACATGGGTGAAGGCGCCAATCTTGAACTCTACGCTCGGGGGTCCAACCTCACCAACGAGCTGGCATATGTGCATACCTCTTTCGTGAAGGACCAGTCGCCCCTGCTAGCCGAAACGCGGCTGCTGTTGCGGTCCGGCCGCAATCTTACCGCACTGCTATTGCTGTTGGTGCTGGCAAGTGCAGCGGTATGGGCCGGGATTTCCGAAATCGAGCACCAGCGCGACACTATCGACCGGGTAGAGCGCGAGCAGGTTCGCGATCTAGCTGCGGTCGAACAGGCGAATGCCGGCCCCGAAGGGGATGCGGGCTACAACGCCTATTACGGCTTCATGCTGACGCAGGACCCGCCGCCGCCGCTATCTTTCGCAGCAATCGGTCAGCGCGATCTACAGCCTTATGTTTTGCGAGTACGCGCGCTTGGGCTGCAAGCGCAGCTCTATGATTCAGAAACGTACAATCCCGAACTGGCGCTTCCGGGCGTATTCGATTGGGCGTTCGTACTCATCTATCTCCTGCCGCTGGTCGTGATCGCCCTCGGTCATGATCTGGTAACCGGCGAACGCGAGAACGGGCGGCTACGGTTGCTGCTTTCCCTGCCAAAGGGCGGGCTGTGGCGTCGCCGGGTGAGTCTGCGTTATGGCGCGGTGCTCGCCGCGCTCGGCTTGCCTCTGATTGTCGGTGGGGTGATCATGGCCGCGCCTGCTTCGGGCATCGCAGCCATGCTTCTGACAGCCGCGCTCTATTGCGCGTTCTGGTTCGGTCTGGCGATGCTAATCGGAGCAACCCTGCGTACGTCCGCCACTGCAGCGGCGGCAATGATCGGGTGCTGGATTGTACTCACGCTTGTCATACCGACCCTAGCCAACGCCGCTATTGCGCGCACGGTACCGGCCGCCAAAGGAATTGACCTCACTCTAGCACAGCGCGAGGTCGTTCACAAAGGCTGGGATATTCCCAAAGATGAAACGTTCGAACAATTCTTCGTCAACCATCCCGAATGGCGCGGCAAAGAGGAATTTGAAGGTCGCTTTCACTGGAAATGGTACTACGCGATGCATCAGGTCGGTGACGAAGCGGTTGCTGCTGACGTCGCCGCTTATCGCGCCAGTCTTGCACGGCGCGAAGACCTGACGGGCGCGCTCGGCTTCGTCTTACCCGGCGTTGGAACGATGAATGTTCTCCACCGGCTCGCCGATACCGATATCCGCGGCCAGCTTGCCTATCAGGACAGCATCGCGGCCTTCCACGACAGACTTCGCAGCTTCTACTACCCGTACATGTTCGATGAACGCGCGTTCACCAACGCCGACTTCGCGCAAATCCCGCGATACGAAGCCAGAAGCGCAACGGGCACTCTAACGATAAGCTCGCTAATTTCTCTCGGCATATTGGCAATGCTAGCAATAGGTTTCGGCGCGCTGCGTGTCTCTGGCGTGAACGGGGCACACTTGCCGCGGGGCACTTAATAGCGTGGGATTATGAGCCAAAGTTGCGGGAGCGGCTAATCGCGGGAAAGGCGGAGAATTTTTCGCAACAGGTGGCGTAGCAGACCTCTCATATTCTTGATTTTCAGAATATCGACAAAGATGCCCACAACTTGCGTAAGCAATTGGTCGTCGACCGAACCCTGAGTTTCTAGTTTAGCGGTTTGCTTCGACATTTGGCCCAACTTACAAAGCGCTACTTGAAATGGAGGGAGTTTACGGGAGGCCTATTTGGAAGGTGGTGGGATTTACACCAGTAAGTTCCAGCGATCCACCATGGCCACGCGCAATTTGTCTTGCGAGCGATAGGCCAATTCCGGAGCCTTGGCATTTGGTCGTGTGGAAGGGCCGAAAGATTATGCCTATACTTTCCGGCGCAATGCCGACCCCTTCGTCGGTGACGGTTATTGTGAGCTTATTGCTCTTGCGCGCTATTGACAGAGCGACGCGAGGCTTCTGGGTCTTGATCGTCGCTTCGGCAGCATTATTGAACAGGGCCCACACAGCTTGGTGCATCTGGTCGCGATCCATCCTCCATTCGCCAGTGTCGCCTACCTCAAGTGTGAGAGATGCGGCGGGCCACCGCCGCGCAAAAAGTTGCGCTAGGTCATGCGCGAATTGTTCGAGTGAAGTCGGAGCGAGGATTGGTTCAGGTAGTCGGGCGAGCGCCCGGTAATCGCTTGCGAAGCGCTGCAAGCCTTCAGCGCGGCGCGCAAGGGGGCCCAAGATTTCGACCAGCAACGCAGTATCCACCGGTTCCTGCGCCGCCGCCGTTTGCGCACTCTCTGCCAGTGAAACGATTGGTGAGAGACCGTTGAGCAATTCATGTCCAAGTACCTCAATCAAATCCGAACTGGCACGCGCCTCTGCAGCCAGTTCCTCGCGCTCGACATCGATCAGCGCGGCAACTGTCACGCCAGATGAAGTTTCCACCCGGTCGATTCGCCAAAGCCGCCCCTCATGGCGGAGCGTCGTAGTCGCAGGATCGAGGAGGGGAGGAGGCACCGGGACAATGCGGCCGTCGGCTCCGAAAGTTGCGCGTGCAGAGCGGTTGAGTACCCGTGCCGTATCACGATCGATCGCCAACAGCGGGATCGGCGCAGCATCGAGCAGCAGGCGATGGACCGCAACTTCGTTATCCTCCGTTTCGCTCTCTCCTTCCGGCTTGAGAGATGGGGCCAACGCGGCATTCCACCACGCGAGTGCAAGTGCCCATATACCTGCGAGTCCTGCACCGGTTAACAGGCCCCAGCGTCCGGTGCCCCACGCGAAGACCGCGACGGATGCGCAGGCGAATAGGCCGATGCCAAGCCCGACCGCGCGCCATCCTCGCCGATGGTACAGCATCATAGCCCGTGGCGCTCCATCCGCCGATAAAGCGCGCCTCGGCTAAGCCCCAGAGCCTTCGCCGCATGACTGACGTTGTGATGATGCTCAGCCAGTGCGGCTACGATCATCGCCTTTTCGGTGCGGTTGAGATCGAAGCTGGGAGTATCCTGTTCAGTGGGGCGGTCGGCTGCAAGTGGTTGGGCGATGGACAGGGAGCTGGTATCGATCGTCTCATCATCGGTCAGCAAAACAGCACGCTCAATCTCGGCCGCCAAGCCGCGAACGTGGTCCGGCCAGTCGGCTTCGCGCAGGGCAGCTTCGGCCGCTTCGGTCAGGCGCGATGAGGTGCGCCCAAAGCGAGCCGCTGCATCGGAAACGAAATGGCGCGCAAGGATCGGAATATCCGCTCGGCGCTCTGTAAGAGCGGGTACGGCAATCTCGACTGTACCGAGCCGCCTGCGGAGCGCAGGGTATAGCGCTTCGAGCCGGTCGGAGATCGTGATAGGCCGGACATTATCGGAGAATTGCATGGCGAGCCGGTCCTGCGCGAGCTCGTCGAGACGCTCGGGATAGCGCAGAATCACGCTCCCCTCTGCATCCTCAATTCCTTCAAGTGCGCCCTCTTCGCGCAGATCGATCTGCAGCGGCTTTCTGTTGGCATCGGCAGAGGCTGCATGGACGGCCATTGCCGCCAGCTTTCTCCCCGCCCCCGACGGCCCAGTGATCGCGACCCCGGCCATTGTTGGACCGACCCGACGTATCAGTCGGCGTAATTCCTCGATGCGTGGGCTCTCGCCAAGAATGCGGGCCGGTGCGATGCTGCGGTTGGTAACCTGTGTGCTTGCGCTCGCTGCGAGCGGTTGGCGACCCATCGCAGCTTCAACCTTGCTAATCAGGTCGGCGTTGTTCCAAGGCTTGACCGCAAAATCTCGCGCGCCCGACTGCATAGCTTTCACTGCCATGCGAACGCCACCATGCGCAGTCAACACCACAACGCAGGCCCCAGGGTCATCCGACACGATCCGGTGGAGGCAGGCAAGCCCCTCTTTGCCGTCGCTCTTGCCGGGGGTAAAATTGAGATCGAGGACTATACCATCGAACTGCGTTCGGGCGAGTTTAGAGAATGCGTCCTCCGGTTCGTGCGCCACAGTCAGACTGTGTCCTGCCATGCGGAAAGCGATCTCCATCGCGCTGGCGACCTCAGGTCGATCATCGATCAGGAGAATCGCCAAGCCGAACTTTTTGCTTGACGCTTCGCTCTGCTGTCCATTTGCGGACACAGTGTCCGGCAATGGACGGTTAAATGCAGAAACACTTCGGGGATTACTAGTGATCATAGATACTTAGGTCTTTTGATCCTGTTCGGCGATACTGAGTACATGATGACGCACAGAGCCGAACAGTCCAGCAGTTTGTCTTCGCCCGCACGCGGTGCCGCGATGGACCGAAAGGTCGAGAAACCGAAAGTCCCGTTGTGGCGCGACAAACGTTTGCTGATTGCCATAGCAGTTGGGGCGATCGCGGTTGCCGGATGGCGCACGATTCCCGCCAGCGGATCGACCGACGTCGATGCGGACAATCTTCAGACTGGCAAAGTCATCCGCGCCGCTTTCGCCGATTACCTTCCCGTGCGTGCCAGCGTCGTTCCCGCAACAACCACCTTGGTCGGCGTGATGAGTGGAGGGCAAGTCGAAGAATTGTACGTGCAGGACGGCACGCTGGTTACCAAGGGGCAAGCGCTCGCCAAGCTGGCAAATCCTGATCTCGAACTCACCGTGCTCAGCCAGGAAGCGCAGATCGCCAGCCAGCTCGGTGGTGTTGCGGCCGAAAACCTAGGCATCCAGCGTTCGCAGGTTGAGCGCGCGAGCCAGGTGGCCGCCGCCGAATACGACTTGGTCCGCGCGCGCCGCGATCTCGATATTCGCAAGCAATTGCATGAGAAGGGCTTCGTTTCCGACGCTGGAGTAAAGAGTTACCAGGAAGAAGTCGACTACCAGACCCGGCGCCTCTCGCAGTTGCGCCATGGCAGCGCCGTCGAAGCCGGGATCACCGCGACACAGGGTCAGATGCTCGACGCGACCAAGACACGATTGCGGAGCAATCTCGCCGCGGTGCGCGGCAGCCTCGCTGCGCTGACAATCCGGGCACCGACGGCGGGCCGTCTCACCAACTTTCCACTCCAACCGGGACAAACGCTCGCCCCTGGAGATCCGGCCGGGCAGGTAGATAGCGAAGGCGCGTGGAAGCTGGAGGCGCAAGTAGACGAATTTTATCTCGGTCGGGTCGAGGTGGGGCAGAAGGCCCGCACCTCGTCAGGCGCGAGGTTGACCGTGTCGAAGGTTCTGCCGACGGTCGGTGAAGGACGGTTCGGCATCGAACTGACTTTCAACACATCACCAAAACGATATCTCAATCGCGGGCAGACTCTCGACGTGCGGATCGCGCTGGGAGCCGCAACTTCTGCAGTGATCGCGCCTGTCGGAGGATGGCTTACCGATGGCGGATCGTCGGTTTTCGTTATCGGTCCAGATGGCGACGTAGCGCATCGTGCAAGTGTAGAAATCGGGCGCCGCAATCCGCGCCAAGTCGAAATCCTGTCTGGCCTCGAGCCAGGGCAGCGCATCGTCATCAGCAACCTTGCGAGGGTGCAGGGCGATACAATCAACATTCGCTGAAAAGAGGGGTAAACTTCGTGATCAAGCTCGACAATATCGAACGCCGTTACATTTCCGACGAGGTCGAAACGACGGCGTTGGTCGATGTGAACCTCAATGTGGCCGAAGGCGATTTTCTCGCCATCATGGGACCATCGGGTTGCGGTAAGTCTACCCTGTTAAACACGCTAGGAACGATCGATCGGCCGACATCAGGTAATTACTGGTTCGGCAATATCGATCTCGCCACGCTTGCCGAAAAGAAGCTGGCCAAGTTTCGCGCGGCGCAGCTGGGCTTCGTGTTTCAGAGTTTCAATCTTATCGATGAGTTGACCATTCAGGAGAACATCGCGCTGGGTCTCGCCTATCGCAAGGATGTTTCGGGCAACAAGGCGGATAGGGTTGCATCTGCTATGGATACGGTCGGCATAGCCCATCGTGCACGGCATTTTCCGCACCAGCTTTCCGGGGGCCAGCAGCAGCGAGCGGCCATCGCCCGTGCAATTGTGGGCCAGCCCAAATTGATTCTCGCAGATGAACCAACCGGCAATCTCGATAGCGCAAATGGCGAGCAAGTGATGGACATCCTCACCGCGCTCAACGAAAGTGGCGCGACCATCGTGATGGTGACCCACTCGCCCAGCCACGCCGACATGGCGAAGCGCCGGATCGACATGCTCGATGGTCGCATTGTCGCCAGCGCCATGCGCGCGATTTGAGGAGGACATACGGATGAACCGTTTCGCCCTCTTGTCGCTCTATCGCTCGCTCACCCGGCATAAGCTCTACGCCGCGCTCAATATTGGCGGGCTGGCGTTAGGTATCGCCGTCTTTATTGTGCTCGGCCTCTACGTCCGCTTCGAGACGAGTTACGAAACGTGGCTTCCCCACTACGATGAGGTCTACGCCATCCAGTCCGAATGGAAGGACCAATCGAGCCCGTTTGCGGGTCGCTACACCGAGACCATGGGCGGACTGCTCGATCAGCTGCAAGAGGACTTCCCCGAGCTCGTCGGGACCCGGATAATGGGCGGTGAAGGCGGCGGGATCGTGCAGCTCGGCAATGCTGCGATCATCGATGATGTCGCCATGGTCGACAAATCATTCTTCGATGTGTTCGAGCTCCCGATTGTGGCGGGAGAAGGTGCTGAGGCATTGGAAGAACCGGACTCCACGGTGATCAGCGAGAGTGCGGCCAAACGCTATTTCGGACAGAGCGATCCGATCGGCCAGACCATGATCGTTTCGCTGTGGGAGCCTAAGCCCTACCGCGTAGCCGGCGTTTTCAAGGATCTGCCCGACAATACCGATTTCAAGCTAGCCATCCTCCTCCCCCTGCCGGCCAACATCGCGGATATCAATTCGAACTGGTATCACTGGGGCAGCACCAGTCTGCAAACCTATCTGCGTGTCTCCGATCCTGCCGATGCCGCAAGATACGATGCGGAGATGCCCGCCTTTGTCGATCAGCGGGGGCGCGCCGACCTCGGCGAGAATGCGTCAGACGTAGCGGGCCTGAGCCTGTTGCCCTTGGCCGATAATCATCTCGAACCCCAGGGCAATTCGGCATCGAGCGCCAAGATGACGCTGGTGACCTTAAGTCTCGTTGGCACCTTCGCACTTCTGATCGCTCTCATCAACTACGTCAATCTGGCTACCGCGCGCGCTGCGCTGCGCGCACGTGAGGTCGCCATGCGCAAGGTGTTAGGGGCTGATCGCCGCGCCGTGATGCGGCAGTTCCTGGCGGAGGCGATGCTGACCGTGGCGATCGCGGCCTTGCTAGGCTTGATCCTTGCCGAGCTCGGCCTACCGCTTATCAACGCGGCGGGCGGATTGTCGCTCTTCATACCCTATTCCGAAGTCATTCCCGCGCTTGTCATCCTCACGGTTGCCGCGGGTTTCTTCGCCGGCATCTACCCCGCACTGGTCTTGTCGCGTTATCGCCCGGCAGCGGTCCTCGCCTCATCCCGCTCACCCGGCGGCGGTCGCGCCGGGACGCGTGTGCGTGAAGCGCTGGTCGTGCTACAGTTCGGCCTCGCCATCGCGTTTCTCATTGCGACCGGTGTCTTGGTGGCGCAGACGCAGCACGCCCGAACTGCTGATATCGGTTTCCAGCGGGACGGCTTAATGACCGTTACGTCGCTGCGCGACAGCCTAGTTGAACCTAGCCAGCAACGCGCCTTCGTAGAGCAGGTCCGCGCGCTGCCCCAAGTGCGGAGCATCGGGATAGCGAATACCGTCGTAGGGGGTAGTGGAAGCCGAAACGCAGACAACGTGAACGTACCGGGAGTCCCTGGCGAGGGTCCATCGCTGATGTGGGAAGTACTCGGCCCAGGTTTCCTCGACGTTTATCGCCCCCGGCTTATCGCAGGCCGACTCTTCGACCAACGGGCTGCCGACGACAGCAGCAATCGCGATCAAGCGAAGGGTAGCAATGTGCTCATCAACGTGCAGGCAGTAAGCGCGCTCGGCTTCGCCGATCCGCGCGAGGCTGTCGGCAAAACCGTGGGCGGCGAGCGCCCACGCACTATCGTGGGCGTGATCGGGGGCCTTAATTTCTTTGGTCCGCGGGAGCCTGTGTCGCCCACCTATTACTACTACTATTCGGACCCGACACGTACAGGTAACAATGTCGCCTCGATACGCTTCACCGGCGATCCGCGCGAATTGCGCGATAGGCTGGAAACGATCTGGCATGGGCTTGTGCCGCAAGTTCCCTTCGGCGCGGAAACGGCAGACGAACGCCTAACGCAATTCTATGAGGATGACGAACGTGCCACCCGCCTGTTCGCTCTTGGCGCCGGCTTAGCTGTCTTGATCGGCATTGTTGGCCTGTGGGGCCTCGCCTCTTTCAACACCGCGCGGCGGGTGAAGGAGATCGGCATTCGCAAGTCGCTCGGCGCTTCATCGACCGATATCGTCAAGCTGCTCGTAGGCCAGTTCATGCGGCCCGTGCTGATTGCCAACTTGATCGCATGGCCGCTGGCCTATTTGGCCATGCGCACATGGCTTGCAGGCTTTAACGACCGGATCGCGCTTTCCCCTGTATTTTTCATTGGTGCCAGTATGGTTGCTATTGCCATCGCCGTTTCGACAGTGCTCGGTCAGTCCTTGCGCGCAAGTCGGACAACAGCTGCATGGGCCTTGCGTCATGATTAAAGGCCTGTCGATGAAGGGTGCCGCGCTTGCCTGTTGGGCGCTAGCGTTCTCGGCGCCTGCCTACGCAGACACGCTTCGGGAAGCGATTGCATCAGCTTATGCCACCAATCCTACGCTGGCAGAGGCGCAGGCGCGGCAGGAGGCGCTGAAGGAAGCGCCGGAGCAGGCTCGAGCCGAAGGGCGGCCGGCGCTCTTTGCAACGGCCGATAGCGGCTATGACGATGCCGGTGGGGAAATCTCCGGCAGCGCGAATTTACACGCCGACTTGCCGATCTGGACCGGAGGGCGCGTTTCCTCTTCCGTTCGTGCAGCATCGGCCGATGTTGCGGCAGGAGAAAGACCTGCGTGACAGCGAAGCAGCTATGCTGCAGCGGGTAGTGACGGCTTATGCGGATCTCCTGTTTGCACAGGAAGCGGTCGAGGTTGCGCGTATCGGGATCGAGCGGCTCGACCAGCAGGTGGGCGAGGCGCAGTCTCGCTTTGATCTTGGCGAGGCCACCCGGACCGATGTCGCGCAACTCGAAGCGCAGCGTTCGAGCGTCATCGCCAACCTTGCCGATGCAGAGGCTGGATCGGCGAGTGCAAGGGCAACCTATTTGGCAGTGGTAGGCCGGGATCCAGAGATGCTGGACAACGTTACCCCCCTTCCGTCTCTGCTTCCGGCTGATCTCTCAGCCGCGCGTGCGTATGCCGAGATCGCTAATCCCCGCCTGCTGGAGCGACTTAGGATTGCCGAAGCTTCTGCAGCGCGGATCGACCGCGCCCGCGCCGAGGGCTCGCCGAGCGTAGGACTCTCAGGAGCTTATGGCGGTGCAGTGCGTGAAACGAGTGGTGACCTTAGAGGCTACAACAACATTGCCTCGGTCGGGATTACCCTGCGGATTCCGTTGGTGAGTGGTGGCCTGGTAGCCTCTCAAGTACGCGAAGCCGAAGCGACCTTTAGGGCGGATCGCTATGCCGTCCTCGCCGTAGCGCGCGAAACGATCCGCTCAGTCGACACTGCCTGGGCGGACCTACAGGCTGCGACGCGACGCGAACGGGCAAACGAGGAAGGACTGATTGCCGCAAAATTGACGCTCGATGGGGTGCGGGCGGAATATGAATACGGACTTCGCTCGACGCTCGATATTCTTCTTTCCGAACAGAGCTATCGCTCTGCCCAACTCGCTTTGGCTCGCGCGCGTAGTGATGTTCTGATTGCGCAGGCTGCGCTCCTTAAAGCCTCGGGTCTTCTCAATCGGAAGGCTTATCTGGACTAATCGAACAAATCGTCAATGAGTATAGGGTTGCAAGCCTCTGATACCGTGCTTGAACGGGCGTTGCGACGGTGTCACCACCGAGGCGTCGAATGAAAGAAGCAATGTCATAAGGGTATCCGCTAACGAAAGGATAGTTCTACGGCATCACCATCGTAGATGATCGTCCTAGTCGGTTCCTTAGAGAATACTGCCACATCCCCACTGCCATTGTGCATAATCACGCCTATCTGGCGCCGGGTGTGCATCCCGGGATAGCTACCTGTTCGCTGACCAATGGTCAGAGTTTGCTTAGCCTCGCTCCAAGCCATTGGGATGTGGGTGAATTCGCTATCTTTATAGCCCATGTCGGTTCCTTCATCTTCGTAGAGTGTGAAGGTGCCGTCGGCTCCTGAGAAGACGTGCACAGTAAGGTCGCCTCCCGTATCCTGCGCCGTCGATTGAACGACTGGGCCGCTGGGCACGATGGATCCAGCGCGAACGTAGAGAGGCATGCGCTCACGCGGGGCGGCAGCGGTTATCGTTTGCCCTCCGGTCAGGCGCTGGCCAGTGTTCGCATCGATCCAATCTGCTCCGGCAGGAAGATAGACTTCGCGCTCGCGCGCTTCGAATTGGGTGACGGGTGCCACCAGCAGTGCGGGACCAAACAGGTACTGGTCGTCGATTTCCCAAGTCGCGCGATCGCTCTCGAAATCCATGACCAGCGGCCGCATCATCGTCGCGTCGTCGTAATGCGTGCTCGCGGCGACGGTATAGATATAGGGCATGAGCGCGTAGCGCAGCCGGTGATAGTATGTGAGGCTTTCCATCATCGCAGGATCCTGCGCCGCAATGACAGGGGTCTCGCGCTGCGGATATTCGCCATGACTGCGAAACAGCGGGCTGAAGGCGCCGAACTGAAACCAGCGCGTATACAACTCGCGCCACTCCGGAAGGTGTTCGGGGTCTTCCTGGCTGTAGCGATTTTCCAGTGAGAAACCGCCGATATCATGTGTCCAATGCGGCACACCTGCGAGGCTAAGGTTGAGGCCGGCGCTGATCTGGTCGCGCAGGTCGTCCCACCGGGCTGCCACGTCACCCGACCACAGTGCAGCCGACGCGCGCTGCACTCCGCCGAAACCGCTGCGGGTGAGAATGAAGGGACGCTTATCCGGCTGCGCCTCACGCAATCCATTCGCCACACCTTCGGCATGGGGGAGGGGATAGGAATTGAAGATCGCCGCGCCCGGTACGCCGGTGGCGGGGCTGGTCATCTGATACTTGCGTTCCTCGACGGAGAGATTGGAATGCCAGTCCGGTTCTGTTGCATCCATCCACCACGCATCGAAGCCCATCGGTATCAATGTTTCGCGCATCTGCCGCCAGTAAATCTCGCGCGCTTCCTGTGCGTAGGGATCGTAGAAGGTGTTGGGATAGCCTTGACCCACCCAATCGAGCTGACCCGCCTCGAGCGGCCGTTCATAGAGGTACCCGCCCGCTGCCAGCTCCTTGGCGTGCGCGGTGCTGGGATAGAACTTCGGCCAGACCGAAATCATGATCCGTGCACCCTGGTCGTGCACCTCGCGCACCATGCCCGCGGGATCTGGGAAGCGGGCGAGATCGAAGCAATGGCAACCCCAGCTGTCTTCAGGCCAGTAGAACCAGTCCTGCACGATGTTATCGATCGGTATCTCGGCATCGCGATAAGCGCTCACGACATCCAGCAATTCAGCCTGCGTATTGTAGCGCTGGCGTGACTGCCAGAAGCCGAACGCCCATTTGGGCATCATCGGTGCGTTGCCGGTCAGTCGGCGGTACCCTGCGATCGCATCGTCCATCGTGGGGGCGGGAACGACATAATAGTCGATGGCCTTTCCCGCTTCGCTCGCGAAGCTGACCGAGTGGCGGTCGGCGTCTGGCAGAGGGTCCGCATGCTCGAGTGCGATGTAGCCCTGGTTGGGTTCCCAGTCGATCTGCAGCGTGACTGGTTCGCCAGCTTGGAGGCCGAGTTCGAAATTGTGGTACCAGGGATTCCAGTTCTGCCGCCAGCGTGACAGCACTTCTTCGCCATCGGCCGACACGCTGACATAGCTGGAGGAATAGAGCCGGAATTTGTGCGTGCCGCTGATTTCAGGTGTGAACGTGCCGGTCCAAACGACGCGCTGCTCTTCCACCGAATTGCCCGCCGTATTCTGGCCCGTGGTGGCTGCTTCCACTGCGGCGGTAGCTTCGGCTGGCCAGCGGGATTGGTCGCGAATATATTGATAATCAATTGTATCCTCGGCTCGCGAGATAACCATTCGGTCGCCAAGATAGTAATCAGCCTGCCAATCGAGCGAGAGCTTCTCATAAGGCTCGGGATCCCCGACCCGGGTAATCGAATTATTGTCCCACAGCAGCCCGTAACCGCGGGTGGAAACGAGGTAGGGAACGGCAATCGACATATTGTGCTGGGCCAGCTCCACGTCTTCGCCGTTATAGTTCATCTGCCGGTTCTGGTGCTGGCCAAGGCCGTACAAGCCTTCGTCCGTGGAGCGATTGAACTGGACCCGGGTGGCGAACCATTCCTGCCCTTCCAGCTCGACGGGGGTGATGGTGCGGGCCGATGCATTCTCGTCGAGCAGCAATTCTCCCTCGCTGCCGTAAACCGCCAGTCGCCCGTCCGACATTTGCACCATCGCAGTGCCGCCGGTTGATACAAGGCTGGCCCAGCCGTCCGATGAAGCGAACTGCGGATCACCGTCGGCATCGGCGATGACCATCAGGCTTTCGGCGGCATCGTCTACTTCTTCGGCCACCGTCACGCGAAAGCTGCCATCGGCGAAAGCGAGCACGCGAACCTGCTCACCCGCATCGGTCGTCACCAGCATTCCGTGATCGACCTGCTCCACTTCGCCTGCCAGAGCCGAAGTGGAAAGCGCCAACATGCTGGCGGTCGCGGCGATTGCAATTCTCATCGGTAAGTTCCCATTTCCACACGGAGCCACACGGGCTGTTTTCCGAAATTAAATCCGTAATCCACCTGGTCGCCGTTCCAGCGGCGGCGCATAACCCATCGGCCATCGACGAAGCTGCCTTCCTGGGCCTCGATAATCTGCGCCTGCTCTCCCGTAGCGGGATTAGCCAGCGTAAGGCGCACACGCACATTCCTTCCCGTGATCAGGAAAGTGTCGTCGGCCAGTTGCGCGATCATGGTCCCGCCGGTGGGCACGTCTTTGAGCGGATGATCCTGCTGGTCTTCGAACGACCATTCATCCTCGCCGAACATCCAGCGGCCGTAATACGCGCCGATTTTCCATCGGCCCATCGTATGAAACTGGTCACTTCCGTCCGGACCCCGGGCAGTGCCCCAGGTGGGGTGGTTCATTGCGATGCGGGCCCAGTCGCGCGCTGCGGGAGCCAGCAAGCGATAAGGCGCAGCGAAGGCTTCCAGCGTTTCCTCGTCCAGTTCGGGCGCGCCGAGAGGATGATTGACGTAGCCGGTGGCATCCATCCCGAACGGGCTGAACATGACACCGCCCTTGCCGAGAGTCGGCCAGATGAACCGGGCGTAGGCACTCGCATTCCCGATCTCAGGGACCAGCAGGGGCCAGTTGCCCTCACCATAGCGGTCGAGATACCGGATGACCGACGCAGCATCGCGGTTGTAGATGTCAGGTCCGTAGGCATCCACGCTGGGGGCGGCAATCCGCCAGATCGGCAGCGCGTTCCAGTTGGGTCCACCGGATGGCCCGACATCGCCGCCCACATCTGTAAACGCATCGCCCAGTGCAGCATTCACCATCACTGGCAGGTCCCATTCGGCCAGGCCGGCTTGCGCCACGTGTTCGACATAGCGAGCCATGTGCCAGCTCGTGAAAAACTGCTCGGCGCGCGGGCCGAAAGCGTCCTTCCAGCTTTGCCGCGCTATGCCCAGTCCATCAGCGAGCTCTTTCGGGATCGGCTCGGCAAAAGCCTGCGCTGGTCCATCGGCATGATCGCGGGCGAGACGATAGCTGCCGGTCTCGTTCTCGACCTGAACCATAATCACTGTGTGCTGCGGATCGATTTGCGCCAGTCGCCGCATGAGCTGCGCGAAGGCACGACCATCGGCCTGCCGCGTAGCTTCGGCATGAGGCGAAAGCGCGTAATGCGCGCTGCCATCGGGATTGCGCATTCGAGGGAAACGCACTCCGTCGCGCTTCACCCAGGCAGGCGCGTAAGCGGGGGCGGTGTTCTTGAAGGCGCCATACCACAGCAGCACCAGCCGCTTGTCGTGCAAACGCGCCTGCTGCACCAGCGTATCGAGGAAAGAGAGATCGTATTGCCCCTCTACTGGCTCGATTTGTTCCCACGCGACGGGCATCAGCAATGTGTTCGCGTATAGCCGGTCCATCATCGGCCAAACTTGTTCCAGCATGGCTGGATAGTTGGAGGAATTATTCGCTTGAACAGCCAGCGCCAGATAAGGCTCACCATCGACGATCAAAGCGGTGTGAGAGTTACCCCGCTCGAAATGCGGAACCTGCGATGCGGCCGGCATGACAAACGCACACGTCAGGACGACGCCGGCTAAGACCGCAAGTAATCGCAACATCCCCTCCCGTGTTTGCGCTACCATTGCAAAGTTGAGCAGCATTGCAAGAGTTTCGGTGGCGCGCGGCAAGGTAGGTACTTTATGGTAACGGTGTAAAACCTATTGGTGTGACCGAAACCGCCGAAAGCTGGACTTCGATTTGTTTTTCTAGTGGTGGGCTACATTCCGCGAACTGTACCAATGCAAAATTACGTTATTAAAGCTGTCAAACTCTCTCTGCCTTCGTGAACCGAACCGCTGCCCAAGCATAATGCAGTAGATGACGGTATTTCACACCTACGATCTGGCTGAGGGGCATCGATTGCCGCACGATCCCTTGAACGCTATTATTGCGCCGCGGCCTATCGGATGGATTTCGACCATGAGCGCTGATGGGGCAAGGAACCTCGCTCCTTACAGTTTCTTCAATCTGATCAATTACAGCCCCCCGCTCATTGCCTTCGCTTCGTCCGGGTGGAAGGACTCCGTGGCCAATGTCGACGAAACCGGTGAGTTCGTTTGGAACTTGGCGACTATGGCTCAGGCAGAGCAAATGAACGTCACTTCAGCGAGAGTGGGTGGCGATGTCGACGAGTTCGATCTTGCCGGGCTCGCCACATTGCCATCCGCGATCGTGAAACCCGATCGAGTGGCTGGTAGCCCGGTCCATTTCGAATGCCGGCTAAGCCAGCTCATACGTCTGGAGAACAAGGAAGGCATCGAACTCGACCAGTGGCTGGTCATAGGAGAAGCAGTCTGCATTCATATCGACGTGGCGATGCTTGAGGACGGGATCTATCAAACCGCACGCCCACACCCGATAACTCGCGGTGGCGGCCCGGCCGACTATTTCGAGATAACGGAAGACCAGCTGTTCAAAATGAAGCGTCCTGGTTGATCAGGTCGGGTCTTGGCGAAGGCCATGCTACACTGCCGCACCCGCGCCCGATCTCGGTCGGAAACGCATTGAAAATTTGGGCAGAAGTTCTATACTTAAAAGTATGGAAAAGGTTGCAACACGAGGTCGCCCACGCGAATTCGATACAGACGAGGCGCTTGGCCATGCGCTGCGCCTGTTCTGGCAGAAGGGCTATGAAGGCACCTCCTTAAGCGACCTGACCGAGGCGATGGGGATTACCCGGCCGAGCCTGTATGCCGCTTTCGGCAATAAAGAGAATCTCTTCATCCTGGCTCTCGACCTCTACGAGAAAGACAAGCTCGCTTATATTGGCGAGGCGATCGCAGCGCCCACGGCGCGGGCGGTTGCCGAAACGCTGTTACTTGGCGCCGTAGATGTGGCCACGGGTGGGGAATGCCGAGGCTGTATGGGCGTAATTGCTTCGGTCGGGTGCCAGAGCATTGAGCCTTCCATTCGTGACGATGTGAATGCGCGTGCCGAGTCTGCAAAACAACTAATCGTCGACCGGATGCAACGCGCCATCGATGCCGGTGAATTTGTCGTACCGACCGATGCCACGGCGATAACGCGCTACCTTCTTGCCTTGATGCAGGGCATGTCCGTTCAAGCGCAATCGGGGGCGAGTAGACAAGACCTTCTGCAAGTTACTGAATCTGCATTGCTTTCTTGGCCGTCGCGCTGATCTCTCACTGAGATTCGCCAAAAAATACCTAGCGGTACATAAATTTCGCTTGACCTGAACATCAGATTACATACTTATCGGTACAGATAGTCACGCAGCGATACTTCGTTGTGCGGCGGCTGGTTGCCGCAAGTCTCCAGCTCATCCGAATTACGAGCGTTTTGCTTCGAAAGCCCTTGCTTTTGGAGACGGGGACGCTTGTCCGATAAGGTCAGGTATATTTCATGTTCGACACACCGTTCGATCGCCAAGCGGATCAAGTCGCTGAAGAGCGCCGCGCCCAGCACATTGCCGAAATTCTGGACGGTTCTGACCCGGAAGAAGGTGTTCGTCTTGCTGACCGACCTCTCATGCCTCGACGGAAGCGACTTTGGCTCGGCATAGCCTTAGTGGCCGCCGTTTTGGCTGCCTGGTGGCTGATCGGCAGCAAGCCTGAAGCTACCGCGGCCGCAGGACCGCCGGTCGTAACTGCCGCGCATCCGCTGCAAAAAGAAATCACCGAATGGGATGAGTTCGTCGGCCGTTTCGAGGCCAGTCGCAGCGTTGAAGTTCGCCCCCAAGTATCCGGCGAGATCACACGGGTGCATTTCACCGATGGTCAATTCGTACAACAAGGCGCCCCCCTGTTTACCATCGATTCGCGCACATATCGCGCAGCGCTGGCTGAAGCGCGGGCAGAAGTTGCGCGCGCCGAAAGCGCGCTTGCCTTATCTAAGGACAATCTGGCGCGCGCACAGCGGCTTGTTAGCGAAGATGCGATTGCTGGTACCGAAATCGATCGCCTGGAAGCAGAGGTGCGAAACGATGCGGCAGTCTTAACCGCCGCAAAGGCCCGGGTGTCCGCGCGTGCCCTAGACGTTGGTTTCACCACAGTTCGCGCGCCGATTTCCGGCCGCATATCCGACCGCCGCATCGATGCAGGCAATCTCGTATCCGGCGGCGGCGGAAGCAGCGCTACGCTGCTCACCACAATCAACGCCGTCGATCCGGTCTATTTCGAATTTACTGGCTCGGAAGCGCTGTTCCTGAAAGCGCGTCGCGAAGGACTGGAGAAGGGTACCTTGGTTGAAATACGCCTGCAGGACGAAGCCGAGTACCGCTGGCACGGCGCACTGGATTTTACCGATAACGGGCTCGACAGTCAGTCGGGTACTATCCGGGCGCGGGCTGTTGTCCAAAATGGCGATGGCTTCCTCGCGCCAGGTCTCTTCGGCCGGATGCGGCTGGCGACCGGGGGTAAACACCAGGCTTTGCTGATACCCGACACCGCCATCGTCACAGACCAGACACGCAAGCTGGTGTTGGTGGTCGAGAAAGACGGAACGGTGGCTAGTCGGCCAGTCGAACTCGGGCCGCTCGTAGGGCAACTCCGCGTGATCGAGAGAGGTATCAAGCCCTCGGACCGCGTCATTATCAAGGGCACTCAAATGGCGATGCCTGGCCAGAAGGTCACCGCTCAGAATGGGCGGATCGAAGTGGCCGCGCCCGCCGGAGACAAAGCAAGGGAAGCCCCCGCCGCGATCCCTGCCTCATCCGCCAGCCTTGCTAGCTGATCCGCGCACGCGGCACCCCACACGCCCTTTTTCACGCCCGGAGTGCGTCCATGTCAATTTCCCGCTTTTTTATCGATCGGCCGATCTTCGCCAGTGTCCTGGCGGTCCTGGTGACTCTCGTTGGCGCGATTTCTTACTTCTTCCTGCCGATCAGCCAGTATCCAGACATCGTCCCTCCGACTGTAACCGTTACCGCGGTCTATCCCGGCGCATCTGCCGAGACGGTGGCCGACACCGTGGCCAACCCGATCGAGCAGGAGATCAATGGCGTCGACGGCATGCTGTATCAGTCGAGCGAGTCGACCGGCGACGGGCGCATGACCATAACCGTAACGTTCGCGCCTGGTACTGATCTTGATGAGGCTCAGGTTCTGGTCCAGAACCGTGTCGCGATTGCCGAGGCTCGCCTTCCAGAAGAAGTCCAACGATTGGGCATCGTAACCCGCAAGACGACGCCCGACTTCCTGATGGTTGTAAACCTGATCTCGCCAGACGGCTCGCTCGATCGCGAATACATTTCCAACTATGCGCAAACTCGGATCAAGGACCGAGTGGCACGACTTGACGGCGTTGGTGACGTCCAGATGTTCGGCCAGCGCGAACTGGCAATGCGGGTCTGGATCGATCCGGGACGGGCTGCGACGCTGGGCCTTACGGGAAGCGATGTCGTCCGGGCCCTGCGAGCGCAGAACGTACAGGTCGCGGCAGGCACGCTCGGCCAGCAACCAAGCCCAGAATCTGCCTTTCAGCTAAATGTCGAGACACAGGGCAGGTTTACCGGTCCTGCCCAGTTTGCCGACGTCGTAATCCGTACCGACGAACAAGGACGGCAGATCAGGGTCGGTGACGTTGCGCGGGTTGAAATCGGCGCGACCGACTACGCCACATCTGCCTATCTTAATAACATGGACTCAGTGATCCTGCCGGTATTCCAGAAGCCCGGCTCCAACGCTCTCGACGCGGCGGAGGGGGTCAAGGCAACGATGGAAGAACTCTCTGCCGATTTTCCGCAGGGGCTCGAATACCGCATCGTCTACAACCCAACCGAATTCATTTCCGAAAGCATCGATGCAGTGCTGCACACATTGCTCGAAGCCGTGGTGCTGGTGGTGCTGGTGATCATCGTGTTCCTGCAGAAGGCGCGCGCCTCCATTATCCCCGTGCTTGCCATTCCGATCTCGCTGGTTGGAACCTTCGCCGTCCTTGCGATGCTTGGTTATTCGCTCAATAATCTTTCGCTTTTCGGGCTGGTCTTGGCGATCGGCATCGTTGTCGACGACGCTATCGTGGTGGTCGAAAACGTCGAACGCAATATCGAGGCAGGTTATACTCCGCTGGAAGCTGCGCGGCGCTCGATGGATGAGGTCGGCGGCGCCTTGGTGGCGATCGTGCTGGTCCTGTGTGCTGTATTCGTGCCCACGCTCTTCATGAACGGTCTGTCGGGAGAGTTCTACAAGCAGTTTGCCGTCACCATTTCCGCGGCGACGATTATTTCGCTGTTCGTGTCACTAACCCTCTCGCCGGCGTTGTCCGCGATGTTGCTCAAGCCGCATGAACACTTGCCGGATGACGCGCCTCGCTGGCGCAGAGCGATTGAGGGAGTAGGCGAGAAATTTAATGCTGGCTTTGAGCGATTCAGCGATTGGTATGCGCGCCTGACAGCGCGACTGGTGGCTATGCCACGGCGCATGATGATTGCCTATGCGATGTTGATCGGGCTCACCGGTCTCACGCTAGCCACAACACCGACAGGCTTCGTGCCGCAACAGGATCAGGGATATTTCGTGTCGGTGATTCAGCTTCCGCCCGGGTCGGCGACCACGCGAACCGATGCTGTCATGAAGAAGGTTGCCGAGCGCGTGCTGCCGATCGAAGGCATCACCGGTACGGTCATGCTCTCTGGTTTTGACGGAACGACGCAGACTCAGTCCGCAAGCTCTGCTGCAGCCTACTGGGTGCTCGACGAGTTTGAAAACAGGCAGGGCAATGGCCGCTCGATCGACGAACTGATCGCCAAGGCCCAAGCGGCAACTGCGGACATAAACGAAGCACGGCTGATGATCGTAAAACCCCCTGTCATCCAGGGTATCGGCTCAGCTGGCGGATTTCGCATGATGCTGAAGGACAACTCCGGGCAAGGCTATCGCCAAATGCAGGCTGTCGCGAATGCGGTGATCGCTCAAGCGAATCAACAAGAGGGACTGGCCGGTGTCTATACCTTCTTCGATACGGGTACGCCGCGCGTAAAAACCGACATCGATCGCGACAAGGCGCAGATGCTCGGCGTGGCTCCAAGCGACATCTTCGATACGTTGTCGGTCTATCTCGGAAGCGCCTTCATCAACGATTTCAACCTGCTCGGTCGGACCTACCGCGTAACTGCCCAAGCAGATGCCAGCTATCGCGATGATGTAAGCGACATCGGAAATCTGCATGTCCGTTCGGGCAGCGGGGCAATGGTGCCACTGGGATCCCTCGCGACTATTTCCGATACCACCGGCCCTTACCGCGTGAGCCGCTACAACCTTGCTCCAGCCATCGCGATTGATGGCGACACTGCTCCGGCGAGTTCCACTGGTCAGTCGCTTATCACGATGGAAAAGGTTGCGGCAGAAACTGTGCCGCAAGGTTATTCGACCGAGTGGACCGGCATAGCGTTCCAGCAGGCAAGCACTGGCAACACTGCCATCTACGTTTTCGGGCTGGCGGTGTTGCTCGTCTTCCTCGTGCTGGCAGCTCAGTACGAAAGCCTGATCATGCCGCTGGCGATCATTCTTATTGTGCCGATGTGTCTGCTTGCGGCGATGGTCGGGGTCAATCTCATGGGAATGGACAACAACGTCCTCACTCAGATTGGTCTCGTCGTTCTGATCGCGCTGTCGGCCAAGAACGCAATTCTGATCGTTGAATTCGCTCGTCAGGGCGAGGCTCTGCACGCCCTCTCCGCGGTCGACGCTGCAATCGAGGCGGCACGCACCCGCCTGCGCCCGATTCTGATGACCAGCTTCGCCTTCATCCTTGGCTCGGTGCCTCTCGTCATCGCGACGGGCGCGGGCGCCGAATTGCGACAAGCCCTCGGCACTGCAGTGTGCTTCGGCATGCTCGGCGTGACCGGCTTCGGACTGATCTTCACTCCCACCTTCTACGTCGTCTGTCGTGCCTTGGGTGACCGGTTCGCTGGTTTGCGCGAGCGCGGTCGTCGCGACGAAGCGGGCCATTCCATGCTGCCTGCCGAATAGGACTATCACCGATGACATTCCGTAATCTTCTGCTCCCCGCCGTTTCCGCGCTTGCCTTAGCCGGCTGCGCGGCGGGGCCGGATCGCATCGCCTCCGTCCCAAACCCCGATGTGGACACCGGCCCCTTCCTTTCTGCAGAGCTGCACGCAGTATCGGCCACACCGGTCCCGGAAGGGTGGTGGCGCCTGTATCGCGATCCTGTCCTGGACGGATTGATTGCCGATGCACTCGCCGAAAATACCGATATCCGGCAGTCGGTTGCACGGATCGACCGGGCCCGCGCAGCTTTGCGTAGCGCGCGATCGGACCGTCTGCCCCAAACGGGTCTGAATGCCGCTGCAGGTTATGGCCGCACGCCTGAAGATCAGACCTTACCAGGCCAGGATCGCGATGGCGGCCAGTTTTCGGTCGGCGCAGACATTGCTTATGAAATCGACCTTTTCGGTAGGGTGAGCAGCGGTATTGCCGCAGCCCGCGGCGATGTCGCAGCAGCGCGGGCCGATGCGGATGCAGTAAGGGTAATGATAGTCGCCGATACGACGCTAGCCTATGCCGACGCGGCCAGCGCCGCTCAACGGTTGCGGGTGGCGAAATCGATCGTCGAGCTTCTGAATGACAGTCTTCGGCTTACCCGGCTACGGCATGATGCCGGTTATACCGATGGTCTCGCGGTCGCCCGGATCGAGACTTTGCTGGAACAACGGTCGGCGGCGATCCCTTCGATCAAGGCTCAGCGCCGGGCAGCACTATTCGCGCTGGCAACGCTCACAGGTCGTGCGCCAGCAGAATTGCCTGCCGATATCGGTAAGCGCGACGTTCCGCTTGAGATCACTGCGCCACTTCCTGTGGGCGACGGAACTCAGCTGTTGGCTCGACGTCCCGATGTTCGCGCGGCCGAACAGCGCGCGTTAGCCGATAGCGCGAGGATCGGGGTTGCCCGCGCCGATCTTTATCCCCGCATTACCCTAGGCGGATCCATCGGATCGAACGCTGGAAATCTGGGCGATCTGTTTTCGGGAGGTCCCTTAGGCTTCCTGCTCGGACCGTTGATCGACTGGACCTTCCCAAATCGGGAGCCGATCTTTGCGCAGATCGATGCCGCTGAGGCAGATGCCAGGGGCTCGTTGGCAGCCTTCGACGGAACAGTACTCGCGGCGCTTCAGGAAGCGGAAACAGCACTGTCGAATTATGCGCGGTCGCTCGAACGGCGGCGTATCCTAGTGACTGCCGTCCAATCCGCCGAGCGCGCCGCCCGCATCGTTCGCGCTCAAAACCGAGAGGGGCTGGTTAACTCCCTCGACACTCTCGATGCCGAGCGGACGCTTGCCGAAGCGAGGGCTGAGCTTGCCGATCAAGATGCCGCAGTTTCCCAAGACCAGATTTCAGTGTTTCGTGCCCTGGGCGGAGGGTGGCAGGTCAGTTCCGAAGGCGAAGATGAAGAAGGATAGAGATCGCTGGTGGCAGTCTCACCGTGACGCCTTCGCCTCCGGATTGATCGGCTTTGCGATTACATCGGCCGTATTGCTGTGGCCAATGCTCGCTTCACCGTGAATCGTCATCAGTTGGAACTTGGAGGTTTCAGGCTGTCGGGAGGTATCGATCTTTCGCAGTTTGCTGTGTTTGCCATCGCTGTTCAATCTTGTACCGATCACCCTCCTGCCTTTGCAAACGAGGACGTAGGTTGCTTCTTGATTTGCTGCCTTGGTAATTCCAATGCCGACACTCCTGACCCTCTTCGTAAACGCGCTTCCATCACATGCACGGCAGGTGCTCGTGCGTGCCGATCCGGGCATGTTGAGAACCGCGCGCGCTGCGCGTGCCATGTTTGCTTTTCTACTGACCATGGTTGTGACTTTCTCGATCGATCGCGTGTTCGGGGTTCCGGTAACGGCGTTTCTGATCGCGTTCCCCGTCACGGTCTTCTGCTGCGCGGCCATCAGCGATGACCAAACTCGGGCGCGGGTGGGGAAAATTGCGGCTCTTTCGCTTTCAGCGGGCGCGATGTTCACGCTTTCCGCGCTGCTTCACACAAGCTGGCTTAATCATGTAGTCTTCGTATTGGTCATCGGCATTGCGGCTTACGCGCGCCAATTCGGAGGAGCCTGGATTCCGGTCGGCTTGGCAGCGAACGTCAGCTATTTCTTCGGGGCCTTCCTGAAGCCCGACACCGCAATGCTTCATTGGCAGTGGGTAGGAGTGCTCATAGGTGCGGTCTCCGCGCTCATCGTACACCAGTTGGTCGTTCCGCACAGGCCATGGCGCCGAATGCGCTGGGCGGTCAGTTCGATCCGGATGCGTATGAGCGAGATGTTAGCTACTTCCGCTCATGTGGCTGGAGGAAATAACCTTGCTCGCTTGAAGCGGGATCTGGCCCGAGTAGCTCAAGCGGTTACCGTTGCCGAAAATGAACTGGAGAACCTATCGGGAGGCCGGCTGGCCCACCGGCCGCTGGCCGAGGCTCTTCTGGCCATCCTGGTAATTGCCGAGCGTTTTTCGCTTCAGGTTCGAGGCAATCCGGAAATGGTTGGAGCTAAGGAGCGGGAACAACTTCAGAAGCTTTCCGATGCCTTGACGGATTACTCGCCCTTGCGGAACCAAGGCACTTTCGGATCGATCGGCTCGGCGGTAGATGATCTGGAGAGGGCATTGCAGATGCCGCCTGATCTCGACGCGGCCCGATCATGGAGCTTGCCACCTTCACCGCCGATAAAACCGCACGTTCGGCCCGGAGTTCAGTCCGCGGCGGCCGCGGGACTGGCGATACTGGGCGGTGTGTTGCTTTCACCAGATCGCTGGTACTGGGCTGTCATCACCACTTTCGTGATGTTTACGGGTACGTTTTCGCGCGGGCAGGCTTTGGCCAAGTCATTGCAACGCACCTTCGGGACCCTAGCCGGTATTCTTGTCGCGATGGGCATCGTGTGGCTGTTGCACGGAAACGTCTATCTCGCGGTAGCCTTGATGCCGTTCGCCATCTTCTGTGTTTTTTACGCTTTCATTCAGTCCTACACCTGGATGGCGTTTTTCATCACGGTTCTTGTCGCCCTGCTGTTTTCGGCTACCGGCCGTTTCACCGATGCGTTGATGCTGCTCAGACTCGAAGAAACGGCGATCGGTGCCGCCTCCGGGATTATCGTCGCCTCGTTCGTGCTGCCCAAAAGCACCGATGCCCACGCGCGTGAGCAATTGAACGACCTCCTCGATGCTACCCGTAAGGTCTTGTCAGCATTCAAGCTTGGGGATCCTCTGGATCGTTTGCGTATTACAGCGGCGCTGCATGATTTCGAGACCAAGCTTGCGAATATGAGGGAAGCAATCCAGCCGTTGCGTATTTTTCCGGGCGCAAGCGCAAGTGGCCAAAGGGACAAGATCACGCACCAACTCGTGCTCACCAGCTATTGGGTGCATGAAATCGCACTTGCAGTGCGTCAGCTGGATCGCACCGCTTCAAAAAGCCTTCAACCGTCCGCTGTCGGCGCAGTCGCAGAGTTGGAAAGAGCGATAGTTCGGCTGCGTACTCCTGGTCATAACGAAACGTCTCCGGAACTAGACGACGCACCGCGCCCATTGCCACACGAAAGCGAGAATCCTGAGGAGGCGATCACTGTCGCGTGTCGTGGCGCTGCCGGCTCGCTGACGGGGGCAGCGCGTCTCATAACTGACCGAAGAATGCAGAGCCGCGCTTTCCGCTTTTGAAGATGCGAAGCACCCCTACGCAACTGGCACAATCTCAATCTTTATGCGGAAATGAATCTTCTCTGCAGCGCTGTGAAAACTGGCCAGAGCCTATTTTCGTTTGGCGAGCAGCAATAGGCTGTTAGGGGCGCTCCATGCTTACCATCGACGGTGTCACAGTGCGGCTTGGCGGCCGAGCCATTCTCGAGGATGCCAGCGCGACTGTGCCGGTTGGTGCGCGTGTAGGCCTGATAGGCCGCAATGGCGCGGGCAAATCCACACTAATGAAGGCCTTGATAGGCGAGATCGAACCTGATGCGGGCGAAATCTCCAAGCCGTCGCGCGCCCGCATTGGTTATATTGCGCAGGAGGCTCCCAGCGGCACGATGACGCCGGAAGAGGCTGTGCTGGCCGCAGCGACGGAGCGCGCTAAACTATTGGCCGAACTCGAGACGTGCACCGACATGGACCGGATGGGCGATGTGCATGACCGCCTGCTGGCTATCGATGCTTACAGCGCGCCAGCGTGCGCGGCAAAGATCCTAAATGGTCTCGGCTTCGACGAAGAGATGCAGCAGCGACCGGTAGACAGCTTCTCCGGTGGCTGGAAGATGCGCATTGCGCTGGGTGCGCTGTTGTTTTCGGAGCCGGATATCCTCTTGCTGGATGAGCCCTCCAACCACCTCGATCTTGAAGCGACACTGTGGTTGGAGAACTTTCTCAAATCCTATCCCGCAACTCTGGTGGTTATCAGCCATGAGCGTGACCTTTTGAACAAGGTTGTCGATCACATCCTGCACCTGCAGGGCGGCCAATTGACGCTGTATACTGGCGGCTACGATGCGTTCGAAAAACAGCGCGCAGAACGTGCGGCACAATTGGCAGCGGCCAAGGCTTCCCAAGACGCCCAGCGAGCCAAGCTGCAGGATTATGTCGCCCGCAACAGCGCCCGTGCTTCGACTGCCAAGCAGGCTCAGTCACGGGCGAAGATGCTGGCGCGGATGCAGCCGATCGCAGCGCTGATGGAAGACCCGAGCCTGAGCTTTGATTTTCCCGATCCGGAAGAATTGCGATCGCCCATGATAACGCTTGAGAAGGCGGCAGTGGGGTATGGCGAGGCGCCACCGATATTACGGCGCCTGAACTTCCGTATCGAAGCCGACGATCGGATCGCGCTGCTAGGTCGAAACGGTAACGGCAAGACCACCATGGCGCGCCTTCTGGCTGCCCAGCTGGACCCGGCGGAAGGCGAGGTGAATGCTCCCGGTCGGATGAAAGTGGGCTATTTCACGCAGTATCAGGTTGAAGAGCTGGCGGGTGAAGACACCCCGCTGGACCTGATGAACCGCGCAATGGAAGGGGCCGCCCAAGGCGCGGTGCGGGCACAACTGGGACGGTTCGGCTTTTCTGGTCCCCGCGCCCAGACACGAGTGGACAAGCTTTCCGGAGGGGAGCGCGCAAGGCTGGCCCTGGCCCTGATCACACGCGATGCGCCTCACCTGCTGATCCTGGACGAGCCCACCAACCATCTGGATGTCGATGCGCGTGAGGCACTGATCCAGGCGCTTAATGCCTATTCCGGTGCCGTTATTCTTATCAGCCATGATCGCCATATGGTCGAACTGACGGCAGATCGCCTTTTCCTGGTCGATGACGGTACTGCGCGCGAATACGCGGGGAGTATGCAGGACTACATCGATTTCGTCCTGGGCCGTAATCAGCCCAAGAAGGACAAGGATAACACGCGCACCGGTGCCGCAGGCTCCCGTCCAGCGCGCGGGGCAAACTCTGCGGGCAAGGTGCGGTTCGCGAAATCGGAATTGGACAAGGCAGAAAAAGCAGTGGCGCGCCTGAGCGGCGAAGTCGAGAAGCTGGATCGATTAGTCCTCGAACACAGCACAGTCGACGCTGGTCAGACTGGCGACAAGATCCAAGACCTATTGAGGCTGCGCGCTGAAGCTGCAGACCGTCTTGCGGAGGCGGAAGAAGCTTGGCTGGTAGCCGGATCCGCGCTGGAGGCAATCGAGAATGGCTAACTTAATTTAAGCATAAACGATCATGGGCCGGAACAATAATCGAATTGGGAAGACGGAATTTATGACCACCAACCGCGAAATCGGCAGGCATGAAAATCCGACGGATGTCCATGGTCCAGACGCTGGCCAGAGCCCGCCATCGCGAGGAAAGATGTGGCGCCATCTTGGTCCGGGCATCGTTGTCGCTGCCACCGGGGTTGGCGCGGGCGATCTTGTTGCCACGCTGATCGCGGGTTCACGCTTCGGATATGCACTGCTTTGGGCTGCCGTACTTGGTTGCATCGTCAAGATCGCACTTTCCGAAGGTTCCGCACGCTACCATCTATCCACCGGCTCGACCATTCTGGCCGGCTGGCGCTCACTCGGGCGTTGGACCAGCTGGTACTTCGGCATCTACGTCATCATCTGGGGCTTCATCTACGGCGCTACTGCGATGAGCGCGACCGCTCTGCCGCTCACAGCGCTGTTCCCGGGACTGTCGCTGCGCAGCTGGGCGATGATCGCAGGGGTGTTCGGTTTCATATTCGTTTGGTTCAACCGGTACGAGACCTTCGAAACGGTCATGAAGTTTCTGGTCGGCACGATGTTCGTGATCATGGTTGGCCTTGCGATCCTTGTGGCACCCAGCCTGCCCGATCTGGCGCGCGGCATGACTTTCATGTTGCCGGAAGGCTCCCTGTTCTACACGCTGGGTCTCATCGGCGGAGTGGGCGGGACAATCACTACCGCTGCCTATGGCTACTGGACGCAGGCGAAAGGATGGCGCGGTACGCCGTGGCTGCCGATGATGCGCGTCGACAATTCGGTCGCCTATGTAGTGACCGGCACCTTTGTCATAGCCATGATGATCGTTGGCGCCGAACTGCTGTACTCCGCCGGTATCGCGCTGGAAGATAGCGATCGGGGCCTGCTTGGTTTGTCCGATGTGCTGGAAGCGCGGTTCGGAGCAACCATTGCGATCCTATTTCTGGTCGGCTTCGCCGCAACCTCTGTCTCTTCGCTGCTGGGCGTATGGCAAGGGATGAGCCTGTTCTTCTCCGATTGGTGGTATCAGTTGAAGGAGAAGGGCGAGGGCGGTCACGAGGGCAGCAATGCCTACCGTTTTTACCTCGCCTGGCTCACATTTCCGCCAATGGTCCTGTTGTTCGCGGATCGCCCGTTCCTGCTGGTCATCGTCTATGGCGCATTCGGCGCGCTGTTCATGCCGTTCCTCGCCATCACGCTGCTGTTGCTGAATAATTCGGCACGCCTGCCTGCCGAGGCCCGGAACGGTGTCATCGCCAACGTGACATTGGCAGGATCGGCAATCCTGTTCATTGTGCTCGCCGTGCAGCAGGTGATCCGGCTGGTGGGGTAGGGGCCCCACCAGCAGAACCTTTGCAGGGTTAGCATCTTTAAGACTGAGCTTTAGGATCCCTAAGGCCAAGGAATGCTCTTGCTCCGGCGTTCCTCAGCAGTATCCGCTCGACCAACACGATCAGCGCCAGGCTAAGGCCGAACAGCGGCACAACGAATGCCAATGCAACAGTCAGGCCTACGAGCAGCCAGCTGTGGCGCAGGATGCCCTTGGGCGCGGGCGCTCCCAAGCGTCCTTCCGGTCGCCGCCGCCACCACATCACCACGCCTGAAACCGACAGAGCGACGAGGGCTATCAGGATCGCCAGCGCGAACAGCTGGTTGGCGAGGCCGAACAGGGCGCCTTCGTGCCATGCGATGCCATAGCCGACTACACGGTCGACCCAATGACGCTGAGCGAAGTCGACCCGTCCGACGACCGATCCCGTCGCGCCGTCGATCTCGACATTGGTACGCTCGGGGCGATTGGGTGTGTTCGACACCACTTTCCATGGCGCGCCCGTTTCCGCAGGCGGTGTGATCTCGACCGGCGCGGGCAGCGAGAGACGGGTGGCAGAGGGTACCACACGATCAAGCTGGAGCGACGGGGCCGAGGTTTTATCAGGCCCGGAAGCCATTGTGGCGCCCATGCCCGCATGCCCCGCATGTTCGCCCATCACTGCGCGCGCCTGGCGATCGAGCGCGGCGCGTTCCTGCCGCTCGACATCCGATCCGCGCGACCAGTCGACAGGGCCATCGACCTGCCCTGTCACCTCGCGCACAGTGCCAAAGTAATTGCCCCAGCTCTTTGCCCAGGGCAGACCGGTGAAGATCAGCACGGCAGCGAACAGAGCGACCCAGAAGCCGGTGACGGCGTGTAGGTCCTTCCACCAGTTGCGCCCCGTTTGGCTCAATCGCGGATAAAGCACGCCGCCCAGCCCTTTCGCATCGCGCGGCCACCACAGGAACAGGCCGGTGAGCAGCATGATGATCGTCCAGCTGGCCGCGAGTTCGACCAGCGTCGATCCCCAGCGGCCCATGGTAAGTTCGCCATGCAGGCGGAAGATGACGTGCATCAAGCGGTCCTGTTCGCCCACGGTCTTGAGCACTTCGCCGGTTTGCGGGTGAAGGTAAACCCGCGTTTCGCCCGCGCCCACGCCTACCACGATCCGCTGCGCATCGTCGGCCTCCTCGGGCAGGATGAAGCGGTGGAGGACCGAACCGGGGACGGCGCTCTCCGCCTTGTCCACCAGCGCGGAAGGGGCAAGCGGTGCGCCGGTAATCTGTAGGCTGTCATACGGCCGATCGATCAAGTTCTCCACCTGCGGCTTGAACAGGTAGATCGCGCCCGTGGCGGATAGCCACAAAACGAAGGGTACGGTGAACAACCCGGCATAGAAATGCCACCGCCACACCGAGCGGTACCATCGTTCCTGCCGGGCGGTGGAGTTGCCGGTTGCGGCGGTGGCATCTGCCATCAGAAGCCTTCGTTCCAGCGCAGGCCGATCACGAAGGTTCGGCCCGGATAGGGGTGGAATACGAAGGCCTTTTCATCGAGCAGATTGTCGACGCCCAGATCGAGATCGAAACCATCGAGATGCACGGTCGATTTCAGATCGACGAAAGCAAAGGGCGACACGCAGTAATAGGTGTCGCAGCGCGCGCTGGCATTGTTCTCCAGATTGCGCTCCGGCGTATTCTGGTATCGCAGATTGGCCGCCAGATCGAGCAGCGGCGAAACCGCATAACGCAGCGACGCATTGGCCCGCCATTCAGGCACACGCGGGAAGCGATTGCCCTCAAGCTCCGGATTGAGCGGATTGTCCGAGATCTTCGCGTCGATCCACGAAACGTTGGCGTCCAGTGACAGGCCCCCGAGGAACATGTCCTCGACCGCCACGATCGCATCCACTCCCCATGTCTCGACCTCGCCGATATTCGTGATCAGCGACTGGCTGACTGGCACGGAGGGATCTTCGGCACCGGGCACGAGGATCGTCTGGCTGAATAACGTATCGTCCACCGCCTGGCGGAAGCCGCTCAGTGTGAGCTTTACGTTGTCGAAACGCCGCGATGCGGTGAGCTGGAGGTCGAAGCCATGTTCCGGAGCGAGATTGGGATCGAACCCGTCCAGATCGATTTCGCCGACATTCGGGCCGTAGCTGATGAGGCCTGCCTGATAGAGCTCGCCAATCGTGGGAAAGCGGGTGGCCCATGCGGCAGAAGCAACGATCTCCGTCGCATCGTCCGGCCGCAGGGTAAGTGCCGCCTTTGGCGACCAGGCATCTTCGGTGCGTGATGCATAATCTACCCTGGTCGGCCCATCCTGCAGGAAGCCGCCGCTCGCGCGCCAGTTCTCATAGCGCAGGCCAAGCGTGGCTTCGAGCATCGGGGCAAGGGTGATCGCATCCTCGATGAACACGCCTGCAAGCCGGGTCAGCCCGCCCGAGGCATTACGGATCGCGCTTGGATCGCCGGTGCGCCAGTCGGATACGGCGCCCGTCTCGCTTGCGCCGAAATAGCCCGCGTAGGATGCGCCAACGGCAATATGATGCGCGCCGAAGTCACGCTCGGCAGACGCTTCGAGATTTGTCCAGTGAGCATCCTCATCGGTAACGATGCCGCTCTCGGGAATGATGCCGGTCGTTACATCGACACCGTTCGACTGGCTGGAACGCTCGTCGAGCAGTTCGAAGCGGCTTGCCGATAGGTCGACATCCCAGCCTGCGACATTGCCCGCAAGGCCAAGCCCGGCGAGCAATTCGGTGCTCTGCGTTTGTCCACGGGTGACACCGGAAATGCCGACGAAGGTCGGTTCTCCGGCATCGTTGCGCAGGAAGCTCTTGGGATCGTCGGTTGTCTCGTCGTCAAGCAGCAGGGCCGCGAGACCGCGCAATTCCCAGCCGCCGCCCAGATCGTAATTGCCGCGCAGGCGGAACTGATCCTCGACGCTGTCGACCGTGCTATCTTGCGCCGCGATCCGCAGTGGGAACCCCAGCTCGTTGTCCACGATCGCCTGATCGGCAAACGGTGTGCCTGGCGAAACCGTGCGCCATTGCTGCGGCTGGCCTTCGTTCTCGAAGTGACGATAGGCGAGCGAGATGCCCCCGCGTGATCCGATTGCAACATCGGCCTGGCCGTTCACGGCAAAGCCGTAAAGATCTTCGTCCGTGTCATAATATTCATAATTCTGATAAAAACCCTGCGCGCCGATCGAAGTGGAATTGCTGTCGATCGGAGCGGTTTCGAGCCGCAGCGTCCCGCCCAGCGAATTGCCCGCATAGCGTGCGGATGTCGGGCCATAGATGATTTCGGCCCGGGCGATGTCGGTCGGCGAAAGCACTGCCCATTTGGGTGCGGTTGCGAAGCTTGCGCCGAGGAAATCGGAAATCAGGAAACCGTCCACTGTCACCAGCGCACGGGGCGTTTGCGTGGTGTGCATGTTGCGGAAGGAGAGGGTGGCGTTGGCATCGCCGATATAGCGCTTCCTGACGATCAGGTTCGGCGCATAGCGGATCACATCCTCGGCGTTGACGGTGTTGATCGCGCCGATCTGGTCGGCATCGATCGCCACGCCCAGTGCAGGCGTGTCGAGCGAACGCATCTCGCGGCTTTCGAGCGTGCCGGTCACCACGATCGGGCTGTTATCGTCGGCAGCCTCCGCAGTTGCATCACTGGTATTGGCCAAGGCGGGAGAAGATAGCAAAACGAGTGCCGACGCGCCGTACCGCGCGCGGCGTTTGAATTTCGATGTCATTAATTGTCCTGACAAAAGCTTAGGGCCGCAAAAGCGCGGCAAATCGAGCGTAGAGTGTCAGGCGGTGAGGGGCGGTCCGGTCGAAGGCGGGGGCGGTGCGGCAAGACCGCGGCCAGGCGCAATGGCCAAGGTAATGCCGGCCAGAACCTCGGGCGCATCGGGCAACAAGGGCTCGATGAACGGTGGATCGGGGAGCGTGGCTGGAGCGCTTAAAGCAGCGAAATCGCAGACTACGCTGGCAAGGGCCGAATGCGTGTCGTGCTTTTCTTCATCATCGGATGCCATGCCGGCATGATGGGCAGGCGCGCCGTGCGACGAAGCTTGCGGTGCAGCGTGCTTTCCATGTTGGCCATGCCCGCCGTTTTCATCCTGCGTCGCATCTGAATTTCGAGCGGTTTGGGCAAAACGTGCAAGTTCCGGCGATGCAGTAGGACATGGAACAAAGGTGGGAGCCCCCTCTTCCGTAACACCGATCATCCACCCGTGCGGCACTGCCATCTGCACAAGTGTGACCAGGGCAGCAAGTGGCAACAAAAGCCGGGAAAAGGACCTTCGGGGTAGCACGCCTGGCCCACTACCTTCGCTACTTTATAGAGGGAAGCGCTTCTCGACGAACGGAATAAAGTCTAGCTGTGGCAAGCTATCATCCAAGAACGTGTTCGGTCCGGTTTCATGGTGAAGAGGAAAATCCGGAACGGCAATTTTTACAGACGTTTAATAGGGTTCATCGATCGCAGTTTCTGGTTTTCTGCTGCTACTGGATCGCGCGGCCATCGTTTTCATGGTTGCGATGAAATTTCGATGCGACTGGCGTAGGTCTTCGTGAGCTGTACGCAGCCTTTCGACTCTTTCGAGAAATGAACTGCCGGCCTGCTCTGCGCTGCACTTGAGCCTTACGATCTCGGCACGGTGAAGAAGAAAGGAATTTTCGTCGCCACCCCGAAGGAGTTCTCTGCCGAGCAAGGCCTCTGCCTGTCGGTAATTTGCGATCCAGAGATCAGTTTCACTCAGCCAGAGAGCGATCTGCTGTTGTGATGAACGGGTGACGATAGCCTGCAGCTTCTCGGACTGTGAGAGAGAGGATGTTTTCTGATGGGCGATCGCGGAAGAACTGGCTGTAGCCAGCGTAACGCAGCTCGCGATGGCCAAGGTTCTTACCTTCATTTCAGTCCTCAGCCCATTCGATATGTCAGGTAAGGGGGCGACCTGACAAGCAGGCCGCCCCTTCGTATTTAGCCTAGAAGGCAAAAGTGACCGAACCGTAATAGCTCTGATAGGACACTTCATCACGCCAGATCGTGCTTTCGGCGGCGACTGAGAAGCCGACATTGCCAGCCTGATAGCCGAGGCCGCCACTTACTTCGGCCCAATTGTGATCGCTTGATGGCAGCGCGAAACCGACATTCGGTCCGACGCCGCCCACAAAGTTTGCGCCGAACAGGGCCGGACGGTCCGCGAAGTCGTGGACATAGCTGGCGTTCACGAAGGGCCTGAAGCCACCTTTCCCGGCAAGGTTGATCCCGGCGCGTGCCTGATAGCTGTCATAATTTGGCAGCTCGTAGGATAGGGCAGGGCCTCCACCCTGTTCCGCCACACGACCGAAGTCGATCCGGGCAGCCCGGAAGGCGACGCGAGGCGTGATATCGAACGCGCCTGCGCTGAGAACCTTGCCGACGCCAGCCTCGGAAGAGAACACAAAGGCTGTGTCATTTCCGACGATGTCGAATTCGCTCGATCCGGCCGCTACGCTGCGCCGAGTTTCCGTTGCATAGGCACCGGCGTTAATCTGGGCATCGAGACGGATACCGCCGATCGTGGTCACGCCATAGAGCGAACCCTGATACAACTCAGCGTCTGCGGTGTGTGTGGGCACCACCGTATTGCCTTCCATATCGATATACGTGAGGGCAATGCCGATCGCGCCATTTTCGATCGCCTTTTCCAGACCGCCGCCTATGTAGAAGCCATCGAACTTGCTTTCGCCCTGCGGCGTTGCAGTAGGCATTCCGGACGCTTCGCCATCGACGTAACCGCCGGCCAGATAACCGCTATAGTCCTCTGCAAGTCCGGTCTGCTCCTGACCCAGATAGGCTCGCTCTGCCGCTGGCACATTACCGCTGTCCAGCGAAGTTGCGCGGGCCACCTGATTTGGTTGACCTATCACGGCAACACCGCCGCCCATGTCGTTATTGGCGCCCAGTTGCACCAGTCTGTCGCGGATCAAGCGATTGCCAACATTGACCGCCGCGAGTCCCATGGCGCCACGGAGCGATTGTTCGCGCGGGGCGAAGCTCTCGAGCGCATCGCGGATGGATGCCGTGTCCTGAAGGTCGAGCGGTCCGAAGAGATCATCGTACTGGTCATATTGCGAACGGTTTCGATCGAGAAGCGCAGCGAAAGCGGACTGAACCGGCGAGCTGGTGTCGATAACCGAACGATAGGATCCAGCCTCGATGGAGATCGTGACTGATTGCGGGCCATAAGTGAATTCCGGCCGCAGAATGGCGCTGACGTCCGGCGAAGCAAACGTCCCTTCGTAGCCGCCTTCAGCAGTAAAGATCGTGTAGGTATCGCCCGAGCGCAGGATAGAGCCCTCGACAGGGTTCAGCAGTACGGTGCCGCCGATACTGGCAACCCCGTTGAGCGCGTTTCCTTCATCGTCGAACTCGGTGGCAGCGACCGAAATGAGGTCCGACTGTCCCATGCCGTCGAAATCGACGCTGTAGACACCGCCTGATGTCAGGATGACGTTGCCTTCGAAGGTCAGCGTGCCAATGGTCCCCATCGTGCCGGGGGCAACGATGCCCATCATGTTCGTGAAGTAAGGCGTCTGCACGGTCCCGTTGCCGGTCAGCGCGCCGGTGAACAGCAGATAGTCGCCATTGCTGGCCAAAGTGCCGTCGACATTCATCATGCCGGCCATCTGCGTGATGTCCACCAGGCTGGTCAGCATTCCGTCGGCAGTGATGTCGAGCGCAGCTTCGGCACCGGCGATCATGAACTTGTCGATCGTGACGTCGGTATCGAGCGTGGTGGTTCCGGCATTCGCGAGAGAGACGTCGAAATAGCGCGCGTTCACACGTTCGCTATCCGCGGTCTCGGGCGAATAGGCCACATTGTCGGGTACGAAGCCGCTGCCGCCGGGAAGGCCGTTGGCAAAAGTGGCTTCAGGCAGGGCAGCGATATCATCGGCTGCCGCGACCGCAGCGTTCCTTTCGGCCGTCGAGCGGGAGAGGTCGAGCAGGCGTTCCGGGATCACGGTTCCGATGGAGTTCGAGGTGAATTCGGGATCGGTATCAGACCCGCCGGGCACGAGGATATTGCCATCGTAATCGACGATATCGCCTGTCGCCAGATCAAGGCAGAAGTTGCCATCGCAGACCTGGCCAAATTTCGGCTCGGTGCCTTCGAGTCCGGCGCCCGGACTATCGGGCACGCCGTTTGCGAAGTCCCCGTTCTGGTCGATGATCATGTAATTCGGGTCGAGCGCGAGCTGCCAGTGATCCGCATCGCTCCAATTGCCGTCGCCTGCCAGGGTCTGGGCATAACGATAAGGGTTGTTGGCGACGATCCAGTCCCAGTGAAGATAGAGCGGCTGGTACAGGCTGTTGGTGCCATAGGATGAATCGGGCTGGGCGGCAAAGAAGCGCGATCCACCCGAAAGGACGCCGATCACCAGCTCGGTCATGGACGACTGGAGAATGAGTGGGCCACCCGAATCCCCTCCTGCAGTGCTCCCTTCCACATCACGGGCGCCATCGCGGAAGAGGTTGAAATCGAAGGGATTGGTCCCGTTCGGATCGTCGAAATCGGTCTGATAAAGATTTTGAGGCAAGCCATAATCGCCGGGGCCGAACAGCCATTCGTTCCGATCATTTAGCGATGCGAGCGCACCGAGCACGTTTTCGGCGGCGCGTCGACGGAAATCGGTGCCCTGGAATGACCCGCTTTCGCCATAGCCGCTGCGACCATAGCCAACGACGCGGACATCATATCCGGTGCCCGATACGCTATCGATCGAGTCTGGCGTAGCCAGGGGCGAGAACAGCATCGCCCATGTGGGCACATCGCTCGCCGGAGTGTCGAGCGCAGCGAGAGCCACGTCGCTCTCGAGGAAGCCCCGTGCTTCAGGCCGCGCGAGCGAGTCCGGATCGAACAGGATCTGCTCGATGTTGTAGACATAGTCTTCCGGCACTGAGGAATAGCCCGATCTGATCCAGGATCTGAGGCCATCGAGCGCGTCGGCCTGGAAGGCGAAAGCTGCGGGAATATTCCCCACTGCGGCACCAAAACCATCTTCTCCAGCGTCATTAACGCAGTGAGCCGCAAACAGGACGGTGCGCGGATTAATGAGCGTGCCGGTGCAAACAAAACCATCCGCGCGGTAGAACTGGCCAACGCCCGTGACATCGACTGCGTCATCGAAAATCGAACCTGGTTCGCCAGGGTTGAGAGTATGCCCTTCGCCGGGCCCTTCCACCACGACTTGCGGCGTGTCTACGACAAAATCGGGGGTCCGCGTAGCCGCTGCGGTGGTCACCACGCCAGCATCGGTCAGCGGAGTGTTAAGGTATGAAGAAGGCAGTCGCACGTCGGAATTAACCGGACCAACCGAGAGATCCAGACCGTGTGCGGCACCTGTTTCGCTGATCGCAACCGACGAAACGTTCGGTGCATCGGTGCTTTCTGCATGGACTGCAGCCGAGGCCATCAAGGATGCGGTTGCGGTAGTGGTGTAGAGAGCAAGGCGCTGAAAGGATGAGCGTCGAGCGAGGTGACCTGATGGCATTCGTTATCCTTCACGGTTTCGTTTGGTGAAGGTCGAAGATGAACACATGTTCAGGACGGAATCAATATTTCATAATCGCAATAGTCATTTATTCTTAATCGAATATAAACTGTGATGAATTTGATACAAACATACGCACCATCTTCAGACGGGGCTACGTCGGTCACTATCTTTGCAACGCTTCCCGCAGATCGCCGAGCCACGCAGCGTAGGGCTTCCAGGCGTTCTGGCCCGAACGGTTGATCGGGCGCCGTACCTGTTCCGAGCTTGCGGTGCGTACGGCGCGGTCGGTCCGATGAAAATCGAGGCAGGCGCTTTCGAAGGGCAGGCCGATGTGATCGAGCATGCGGCGGGTCTGGCCCTCCAGATCGTCGAGCACGTCCTCGTGGTGAACCCTTAGAACCTTGCCCGGCAGTACCTTGTCCCAGTGCTCCATGAGACGGGTATAGTCATGGTAATAGCGGCCGATTTCGGTGAGGCCGTAGGTGAAGTCCTGACCTTCGGCGAAGAGCTGCTTGAAGCCGGAGAAGCAGCAATCCATCGGATCGCGCCGCGCATCGATGATCGTCGCATTCGGCAGGATGAGATGGATCAGCCCGATATGGCGGAAATTGTTCGGCATCTTGTCGATGAAGAACGGCGCCCCCTGCCGGTGGATGCGGGTATCGTCCAGAAAGGCGGTCCCGAATTCGGTGAACCGTTCTGCCGGAATATCGTGGAGGATATCGGGATAGCGGCTCTGGCCTGCCTTCCGGCCGCGTAACCGGTGCGCCAGCGCGAGAATATTGGGCAGTTCGAGCGTGCCGTCGATCTGCGAATGGCTGGCCAAAATCTGTTCGAGAAGCGTCGAGCCCGCGCGGGGCAGGCCGACGATGAAGATGGGATCGCGCGCACCGTTGCCGGCGCCGGCTTTCTCATCGAAAAGGGCAGGGGTACAGGCAGCCTGCTGAGCGGCGAGTTCTGCCGTCATCTTGTCGGCGCTGTAACCGGTCTGCTGCCGTTTGAGCGTATTGCCCAGTTCGTAAAACCGGAACGAGTCCTCGTATGCCTTGCGATCTTCATATGCCTTGCCCAGCGCGAAGGCGAGGTGGACGCGGTCCATGAAAGCAATATCCGACCGGTCGGCCTGCGCGCGCATTGCAGCGACTTCGTCATCGGTGAAACGATAGGTCTTGAGATTGGCCAGCGCATAGTAGGCGTCCCCATGGCCGGGCCGGGCAGCGATGGCCTTGCGATAGGAAGCGACCGCCTCGTCCTGCTGGCCCACCGTCTTCAGCGCGTGCCCCCGCGAGGTAAGCGTCGCCGGGTCATCGGGCGACCGCTTCAAGACTTCTTCGAACAGCTCGAAGGCACGATCGTAATCGCCGGTCTGCATGCTCTCGATGGCGAGGTGCGACTGGAACAGGGGGCTGTCGGGATCGCGCTGGTAGAGTGCCTCCGCTTCTGCGCGGGCTCGGGTGAATTTCTGGCGCTTGCGCAGCACGTCGATGTAATCGAGGCGGAGCTGAATATTCTCCGGCTCGAAAGTTACCGCGCTTTCCAGCAGAAATTCGGCATCGTCGAGAATGCCCAGTCTGAGACCGATCTGCGCGAGCAGTCGCATGCCTTCCACGTGATCGGGATGGCGGCGGAGGAAGTGGCGGCAGATCTCTTCTGCACGCAGCGGGCGGCCTTCGTGCAAGTGATGCGTCACGGCGAGCAGTTCGGGCGGCAGATCGGCGATGCGCTGTTCCTGCAGGCGCGCCGTGCGGGCTTGGGCGGTGCGTCCGGCGGCTTCGAGCAGATCGGCCTGCGCGCGCCAGCTTGCGGCAAGGGCGGGGTTGAAATGTACAGCGCGTGCGTAGGCTTCGATCGCCTTTGCGGTATCGCCGGCGTCGCGGGCGAGGTGGCCGGCTTCCTGCCAGGCGCGGCCATATTCGGGAACGGCAGCGTGAAGCCTGTCCAGCTGATGCGCCGCGGCGTCGAAATTCCGGAGATAGCGATTGGCGACTGCCGCGATGTACAGCGCCTCGGCATCTTCGGGCGTGTTCGCCAGAAGGCTGGTCGCCAGTTCAAGCCCGCGCTCGAACTGCTGCGCCTGCAGGGCGGCTTGCGCTTCTTTCAGAGCTTCTTCGCGCGAAACCACTGCGTCCCCTTCGGTAGAATAAATGCAAACGGCGGAGGGGAGCTTGAAGCTCCGCCCCCGCCGTCAGTCAACAGTCTGCTGGATCAGTAGCTGAAAGTTGCCTTTGCGCCCACGGTCAGCGGACGGTTGGTAACGATCCGGGCGCGATCATAGTAGAAATCGCCCGCGATCTCTGCCCGCGTGTCGAACAGGTTCGCGCCGTAAACCTCGAAGGTCCACTGGTCGTAGGACACGCCAGCCGACAGATCGACGATGGTGTAGCTGTCGAGTTCGAGCCGGTTGATCGAGATGATATCCGTGAACTTCGATGCCGAGTGCGACACTGAAGGCTGCACGAACGCGCCGAGGCTGTCGCTCAGATCCCATTCGTAGCGGACCCGCAGATTGCCCTGGAACGATGGAGCGTAAGCCAGGTCCGAACCGGCCTGCACGTCGTCGGTCGGGGTGAGCACCTCGGTGATTTCCGTGTCGAGGAACGACACGGCACCCGAGACCGTCAGCCCGGCCAGATCGTAAGGTGCCAGCGTGAAGTCGGCTTCGAAGCCCTTGATCTCTGCATTCGCCGCATTGTCCGAGAAGAACAGGTTGGTGATGCTGGGATCGAAGATCGTCGTCTGCAGATTGCTGATGTCGACATAGAACAGGCTGCCGTTGATCCGCAGCTGGCGGTCGAACAATTCGGTCTTGGCGCCGACTTCGTAGTTCTGCACTTCATCCGATTGCAGTTCGAACGGTACGGTGAAGCCACCGGGGCCCTGCGCGCCGCCCGGACGGTTGAGCAGGCCGGGACGGAAGCCTTCCGAATAGGTCGCATAGAACAGCAGGTCCTCGGTGGGCGTGTAGTTTACGGTGCCCTTGAAGATGAAGCCGTCGGTCTTGGCCTTGTCGGGAGCGCGCACGGCGTTGAACACCTGCTGCGCCTGGGCAGCGGTAAGGCCGGCGGCCTGGATGTCTTCCAGCGTGTCGTTCACGTCGAAGGTCTGACGCAGGCTGGCATCGCACGAACCGATGAAGGTGTACTGGCCATCGCCATCGTAGAGGTCCGACAGATTGGTGCCGAAGGCGTTCGCGTCTTCAGCCGCGCCTGCGTTACAGAACGAGCTGTTGGCCGTGCCTTCGAAGTCGACGGCTACGTTGTAGTAGCGGGCGCCGCCGGTGATCGACAGCACGTCGGGCACGATGTCGAAGGTGGCTTCGCCGAAGATGCCGAACTGTTCGTCGGTGCGCTTCACGTCGTTGCGGAAGATCACGCCATAGGGGAACGGTCCAGCGTCGGACTGATAGGCCCCCGGGAACGGGAAGTTCGGCGCGAAACCGCCAAAAGGTTCGGCCAGTTCGCTGCCCGGATAGGTGTAGTCGTTGCGTTCTTTCAGCTCGAGGTCGGAATAGAAACCGCCTGCGTTGACGCGGAAGCGGATTTCCTCAGGCGTGCTGAAGCGCAGTTCCTGCGTGAAGACCGACAGTTCGCTGTTCGAACCGACATAGAGATTGGGTGCCTGGCACGTGCCGCTGGGGGCTGCATCGCCGGGATAGCTGACCGATCCATCGCAGATGTAATAGGGCAGGTACTGACCCGCGAAGAGATAGTCCGAATAGTCGACGCGCTGCTCGGTCTCACGCTCGGTGTAGGCACCGTTGTAGATCACGTCGAGCATGCCGAGACGGCCTTCGACGGTCCATGCGGTGTTCGAGAAATCGTCTTCCAGGCGATCGTCCTCGAAGCGCTGGATCTCCAGATTGTCGAGGTCGAGTTCCGGATCGGCGAAGAACACGCCGTCGCTTTCCAGGCTCTGGCGGCTGTGCGCCAGCGTGACCTGCCAATCGGGCGAGACTTCATACAGCGCCGATGCGCGGAAGCCCGAATACTGCGTGTCGTTGAAGTCTTCTTCGACCAGCGCGGCGTTGTTGGCTTCGATGAAGGTGACGTCCGAAAGATCGGCATCGGACTGGAAACCGGCGCGGTTGGGCGCCACCGGAACGCCGTTGTCACGCACCGTGCCGGCGGGGCGGAAGCGGGCGCTTTCGCGGGCCGTGCGGGTACCGGCGACATTGTCGATATAGCCGCCCTGATCGTCGAGATAGACGACGCCGCGCAGCGCGAGGCTGTCGGTGACCGGCACGTTCAGCATGGCTTCCGCATTGTAGCTGGCTTCGCCGCCCTTGGTGAAGGACGTGCCCATGGTGACCTTGGCATCGAAGCCGGACAGGTCGGGCTTGTTGGTGATCAGGCGGACCACACCGGCCTGCGAGCTGGCACCGAACAGCGTACCCTGCGGGCCGGAGAGGACTTCGATCCGCTCGAGGTCGGCAGCATAGACGTCGAGGTTACGGCCGGGCTGGGCCAGCGGCTGTTCGTCGAGATAGAGCGACACGTTCGGCGCCAGGCCTGCAACACCGGCGGTGGTCAGGTTCGGCGTGGTCGAGGCGAGACCGCGGATGTAGATCGTGCTCTGACCCGGGCTGCCGCCACCGGCGGTAACCGTGGGCAGCTGCTTGAGATAATCGTCGAAAGTCGAGATGTTCAGCTGGTCGAGCTGCTCTTCGCCGAGAGCCTGCACCGAAACCGGCACGTCCTGCAGATCTTCGCTGCGGCGCTGCGCGGTTACCACAATGGTCTTTACCCCGCCCGTGCGCGGCTTTTTCGCAACGGGCTGCGTGGTCTGGGCCGTGCCGGTGGTTTGAGCCTGGGCCTGGGCAGGCGCAGGCGAAAGAAGAGCGATAGCCAGTGCGCCAGCGGACGTACTGCTTACAAATTTGCTAAGAATGGTTAGCCCCCATCAATCGGACATAAGGCCGCACAACCGGCACGACGATGTCGGCCAGTGAACGGCGGTGAGAATGTGAAGTGGGCGCGACCTAATAAGGCTGATCGCTCCCGGCCACCCCGCAGTCCCGATTTTCCGGGAAAGCGAAAAGTGCTGTCACATTTCTGCAACAGCACAGATTTCGTCCGTTCCCCGAAAGAACGGCGCTAGTCGTCGGTCCAGGCAATGCCCGCGAGAGTAGTTGGAACGCCCTGACTTTTTCGGATCAAATCGAACCAGATCGCTTTGATGATCGAAATGCACATCAGCGCCACCACGAAGGAAAAGGGCAGGGCACCGATAATCATTGTAATGCGGATCGCCTCGATCCCGCCCAGCACCAGCATGCTGCCCACGATAAGCGCCAGCGCCGCGCCCCAGAACAGGATGTGACGGCGGCGTTCGCCTTCGGTTTCGCCTGCGCCGTTGATGGTGTTGATGATCAGGATCGCGCTGTCGGCAGAAGTGACGAGATAGGTCATCAGCAGCAGCACGATCAGGCCGGACACCACCATGGCAAAGCCCGGATCGAGCAGCACCGCCAGCGTTGCGTAAAGCTGGTCCGCCATGGGGGCGTTCACGATTGTTCCCGCCGCGCTACCATCCAGTTCCAGCGCAATTGCCGTGCCGCCCAGCAGCGTCATCCACACGAAGCAGACGAGCGAGGGGACGAGCACCACGCCGAGGATATATTCGCGGATCGTGCGTCCGCGCGAAATGCGCGCGATGAACATGCCTACGAAGGGCGCGAAGGCGATCCACCATGCCCAGTAGAACACCGACCAGTCTCGCTGCCAGGTCACCAGTTCTTCACCGAACGGGCCACTGTTATGGAAGATGGTCAGCGAAAGCGGGATCAGATGGGCGACATAATCGACCAGCCCGCTGCTGAACAGTTCGAGCGCATAAAGGCTGGAGCCGACCACCACGAAGAGCAGCAGCAGCAGGAAGGAAAGGCCAAGATTGATGTTCGAGAGCCATTTGATGCCCTTGCCGACGCCGGACAGGGCGCTGATTGTGGACGCACCGACGAGCACGGTAAGGGCCACCACGATGGCGGCAACCGAAGATGATCCATCCGCATCGAGTAGCCAGTCACCCACGCCGACGCGCGCAAGGCCGACCACGAATTGTTCGACGCCCAGGCCCATGGTCACGGCAACGCCAAGAATTGTCGCCACGACTGCCACGACATCGAAGAGATGGCCGACCGGCCCCGACATGGTGCGACCGAAAAGCGGCGCGAGTGCAGAGCGGATGGTAAGCGGCAGACCGCGGCGATAGGCGACATAGCCGATCGCCAGCCCGACCAGCGCATAAGTGCCCCAGGCCGCAAAGCCCCAATGAAGGAAGGTGTAGAGATAGGCCGAATGCACTGCCTCGGCAGTTTGCGCCCCGGCTTGGCCCGTGATGATTTCCGGATTGTTCGAGAAATGCGCCAGCGGTTCGCCGGTCGAATAGGTCAGCATGCCGATCCCGATCCCGGCGCCGAACAGCATGGAAAACCATGACAGGCGGGAAAATTCGGGCCCTTCGTCGGCAGTGCCGATGCGCAGGCGACCGACCTTGGGTATCACGGCCAGCACGGCGCATGTCGTCATAAGTGCGGCGACCAGATAGACATACCAGCCGGTGAAAGACGCGATGATGGTCGAATTGGCGGCGGTCAGCGTTTCGTTCGCCTGCACCGGGAAGAAGATCGCCCAAAGGATGATCAGGCTGACGATGATCTTGGCAGGGATGGTCACCTGCCGGCTGAAGCCATCGTAAAACCCGCGGCTGGCGGTGCTGATGGGCAGGTCGGTCAGGGGCGGGGCAATACCCCTCTTGGTCTCGGAAGACATTGTTTTCTCTCTATTGTGGAGATCCGCAGATTCGACGACCAGCGGGTGGGAACGCCGCCAACATACGGATTTCGGTCACAATATCAAATTGGCGCCCCGCAGAAGCGCCCGCCGCGCCTGGTAGCGGCACCCAAACCGGTGCTGCACTGGTCTGACAGCCGCGCGGATTATTCGTGGCGCAGCGCGTCGATGGGGTCGAGCTTGCTGGCCTGATGGGCCGGATAATAGCCGAAGATCATGCCCATGGCGGCGCTGAACAGGAAGCTGATGATGTTCACCGTCGGATCGAACAAGAACGGCAGGTCGATCGCGCTGGCCAGCGTGATGGACAGGCCGAATGCCAGCAATATGCCGATCAAGCCGCCAAAGCAGCACAGCACCACCGCCTCGGTCAGGAATTGCAGCCGCACTTCCTTGGCCAGCGCCCCGATGGCCAGGCGGATGCCGATTTCGCGCGTGCGTTCGGTCACGCTGACCAGCATGATGTTCATGATCCCGATGCCGCCGACCAGCAGGCTGATCGCGGCGATCACCGTGACGACGGCGGTCATGGTGCCGGTGACATTGTTCACCGTCTCGTTGATGTCGGCCGTGTCGATGATGTTGAAATCGTTCGCCTCGCCTTCCTGGATCACGCGGCGTTCACGCAGCAGGTCGATCAGCTGCTGCTGGATCGAAGCGCTGGTGTAGGAATCGTCATATTTCACCACGAAGAACTGGATGTTCGTGCCGCCGGTGAAGCGACGCTGCACGGTCTTGAGCGGCATGAACACGACATCGTCGGCATCCTGCCCGCCGCCCACCGCGTTCGAGCGTTCGTCGATCACGCCCACGACCAGGCAGGAGACATTGCCCACCCGCATGGTTTCGCCCAGCACCTCGCCCTCGACGAAAATCTCGTCGACCACTTTGGGGCCGAGGATGCACACGCTTTCGCCGCGATCGCTTTCCTGTTCGGAGAAGCCGCGGCCGTCCACTACCTTGATCGACTGTGCGGAGAAGAAGGCCGCATCGCCCCCCTGAACGGTGGTGGACCAGTCTTGCCCGTTGTGAAACGCCACGGCAGGCATTTGCGAGGAACCGGCGGCATTGATCACGCCGGGTATCTGGCGTTCGACGGCAAGCACATCCATGTCGTCGAACGGGGCGGGCTGGCGGTCGTCCACGCCATCGGGAAACACGATGAAGACGTTGGAACCCAGCCCGGCAATGTCTTCCTGCACATTGGCGGTCAGGCCTCTGCCCAGCGTCACCATGGTAATGACCGCCGCAACGCCGATGATGATGCCCAGCGTGGTCAGGAAGCTGCGCAGCAGATGGCGCCTGATCTCGCGCAGGGCGAGCAGGAAGGTCGCGCCGAACATACGCAGCCTCATAGCGCCACCTCGCGCCGCTTGCCTTCCTCGATCCGCTGGACCAGCCCGTCACGGAAATGGACGATGGTGCGCGCGAACTCGGCCATTTCTTCCTCATGGGTGACCATCAGCACGGTGATCCCGCTCTTGCTGAGATCGCGGAGCAGTTCCATGATTTCTATCGACCGTTCGGTGTCGAGATTGCCGGTCGGTTCGTCGGCCAGCAGCACGTCCGGATCGGAAACCAGCGCGCGGGCGATGGCCACGCGCTGTTGCTGGCCGCCGGACAGTTCGGCGGGCGTGTGCTTGGCCCATGGCAGCAGTCCGACCTTGTCCAGCGAACGTTCCGCCGCCTCGCGCCGCGCCTTCTTGGGTTCGCCGCGATAGAGCAGGGGCAGCTCCACATTTTCCAGCGCGGTGGTGCGCGCCAGCAGGTTGAAGCCCTGGAATACGAAGCCGAGATAGCGGCGGCGCAGCAGGCTACGCTGGTCGCGGCTCAGTGACTGGACTTCCACGCCGCGGAACCGGAAGGTCCCGCTGGTCGGCGTGTCGAGGCAGCCGAGGATGTTCATCGTGGTCGACTTGCCCGAACCCGATGGCCCCATGATCGCCACGAAGTCACCGCGATCGATCGCCAGATTGACGCCTTTCAGCGCCTGGAACGCCGCCGGACCGGTGCCGAAGGTCTTGGTAATGCCTTCAAGCTGGATAAGCGGTGTTTCGCTCACCTTCGCCTCAATTCCCGCCAGCGCCGATGCCGGTCACCACCTTCATGCCGGCCTTGAGCTTTTCGGATGTCACCACGGTCAGGCGGCCATCGCTTTGCCCGGTGACCACGTCGATCTTCTCGAGATCGCCCGTGTCGGAGACGATGTAGACCGACTGGCGACTGCCCACGCCGATGCTGGCTTGGCTCTTCTGGTCGAGACCGAGTTCGGGATTGCCGAAGATGCCGCCGCCTTCGCCCTCTTCCTCCGGCTCGAAGCGCAGCGCGGCATTGGGAACCAGCAGCCGCTGGCCGGTGCTGGCCGTTGCAATGGTGGCGGTGGCGGTCATGCCCGGGCGCAGCAGGCCTTCGGGATTGTCGACGATCAGCCGCGCTTCATAGCTTACCACCTGCTGCGATTGCTGGGCCATCTGCTGTTCGGATTGCGCGATATTGTTGGAGGCAAGATCCACCCGTTCGACCCGCGCGGGGAAGCGGCGGCCGGGATAGGCGTCGACGGTAAAAGCCGCGGTCTGTCCGGCTTTCACCTGGCCCACATCCGCCTCGTCCAGATTGACGCGCAGCTGCATGGTGGCAAGGTTTTCCGCGAGCACGAAGAGGGTGGGGGTGTTGAAGCTGGCGGCCACGGTCTGGCCGGGTTCCACCTGCCGGGCCAGCACCACGCCCGATACCGGCGCGCGGATCACGGCGCGGTTGGACTGGGTCTGCGCGGTGGAAAGCTGGGCCTGCACGGCGGCGACATTGGCCTTGGCTGAAGCGATCGCCGCCTGTCCGCGGCGCACCGCGGCGACGGCCTGCTCCATCTCGGCATCCGACGGCACGCGCCCGCCCGACAGCCGCTCCACCTCGCGCAGGCGTTCGAGCTGGGCGCGGTCGGCATCCAGCGTCGCCTGTGCCTGCGCCACCTGCGCGCGGGCGGCGTTGAGATTGGCGCGGTTCTGGACGATCTGGTCCTGGATCACATCGGTGTTGATGACGGCGAGCACCTGCCCGCGCGAAACCTGATCGTTCACATCGACCAGCACCCGGTCGATCCGGCCCGATACTTCCGAGCCGACCTCGACCTGGTTGGTCGGGCGCAGATTGCCGGTGGCGGTGACCGCCAGGTCGAGCGAGCGGTTGACCACGTCGCTGGTGATGTAATTCGGCTTGGGGTCCTCGCCTGCGCAGCGCGAGATCGCGAACAGCAGCAGCAGGGCGACGATCACGCCTGCCCAGACCCGCTTGCGCTTGTACCATTTCTTCGGCTTGCCGGTCTCGAGGTAGCTTTCGATATCCTCGCCGGTGGCGGTATCGCTCTCGCTCATTGCGCTGTCCTGTCGTCCTGCCCGGCTGCCGCGCCGGGAATGGGGAGGTTGTAATCCGTTTCGCTCCAGCCGCCGCCCAGCGCCTGCGTCAGGCGGACGAAGGCGGTCGCGCGGTCGGCTTGGGCGCTGACGAGCTGGTTGCGCGCGGAGAGCAGCTGGCTTTCGACCACCAGCAGAGTCTGGAAATCGGTCAGGCCTGCCTCATACTGACTGCGGGCGAGGAAGGCGGAGTTTTCCGCCGCGTCCACCGCTTCTTCGCTGATCGCCACGCGTTCTGCCGCGGTGCGCTGATCGGTGGCGGAGCTTTCTACTTCCTCCAGCGCGCGCAGGATCGCTTGTTCGTAACCGGCAAGGCTGGCGCGGGCGATGGCCTGGGCATTGTCCACCCGCGCGGCGGTGCGGCCGCCGTCGAAGATGAGCTGGGTCAGCCCGGCGAACAGATTGCCGGTGACGAGGTCGAAGATGTCCGACAGCGGAGAGCCGCCGGCCCCGATGCTGCCCGTCAGGCGCAGGGCGGGGAGCAGGTCTGCCCGCGCCACGCCGATGCGGGCCGAACTGGCGATCACATCGGCCTCGGCCGCGCGCACATCGGGGCGGCGGCTGAGCACCTCTGCCGGGGCGGCAAAGCCGTCGAGCTGCGGGGGCACCGGCACCGGTTCAGGCTCACTGGCGCGGAAGGCGGCGAGCACGCGGCCCGGCGGTTCGCCGATCAGCGTCGAGATGGCATTGGCTGTGGCCACGAGATTGCTTTCGAGCAGCGGTATGCTGGCCGCCGTCTGTGCCCGCTGGGTGCGCGCCTGTTCGACATCGAGGCTGGAGACGAGCCCCGCCTGATTGCGCCAGCGCGCCAGCTGCAGATTGTCGTCCTGGAAGGCGAGCGAGGAGCGTGCGATGGCGAGCTGTTCGGAAAAGGCCCGCGCCGCAATCGCCTGGCTGGCGACCTGGCCCACGATCAGCCGCTGGATATCCGCCAGCGAATAGCCTGCCGCCAACAGGTCCGCCCGGCTGGCCGCGACATTGCCGGAAATCTGGCCGAATAGATCCACTTCCCACGCCGCATCGGCGCCCACGGTGAATTGCAGGTCGTCATCGGCAAAATCGCCGACATCGCGCCGCGCCCCGGCAGAGCCGCTGATAGTGGGGAAATAGCCCGCCCGTGCGCCGCGCAATCCCGCGCGCGCCTGATCCAGCCGGGCGATGCCGATCGCCAGATCGCGGTTTTCGGCAATGGCGCGTTCGACCAGATCGGTCAGCAGCGGATCGTCCAGCAGCGTCCAGTACCGCGCCAGATCGGGCGAGGTGATGCCGGTTTCCGCCTCCGCCCAATCGGCGGGAACGGCAATTGCCGGTTCGGGCACCGCCGGGCGCAAGCTGGCGCAGGCCGACAGCCCGATCGCCGCCGCCATCGGCAATGCAGCACGGCCTAGCGCGCAGAATCGTCCCTCAAGAATGAACAAGTACCCCCCACTTGATCCCATGTGTTCAGACAAAGCCCGATTGATGGTTAATTGCAAGACTGGCTGCGACTAATTTTCAGATATGCCGAAAATACATCGCCATTACTTGCAAAATGCGCGTGTGAGCCGCGTCCTATTCAAATCCCCTCCAGTGAAACCGCCACGCCGCCCTGATCGGCGCTGCGATAGGCCGCTTCGATCAGGCGGATGTCGCGCAGGCCCATTTCCCCCGGCGTGGCGTGCGGCTTGCCCGCGCGCGCGGCTTCGCTGAAGGCATCCACCTGGCCCGCGAACTGGGTGTAGGGCGCGCCGGTCGACACCTGCACCTCGCGCCCGCCCTGTTCGTGCCA
>NZOF01000202.1 GCA_002695185.1 Erythrobacter sp.
CCGACACATGCGCGCGCTCACGCATGGGACCGCCCCGCGCCACGGGCCGCGCCCTCGCCGAAAAGTTTTGCGATCCTTGACGCGGGCTGATTTGGGGGCCATCCGGAGGATATGCTTCCACGCTCATGTGTGTGTGTTTTGACGGTAGGTTTGCCCGACGCGAGCAGGCAAACGGCGCGACCGGACGCGGGAGACGGATGAAGCGGCGGGATCGTTTTGCCCCGGCAAAACGAGACCAAAGCGCAATCCGGCAGAGCGGCCGGGGAGCAACGTGCTCGTGAGACGGGCAAACCGGGGAGCCGGGCGCAACGCCGCGGTGAGGCCGCATGGCCGAATGCGCGATCGGCCAGAGGCCGATATCTCGCCTGCGACACGCGAAGCCGAGCAGGGGAGGCCGTCAGGCCAATACAGCGTTTCCCTCGGTCGGCCTGATCGGCTTGCCAGACATCGCACAATTCGGTAGTCTATTGGAGCACCAAGGAGTCTGCCATGAGCGTTCAAAAGCAATCCGTCAGCTTCACCGAGACCGCCTACGCTTTCGCCAGGGAACTGGTCGAAGCCGGGGAGTATCCCAATGTGAGTGCGGCGGTTTCGGGGGAATTGGCCAAGGCAAAAGCTGAACGCGAGCGCGAACGGGCCGTGCTTGGAGCAGAACTGGAACGGCGCCTGTCTCTGCCGCTCGACCAGTGGGAACCGGTCGGTGACGCCTCCGCCGTCACGGCTGGCGCACGGGCGCATCTGGCAGCAAAGACCCGCAAGACCTGATGCGCTTTGTCCGGCATCCGTTCTTCGAGCGGGATCTCATTGGCATCGTGGACCACATTGTCGAAGTCACCCAGGGCGACACCGGAGCAGCTCTTCGGCGCCTGGATGAGGTCGATGCCTTGCTGCGATCAATTGCAGACAACCCGACATCCGGCGTGCGGCTTGAAGGAAGGCTCGCAGGCTGGCTCGTGCGACATGGTGGGACCGGCCATCGTCTGACAATCGTCTTCAGGCCGGATGTCGAGGCGGATATCATCTACCTCGCACTTGTTGCCTTTGGTGGACGGGACTGGATGAGGCTGGCGTCCACGCGGCACATGTTCCCGGATCTCTAGTCGCCCATCATCCCGGCCGCCAGCATGCTGAAGGCGTTCTGCTCCCGCCCGAAGCCGACGATGATGTGATCGTGGACGACGATCTCCATCACCTTGCAGGCCGCGACGATCCTGCCGGTCAACTCGATGTCCACCTGGCTCGGCTCAGGATCGCCCGAGGGGTGGTTGTGGCACATGATGATGGCGGAGGCGTCAAGAACCAGAGCCGACCGGAGCACCTCGCTGACATAGACCGGAACATGATCGATGCTGCCCCGGGTCATGATCCTGTCGCGGATCAGCTTGTTCTTCCGATCCAGCAGCAGCACCCGAAACACTTCGATCCTTTCGCGAACGGCGGTGAGCGCCAGATAGTCGGTCAGCATGGTCCAGGACTGCAACGCGGTGGTGGACCGGGCATGCCTGCGCAGGATGTCTCGCGCAGCGTCGATGGTCGCAATCTCGACCTCAGAGAAGCCGGACCCTGGCAGTTCGACGATTTCTTGGGGGTCATGCACGGTCATGCGGCATCCAATCGATTGAGGGTTTCGCGGAGGCTCGTCCCGTCGGGACGCAAGCTGTGGCCGATCTCGTCTTCGAGAGCCATGTAGGCGGAAAGGAGATCTGGTCTCAGTCGCGCGGCGCATTGCAGATCGGCGAGCGAGGACATGATGCAGAAGCTGCAGGACAGCCGCGACATGCCGCGGCCATAGGCCCAATGCGGCTCCTGCCCTACGGCGGCAATGGTGTCGAACACCTCGCGCCGGGACAGCTCATGGATTGGCAGCCAGTCGATCCAGGTTCGGCCCGCAACACTGCCCCGGGCGTTCCGGCTGACGACGGGACGGCCCTGAGCGTCGCTTTCCCGCTCCATCCATCAGTCATCGAGCGCCTCGAAGCTGGGCTGGTTTCGCACGTCGGCGAGATGCGGGCTTACAGACCCAAACAGCTCCGTGACCATCCCTCGGCAAAGTCTTACTTCAATGATGGAGAGTGAGCGAATCCTCCGTGTGATCAGTGTGGATAGGGAGGGGCTCGGCGATGGGGCCTCGATCAGGAGAACCCGCGCCTCTAATGTGTATCCCGAGACTATCAGCCGATGATCGTAGAAGGGCACCATGCGGAGCGGCCCGGCTTGACCGACCCATAGGCGGCCCGCTCAATCTTTACTTTCCGACGAGAACGCGTGCTGTCTCCCTGATGCTGGTCCTTATCTCCTCGGCCCGCTTCCGATGGCTTTCCGCAATTAGCCGAACGGCCCCATCAACGTCCCCGGGTGCTCTGGCGCCGTCATTCTCTGACTGGAAGGGCGCGTCCGTCTCGGTCAACAGGCGCGCCAGTGGTACCGCTTCGAGCAACGACCTGCCTCGGGGCGCCTTGAGCATCTGTTCGTTGACCGAAAAGTAGCAGCCGAGATCTATCGCCCGTCTGACGTCAGGGCCGGAACCGGTGAACCAGTGAAGGACAGGCATACAGGTCCGATGCGCCCCGGTGCGCTCGATGATATCCAATACCTGTTTCGCGGTCCGGACGCTGTGGATGCTGATCACCTTGTCGCCCAGCCGGGCGCACATGGTCATCGCACGTTCGAACACCTGAACCTGCAGCGCGAAGGAGGCATAGAAGCGGCGGCCGGCGTCTAGGCCCAGCTCGCCGATAAACCGCGTCGAGGGAGCGGCCTCCTCGAACAGCGCGAACTCGCCGGCCCGCTGGGCAACGAGTTGCGGGTGCAGACCAAGGGCTGCATGAACATGCCGAGTCGTGGCCGCCATGGCCCGATTGCGCCCGAAGGCCTTCGGGGTGGTCGTGACCGCGAGCGTGATGCATCCGGCCCGGTCACATCGGTCGAAAGCCGCCCGCATATCCGGGCAGAGGTCGAGATGACAATGGAAATCTACGGGCGCAGTCGATTCGTCACCGACCATGGCCGACCCTCACGCCTCGCAAGATCTCGGAGACTTCGGCCATGCCGCGCCGATAGACGTCTACGTAGTCGTTCAAATCCTCAAGCTGCAGTGGACCTGGCTTCTGCACTAAGTATCGCGCCTTTGCGGGAGCGCGCCGCAGATTCTCGGCGGCGAACATGAACGAGCGGATGTTCTTGCCGTCAGCCGACCGGGAATCCAACACGTTCGCATGCAGATCATTCAGGAAATATGGTGTCGTGTCGGGACCGTCGAGCCCGGCCGCGAGCGCGGCGCGCCTGATAAGGCATGGCACGCACCTCCCGCAGTGTTGGGGCGGAACGCTCTCGAAGCGGACCTGGGCCGGATGCGAGCACGACATGGAGACCGGCGCGAGTTCGGCCAGGAGGTTCCTGTCAAGGCATTCTGCGGCCATCTCGCCTTTGGTCTTGAACCGGTATGGGTTTTCCAGCGTCGCGTCGATCCCGAGGCCCACCGCCAGTTCGGACATGGACTGGATAAAATGCGGGTGGGCAGTTCTGGTGCTCAGCGAGCCCAGCCTCAGGGCGTCCATCGGCACGTTGAGAGCGATAAGGCCGTTCTCTGGGATGAGAACCTTGTTGGTCGAGCCGACGGCATCTGCGGCGACTATCGCTAGGCTGTAGAACAGGAAGGATCTGGCCCTCTGATTGTTGTCGCTCCCCGCCTCGGCGAAGTCCGTCTTACGGAATCCGATATAGGCGCGGATCGAGGCGAACGCGTCGCCGTAACGTGCCCGCAATACTTCCAAGAGTTGTCGCTGCGCGCTCGACGCCTCTCCGTCCCAATAATGGCTTACCAAGAGGGGACGTTGGCCGGATACGAGGAGGTCTATGGTCCCGATTAGGCTGTCGAGACCGCCAGAAAACAGGCTGACATGCGTAAGATCGGTCAAATCCATCTCGTCCGGTCGACGGGCGATTTCCTCGTAACCCTCTGGCCTCGGCCTGAATACGAAAGCCCAATGATCGCCGGTAAGAAATCGCAGCATCGAGGAGAGACGTGTGGCGAACGCGGACCAAAGGTCCGGGTTCGCAACGGGGATGCTCAGATCGATTATGCGTGTCCAACTGTCGTCGGCATAGCGATCACGCGAGATCCCCGTATCCGCCGCGTAGACGGCGGTGGCCACGATCATCAGATCGACGGCCGTCTCGCTTGGCCGGGCGCCGAACTGGAACAGCTTTTCAAGCAGCTGGTTCATACCCCGATCGAGTGTGCCGAACGCATCAATCATATCGATCGTGATGTCGGTCGCGTCGGCATCTGGAGATACGTCGTCCTTGCCGAGCCTGATGAAAACACGGCGTCTCATTGCATCGTCTCCAACACGGCCTCGAGCATGTCGAATGTGTCCGCGTAAACTTCAGAGATACTGCGGTCTATTTCAGACTGGGTCGATCTCGCATCGACGTCAAGACGGCTGCTCAAGGCGTCCCGGACCCTGCCCTGCGTGTAGTCCCGAGTGATTTGCTCAGCTTCCCGGAAATCGGCGTCCGAGGCCGAGCCGTGGAGCGCGTTTGTTCCGATCTCGTTCAACACCTTCGTCACGATACTGCGCGCGATCACATCGCATAGAAAGTCGTTCAGCTGATCGGCTGTCAGGTCGTCAAACGCGCCCGGATCTTCCTCTGCGAGATCAGCGATCGCTTCGAGCATGGCATCCCTGGCGATCGACTCGTCAATGGTCCCGCCCTCGGGGCAGATCGCGTCGGCCACGGCCTCGAGCACCTCGACCGCGGGCCTCCCAGCCAGACTCTGGAGATTGAAACGCGCGAGCGCTGCCGCGGCACCCTCGGTCGCGACGGCGCTAGCGAGACCCGCCACTCCCGATGCCACCCGCGTCGATGCCGGCATCCGCCTCGCTGCGGCGGCGCCCCCTCCCGCGCCCCGGACATAGCCACGCANCGCCCGACCGAGGGACTTGTTCCCGCCACCGTTCGTGAAACGAGTGAACTGACCGCGCGNNTANCCGAAGCCGCNCGCCAGNGGCGANGACGCTGCCCCGTCGTCGGGCTGCTGACCTTCGGCGNCNTTCTCGCCGGGGGCCGCCTCGCCGTCAGGNGTTTCNGGGNCCTCAGCACCGCCGCCGGCATCCATCCCNGCATCTACGCCGTCNACCCAATCAGGAACGAGNCCCGACGACGGTCCCCCGTACGAACTTGANGTACCCATCAGCGCNCCTCCTTCCTTCCGGCCCGCTTACCTCCGGCAGCGAGCTGGAGCGGCGCGTTCTGGTCCAGCTTTGACCATTCCCGCTTCAGGGCCTGAAACTCCTTCTTCGCGCCGGTGTCCGTCAGGACCTTGTCCCANCCNGCGGCCGCCCATGGACCGAGCTGGCCCGTCGGCANTTCGGCGAGNAGGCGAACGGTCGGTGTCTGCAAGAACGGCGCNATCCGGCACANTTCGATGAGGCCNTCGACGCCCGCGGGCTTCCTCCGAAGCTCTGTTGTGGCCCTGACCCTNGATGAGACGACATCGAAGATCGGCTCGATCTCNCCNGGCGTGAGTTTCGCGATTTCGATCGCAGCCGCTCTGGCACCAAGNGTGCTGCCGCAGAGCTTCTCGATCCAATCNTCCTTAAGTGCGAGNCCGGANCCTGCCGTAAACAGGGCCTTCCGATCGCGCGANACGAACANGTACGGCCGGAGATCTTCGCCCGTGAGCGNCGGCGTCATCGCGCCCCAACGCCGGACCCATTCACCGGCNACATGCTCCTCCNCGACGGGCGCTTCATCCGCCTTNTGNGCGGNCCCCTTNGTNTCCTTNNNCGNGGCNNCATCGGTTGCGACCAGACCGGCTTCGAGGGCNTCGATGGTCTTCGAATTTCCGCTAACNGCNGCCTCGGCTTCGATGCGCTCGAAGAAATCGTCCTTGAAACGTTCGGCGAGCATGAGTTTGGCGAGGACCGCCGGNTTNACATCGTCGCGGATGCCACGCGCCTCNGCTATTGCGAGTCGCAGGTTCAGTGTGTTGAGGAACCGTTTTATCTGGCGGGGATTCCCGTGTGCGCCCTCGGCGAGCGGCANCGCCAGTTGGTCGGCAAGTATGAGAGCGTTCTCGACCTCGGGTGAAATCGCNCCGAGGNCNTCNTCGATGGCACCGCGGCTCAGTCCGCGCCCGTCCCANGGGCGNCTTAGCGCCTCGCGCCCCAGTGCGAGCAGCCGCGCGAATTCTGNTGATCCCGGCGGGAATGATCGTCCGGCCACCAAGAGCGTTAGATAGATCTTTGTCTCGACATATCCCAATGGCGGGAGCCGGAAGGGGACCTGGATCAGCTTTTCGAGATAGTTCCGAGCGTAGGTCGACGGTCCNGTCGAAAGNGGAAGGTCGGGGAAGTGNGTCCGAACGGCNTACTCGATCATGCCCTCGTCGGCGGCGATCACGAAGGCNGCNCCGGGAACGAANAGGAANAGCCGGATGGCNTCGAGCGTCTCGATNGCGGTCGCGGGAAGGCATCGGTCGAGATCGTCGACCACGACGACGAGCCGGTCGATGTCCGCGGCCCNGAGCAGTTCCTCAAACTCCTGTCGGAACGCGTGAATGTGTGCGGGAAGGGTTTCGNCNTCTGCTTCGGCCAGACAGTCGGTGACCCCCTTAACAAAGCCGGTGACGTCTTCNACCGTCATATCNGTCCCGTCGGCCAGAAGNTTTTTGCCTGCACCGATCAGGCCGCCNAGCATGTCGGGTGACGGNATCCCCGTGAGNCCGGTCANAGCCAATCCGCCGGCCTTCGAAGCGACCTTCATGAGATCNACNCGCTTGAGGAGCCGTANCGCNGCGTCCTTCACCTTGGTNGTTGTCGCCCGGTCGCGAAGCANNTNNTCGACGATNGTTTCGATGACGACTGTTTTNGCGTCTTCCATGCCCTGGAACAGCCAGCCGTTGAACCGGACGACCGACGTCCTNTCNTCNNCCNNGAAGGCTTGTTCCAGCATGAGGAGNACGCTCGANTTGCCNGCGCCCCAATCCCCNTGAACACCGATGGTCAGCGGCTCGTCGCCGGCGTCCAGGATGACACGCGCGACCGTCGCCGAGACGGCCTCGGAATAGATCATGTCGGTCGCTGTCTCATTNTCCGGGATTATCATCTGATCTCACTTCGCCGTTCTGAAATNTGGNTTTCGTTNNTCNAANTAGGTCTNTCGAAGAATCGNCTTCTCGTTCNTTGTCTCGNTGCGTCNAATCTGGCTGACCGATCCGNTTTTCGAGGCTTTGGGAGGNTNCNTCCAGACGATCATCTGAGNTCCCTCACCGGCACAAAAGCGCGGTTGGTCTCCGCCGCCCGACGNAATTTCTCCTCCAGNATTTCGACCAAGGACAGNCGGTTNTGAACCACNTCGTGCAGATCGAGCCCGTCGGCGCAGATGATNTTCGTGCGGCGACCGGAGCCGAANGCCTTCANACCNTCGTCGGAGAAACCCGAATTGCTNATGAAGAGGCCCCGGGACCANGTCGCCTTNCCNGCGACCTTGCCNGCGAAGGTNAGNAGGTCNGANTGNCCGGTCTTGCCGGCGTGCCATTTGGCNTCGACGAGATACGTNTCTCCGTNCAGCTTGAANCTTCCGTCGATCTGCTCGCCGACCAGNTTGAANGGGCTNCGGGGCGTNAGCCCGTAGGCATCGAAAAGNTCNGTNAGAAACCGCTCGTATTCGTAGCCCCTCCGCTGCGGCGGNNACTCGTANAGCCCGANAAGNCTTTGCGAGAGACCCTTTGCGACCTCGTCGGTGGGCCGGGTGTCGTCCGGCCGCGCGGAATCCTCTCGCCGCGCGTGCGGCTGGTGCAGGGAGTTCAGGAAATCCGGTTGGTTCAGTTGAGGTATCTTGATGGATAGCCGCAAGAGAATCTCGTTCAGCCTTATGACCTCGTCGCGCGTCAGCGGCTCGCCCCTCCCACGCCGCCAGGTCATGGATTGCCGCACAATTGCGAGGATGAGCGAGCCAAACTTGTGCCGTCGATGGCCGAGCATCGCTGAAAGGAGATGGACGATCGCGGGGCGTTTGCTTCCTGCGTCCCAGAAGTCTTCACATTGCACTGTCGCCGCGGCGACCGGGAAGGCGGTGCGAGAGTTGCCGCTCCCCGGCAGGAAGTTGTAAAGGAGGTCGGCGAGATCCTCCACGGATTGTTCCTCCAACAGGTTCATCTGAACCTCCGCGACCCGGAGCGCAGCACGGCGGCCCGACCTTCGATGTTGCGGTTGCGAGTGTCGTCGCTCACCAGTCTATCCCCAATCTCTCTTTGGCCTCCGGAGTCCTCGCCCATGCATCGCCGGGGATCTCACCAATTAGTTTTTCGAAGATGTCTCGAACGGCGTACCCGGTCGCATCGTCGTTGATGCTCGCAGCCGAGTCCGCGGACAACAACGGTCGCAGATCCATCAGAAGGTTGCCCCTCGCGAGTTTCGCGAGCATCCGCTCCTCGGCCTGTGCGCGTGAGATCGGCGTGTCGCCGTCGGCGAGGTATTGCGTGAACAGTTCGACGACGCGGGGGTAATCGAGTCCGCTGAAAACTTCGAGCCCATGCGCCAGATCGTACAGGTCTCTGCCCTTGTCCCTTTGAAGCAGCGCGCGCAATTTGGTCGCCAGCATCTCCTCGTTCGAGAATGTAGGTATCGTCGAAGCACCCGAGAACCAGGGGTTCTCGACGGCGAACGGCGCCATCAGGACGGGATCGTAGGCATTGACCTCACGCGTGTTGACTTCCAGCTTCAGGCGGATTGGGTGCTCGCCGCCATCCTCCGCCCGGACCCGGAAGCGGAACTTAGGGGCGACCTGGCTCTGCTCGAAGCGGGCGGGACCGAGCCACGGCTCGAGGCGTTCTCGCAACCTGTCCAGGATCGGACCGATCGGCCCTGCCGAGGTGCGGACAAGATCGATATCCTCCGAGTAACGTAGCGGCTCCGGGAAGTGCAGTTTATTGAGGGCGGTTCCACCCCTGAATCGGAGCTCCGATGCGAGGAACGGATCGCCGAATATCTCCACCAGGGCGCGTGAGATGATCAGGTCTTGCTCGCCCTGCCGCCGCTCTGCCCAGGGCGCCGTCTGGCTCCATTCGACGATGTTCTGGGCCGGAATCATTCATCGACCTCAGGATGTCTTCGTACGACGACCCGCCATCTCTGATCCCGTTCGACCGGATCGGGCGCGAAGAGCGGGTCCCTGGCCTCCGCCCGGTCGAGCTCCGTCCATGGCGGGTTGCCGCGCGACATCAGCATCTCGTGCATCTTCCGCGTAGTACTGCGGCGATCGAGGACGTCCAGCATATAGCCCAGGCGCTGCACGACGGGTTTCTCGAAATGGAGGGAGAGGAGTGCGAGTTGATCGCGGTCGATCTTGGGGCCGAGGTCGGAGAGGACGGTGGCGACGTTGTCGATGCCCGCCGACGCCTTGCCGTAGCGCATGAGGTCGAGCGCGGTCAGCGCGGGTGATGAGACGGTCATCCGTCCGGTATCCGTCTTGACCTCTTCGATCCCATCAGCGATCGAGGCCATCTCCTTCCGGTAGTAGAAGACGATGAGGTTGCGTCCAGCACGAATCCTGGGCATGCGCTTGCCGGTCACGACCTGGAACTCCATGACGGCCTGGTGGGTCGCGCCGTGCAGCTCCGCGGCCTTTAGAAGACCGACGTAGTAGGGTTGCTGCTCCTGCCGCATGAGCGGGTCGATGTACCAGGATGGGGGCGGCGCCCCCCAGGAGGCGAATTGCGGCGGGACGACGACATAGAATCCCTTGCGCGGACTGATCAGCAGGCCACGCTTCTGGAGACGCTGAGCGGCATCCAGAAACGCTCCGCGGTTGGTGCCGAGAGCCTCGACGGCCTCTTCCGCATCGAAGACGATCCTGCCCTTCGACTGAAGCTCCGTCACATATTCGGCGAGGGTCGTGCGCCTCTCATTGATCATGTATGTAAATCCGCGTCTATCGCGGACTAAGTTACACGATGTTTCCTCCAGAGCCAAGTCGTGAAGAAACTTCCGCTCATATTACGGCTTCCCTTACATGAAACTTCTCAGGAACGGCCCGGAACTTCGTCTATCGTTCGAGGTGTGCCTTCAAGCTCCAACTCTGGCAGGTCCCGCAAACTTTGCAGATCGAAGGTCACCAGAAACGTCTCCGTCGTCACGAAGGTATGCGGCGCCCCCGGCCGTGGCGATCGCGGCCCGCTGGCGATCAGATCCTTGTAGCGCAACCGGGCCAGCAGGTCTCTGCTGACCTCCTTGCCGAAGATGTCGGCCAGCCCCGCCCGGTCGATCGGCTGATGATAGGCGATGGCACAGAGCACGCCCATCTCCATCTCGGTGAAGGCGAGCGGCTGGTCGCCCAGATCGGCGGCGGCCTTGATGGCATCGGCGAACTGCGGTCGCGTCCGGAGCATCCAGCCGCCGGCCACCTGGGCCAGCTCGTAGGGACGACCGGTCAACTCGGCCTGGATGTCTTCGATCAGCATCTCGACCGAAGCCCCCTGCCCCACCACGCGCGCCAGGTCCTCGCGGCCGACCGGCGACGCGCTGGCAAACAGCACCGCCTCGATCCGGCCCATCCATTCGCGCCAGCGCAACTCCTGCGGCAGATCGTCGAGTTCCCTGTCAAAGACGGCGCCGCCCTCCTCCGCCGGTTTCCGTTTCCTGGTCGCGGCCGTCATGGCGAGTCCTTCAATGATCGCATGGCCAAACCGCGAAACCGGTTCCCGTCCGCATCATCATTCGGACCAATGGCATTCTGATGCGAACCGCTGGCAATGCTCATAGCCCGTAGAGCCGGAAGGTCGGCCGCCCGGTCAGTTCCCGGGCCACGCCCAGCTCGACCAGCCGGTCGCAAAACCGCCGCGCGGCCCGAGAGGTCATCGCGATGTTGGTGCCCCGGATGCGCGGCGACAGCATCGAGGCCGGCGCCACGGCATCCTCTATGAGGAAAAGATCGACCGCCGCCGCCGATCCTTTTGCCCGCAGTTTCGGCGTCACGGCCCGCAGCGCTGCCGCGCGGCGGGTCAGATCCCGCGCCAGACGGATCGTCTCCTCGATGCTCTCGAGAATCCGGGCCTGAACCGCCAGCTCCGTCCCCGGAACGTTCGTCACCAATTCGCGCAACATGGCTTTTGTGACCCGCCGCGCCGTAATTGGCAGCACCGCCGGCCAGGTCAGCGCTCGCGCCAGGACGAAGTCCGAGAGCAGGCAGGCGACCCGCTCCGCCCGGTCGTCGGCCCCGAGAACGGTGAGCAGGACGGCCACGCAGCCGGCCAAGGGTCCATGGGTCCGAGCGCGTTCCTGGCCCGCGGCCAGCCAAGCGGCCATATCTGCAGCAAAACCCGCGCCAACCAGGTCACTTATCTCACCCGTGCCGCCCGTCCCCAGGCGCACGGCCTCGCGCCAGAAGGCCAGGAGATCGCCATCCGGCCCCCGCGCCTCTCCGGGCGGCGTCAGGTGCCAGGCGTCGCGGATATCCGCCTCGCGCGCCAGCCTTCCTTCCAGCTTCGAGGTCGCCGTGGCGGCGCTTAGCGCCAGCCGGTTGGCGAGCAGTTTCAGCGGCACACCGTGCCTGGGATCACCGATCAGCTGGTCGAGTACCGTCAGCGCCGCCCCCGACCGAAACGCCACGGTTTCAAGGGTTTCGGCATGTCCGGAGGTGACCCCCCCCGGGAGTTGCGGTAGGGTGTTCAGGTCGTCGGAGATCGTGGCGGACTGGTATGTCATGCAACAACACTAATCTCTCGCGGCGCTTTCGTCCACAATATGATGTGCAAACCGCCCCACTCTGCGCTTCTGTGATATGTCCAATAAGTTTGCCTTATCGGACATTAAAAGATATGCTCAGCAGCATGTCAAAAAACCACGAGAATGTCGGATGACCGGAATTCATGAGATTCAAGCACTTCCCTGAAAAACGAACCGGGGTTCATGAGATTCTGGAGCGGTATTCATGAGACTGGATGAGTCGGAATTCGTGAGACTGGCGGCGCCTCGATGGCTTTGCAGCGCTCTGACGCTCTCTCTCGTCGCGCTGAGCACGCCAGAGCCGGGCTGAGATACGTCTCCTCAACGAGAGAGGCCATGTCGCAAGCGCATCGCGAACACGCGCCTGCCCGTCCACGTCACTGGCGAGCAACACGTTGATCGCGGAAGCGACAGGGCCCTCTACGATACGACCAATGCCGACCGTCAGCGCGAAACCCTGTAGCAGCGAGCCCTGCGCCAGAGCGTGTGGGCCGGGACGCACGGGCTTGGCCAGGACCGGCGCGACCTCGTCATACTCGGGAACGACAACCGTCAGCGCCTGGCGGATGATCGGCGTCGTGAGGAAGTCATGGTAGTCGCGCCGGGTCTGCAACGACATGCGCGGTTGCTCGGCCAGCGAGGGAGGCGAAGCGCGGCGGTGTCGCGCAGTCAGGACGGCCAGCATTTCCGGCGCATCCAGAGCCCCCTGCCCCGCACCACGTAGCCAGGCGTCGAGAACGGCGGACCCGGCTTTTGCATGCATTGCCAAAGCGGCCATCCGAGTGCCACCCATCATCGCGGGCAACGTCGCGCCGGCGGTATCCTGCAAGTCTGCGCCGTGAACCGGGCAGTGAAAAACCCAGGGCAATGACATTGACCTCCGGTGCACATCGGCCGGGCAATATGGGCAGTGATGGCGGTTTCCGCGCGCGACCATCATCCGGGCGTCGGGGATGAAATCACAGAATGTCATAACCTGAATGGCTTCGACCGAAAGGCCAGTCCGCAGAGCGATCCGAGCCCCCTCCCCTTCCGAAAGACGCCATTCCAGATCGAAGACGTCGCGGCCCGAGAACCCCAACTCGGCCAGGAACTCCGGGACGGTCATCGCGTAGAACGGCGCCATGCGGGCGATCCAGGAGGACAGGCGTTCGTCAGCCTCGGGTGGGAACACCACCGGCAGGAGGCCCTGCCCGATCACACTGGCTCTCCCAGAACCGCCTGCAACCGGTCGCCGCTCAGAATATCGCGCGAGAGGATGCGTTCCTCGCCGCTTTCGATGGCGGCGATTGCCAGCTGAGACATGATGGAAAATATCCCCGAGGTGATGCCGCCGGTCACCTTGATCATCCGCGACAGCGCCTTCTCGTCGATCTCGCTTTCCCGCCTTAGCGGCAGGCTGCGCATGAGCGTGCTCATCAGCCCGGTGAAATCGGCCCCGTCCTGCCAGGGCGGCAGGCCGAAGGCCTCGAACCGGCGCACCAGCTGATCATCGGTGCGCAGCGCATTGCGGGCCTGGGCGGTGCCGACGCAAACGAGGGGAACGCGCAGCTCATTGCCCAGGAACCGCAGCATGTTCAGGAACCGTGCCTGTTCGCGGATCGTACCCGCCTGCAGGCTGTGGATTTCATCGATCACCAGCATGTGGGGCCGCAGTTCGGTGAGCAGTCGAAGGGCCAGGCTTTCAAGGACAGCAAGCGTCGCGCGCGGCGGTTCCGGGGCACCGATCGCTGCCAGAATCCGGCGGTAGAACCGGGTCTCGTCCGGGCCTGAGACCATTTGCACCGCGACGACCGGCATGTGCAACCGACCAGTGGTGTCGCCAAAACTCGAGGGGTGATCGCGCGTGAATTTCTCGATGATCATGGTCTTGCCCATGCCGCTTTCACCGACCAGAAGCAGATTCGGCATCCGGGCGCGTTCCGGAAAGGACAGCAGGGTTTCCAACTTGGCGAGCGCCGCCTCCGCTCGGGGATAGGACACCCATCGGTCTGCACGGATGCGCAGGGTCCGCTCCTCGGCACTGAGGGCGGCAATTCTGCTGGCACCTGGATAGAGATGCGGAAACTCAGTCGTCATCGTACCATTCCTCGACATAGAAGCCCGGGTGGTCTTTCAGCACATTGCTCTTGTTTTCCGGCGCAGGAAGCGCTTCGGGCGCATTTGGCCCAGGCGTCACATCGCGCATCGGGCGTGGGTCCAGATGCGCCCGCCGGGCCTGGTGGCGCCGTATCGCCTTGGTCTGCCGCGCGGCGCTATCAACGAGGTCGCGCTGCGCCTCGATCGTCCGAAAGATGAGATCCTCGTCCACCGACCGACGCCCGGCCTCCCGCAAAGCCCGCCGCGCCGCGCGGTGTTCCCAGAGCGTGATCGCAGAGCGGGTCAAATCGGCCGGCCGCACCTCGATAATGCCATCCTCAGTCAGCACGAAGATGCGCGAAAGATCGCGCGGGTCGTATTTGAGGCTATATTTGCGGGTTTCCTGACCCATCAGCCAGCGCAGCTCATCCGACCAATAGCGAATATGGAAGAGATGAAAGCCATCGCGCTGCAAGACCCGCTGTTCCGAGGGCAGAAAATCCACCAGGAACTGACGCAGGTCGGCGGGCATGCGGAGCCTGGCCTCGTCTGATTGCGCCGCCCAGGCCGCCGCTGGCGTGGTTTCCAGCGCGCTGTGGACCCGCACGTGGTAGGAGCCGGTGATTTCGAGGGCGAGCCAGGTTTCCAACTCGTCGAGCGTCATCACCGCTTCGGCTTCTGCGTCGAGATCCCCGCGTTCGAAGATGTTCGAGAAGTGCGAACCCGGCAGCAGGTGGACCGCGCCCATCATGGTGCCGATCAGGCGCTCGATATGGCCGCCGTAGCGCGGGGTTCCTGGCGGGCGATACCGCAGGTCGATCTGGTACTCGGCGCAGGCAAGTCCGAACGCCCGGGAGTGAAATTCCGCGCCGTTATCCACGTAAACTGCCTTGGGGAGGCCCTGCGCGGGCCAGTCTGTATTGATCCCGCGCGCCGCCAGCCAATGCGACTTGTCCATCACCGCATGGGTCAGGCAGAGCGCAACGGAAAGAAGCGAGGGTGGTTCCAGAGACAGGTGAAACCCCAAAATCATGCGGCTGTTTACATCAATGGCCATCGTCAGCGTCGGGCGCCCGAGCGGGCGCCGCGAGACCGGATCGACAACTGTCACATCAGCCTTGGTATGATCGATTTGGACGATGTCGAGCTGGTGGACCGCGGTGAGCGTTCCGGGTGTGGCAAGGTGGCGGCGCTCCGCCTTGTCCTTCCCCTCTCGCCTGGCCATGAGTTTTGCCTGATCCTTCAGATCCAGCCAGTGCCCCAGACGCCTGATCGAAGGAGGTGCCAACCCCTGCGATCGGCAATCGGCTGCGACCTCGCGCCAGAACCGGGTCTTGGTCGGTTTGCGACGGGTGGCATAAAACTCCCTAAAATGACGGGCCACGATTTTCTCGACCGCAGGGTCCAGCGGCTTCATGCCCGGCTTTGGACCGGGAACACTCGGCAGAAGCGCGCTGGTCCGTGCATCCTCCCGAAACTGTTTTGCCAAGCGAAAGACCGTCGCCCGGCTGACATCCAACTGCCGCATCGCCCATGCAACGTCGCTATCGCTGAGCTGTTCTGGCAGTTCGGCAAGTACTCTTGCGCGATACTCGGCTTCTTCCCAGTCTTGGTCAGCTACGGGATTATCGGACATGACTTGAACGACGCACGGACGCTGTGTAGTCTCTCGAATAGTGACTCACATCCATGTACAGTCTCATGAATTCCGACTCAATATCGAAAACGAAGATCCGGAAAGCCCTTGAAAACAAATGGACCGCAGTCTCAAGAATTCCGGCAGACCGACACAAAAATCGAAGATTCCGGTCCCCCTGAGGCCGAGAGATCGAGCTCGGCGCCGCATGATGCGCCGAAAGGTAACGAGCGTCGTCGTTTGTTGGCAAATTGTTTCGAGATACGCTGCCTCTCGCTTCGCTCGAACGCGTATCTCTCGAAAGGTATCTAACATGAGCCAACAGAACGACGGAGACGAGAGAGAGCCTTTGGACGGCGATCCGATCGCCCTACCCTCCCATGTGGCTGGCTCCGGGACCCTCGATCGGTTGGTCGATACCGCCCGCGACTACGCCAGGGCCTCGACGGCCGAGAACACCAACAAGGCCTACGCGGCAGACTGGAAACACTTCGCCCGCTGGTGCCGGCTCAAGGGAACCGATCCCCTGCCGCCCTCTAATGAGATGATCGGGCTCTACCTCGCCGATCTGGCGGCCGGGTCGGGGTCCTCCCCTGGCCTGTCTGTCTCGACGATCGAGCGGCGGCTCTCGGGCCTCGCCTGGAACTACGCACAGCGCGGGTTCTCGCTCGATCGCAAGGACCGCCACATCGCCACGGTTCTGGCCGGGATCAAACGGCAACACGCACGACCACCGGTCCAGAAAGAAGCCATCCTCCCCGAAGACATTCTCGCCATGGTGGCCACCCTGCCCCACGACCTGCGCGGGCTCAGGGACCGGGCGATCCTGCTGATCGGCTATGCCGGCGGGCTTCGGCGCAGTGAAATCGTCAGCCTCGATCACGGTAAGGACGACACACCCGACAGCGGAGGCTGGGTCGAGATCCTGAAGGATGGCGCGGTCCTCACCCTCAACGCCAAGAGCGGCTGGCGCGAGGTCGAGATTGGCCGCGGTTCTTCGGAACAGACCTGCCCTGTTCACGCGTTGGAGCAATGGCTGCACTTCGCCAGGATCGACTTCGGCCCGATCTTCGTGCGCACATCGCGGGACGGCAAGAAGGCCCTGGAAGCCCGCCTGTCGGACAAACACGTCGCCCGCCTCATCAAAACCACCGTGTTGAAGTCCGGTATCCGGGCAGAACTACCCGAGAAAGACCGCCTCGCCCTCTTCTCGGGCCACAGCTTGCGCGCCGGTCTCGCCAGCTCTGCCGAAGTCGACGAGCGCTACGTCCAGAAGCAGCTCGGGCACGCCTCGGCCGAGATGACCCGCCGCTATCAGCGCCGCCGGGATCGGTTCCGGGTCAACTTGACCAAAGCTGCAGGGCTCTAAGCTCTCCATTACGCGGCCTGCCCGCTCAATCGGCCGTAGAAACTGCGCTCGAGATGCAGCTCCCCTGCCCCGGCCTTCTCGATCATGCCGCGGAGATAGCCGCCCGGCGATGCCACTTCGCCCTTCGCATGCTTGTCGAAGGTCAGAACCAGCGCCGCCGTGGCAATCTGCGGCCCGAGACGGTCCTGCGCCAGGTTCCAGTCATGCTCCGAGACCCCGATCATCGGCCTCAACTGCCCCGCCACCCGGTGCAGATCGCCCCAATCCTTCAAGTATCCGCCCATATTGCGCGCCCAGGACGCGAAATCCGGACAGGCCTGCATTACCGTCGGCAGATCGAGCGCCGCTCCACGCTTTTTGCGCACCTCGGCAACCCAATTTTCCAGCTCCCTGTCCACACGCTCTTCGGGTGGGGCATTTGGCGTAACGCCCGCCGCTTCCTCTTTTTTAGAGGAATTACTGATTACAGGATCAAGTTTGGTTGTAGTTAGTATATGAGGTCCGGAAATGACCTCCCCGGGGTTCATTTCTTGAGTCTTTTCACTACCTTGTTCGATAGATTCAGCGGAGTTCTCCACAACCTCATCCGCCCGAACTGCCTTGAGATACGCTGCCTCGACGCGCTCCTGAAGCTCTTTGAACCATGCCAGGAGCTGTGAAAGCGTCTCAGAGGCGGTGTTCCGACGCGGAAGTCGGTCCAGAAGATCCTCGAACAGCCCTGAGAGATGCTCCCAGGGGCCCCTCAGCGTGCTGCTGAAGGCTGCCTCGATCCGAGCACGGATCATCCGGCGTGCAACCGTGATTTGGCGCTTCAGGCGCTGGCAGAGCTCGCGCTCGGCCTGCAACTCGGCCTGCAGCTGCTCGAATTCCTCGACACGGGCTGAAAGTGGCGACAGATCGAAGCCGTAGGCCTCGATGATACGCCCGTCAGCGTCCCTGTGGCCCCACCGTTTGCCATTCGGACTGTCCTTGAAGGAAATCACGCCGATCTCTGCCAGACGCCGCGCATGGCGCTTAAGCGCAGAGAGCGAGAAACCCGTCTGCTCCATCAGATAGGCGTTCGAGGCCCAGACGATCGGACGTTGCCCCTCGTCCCAGTCCTGGGCCTGTGTGAAGGCCCCGAGCGTGTCGAGGAGCATCATGTCTCCGGCCTTGAGGCCAATGTATGCGCCCACCCGCTTCACGGCCACGAAGGCCCGTGTTTTGGGTACAGCTACCTGTTCACCGGCTTGGGCAAGCTCCTCTGCAATGCCAAGACCCGGTGTCGGCTTGCGCCAACCTGTATGTTTCATGGATAGTTCTCGCCTCCTCTGCTTGATGGAGGGCAAAAGAATCCCGTTCGCTCAGGAGCGTTGCTGTTGACAGTGATTCGCCGGAGAACTATCTTGATAGCGACCAAACTAATCTCGATAAGCTCTCAGGCCCTCAGCTTGGGGGCTTTTCTTTTGCCGTTATCTCAAAGCATATCCGCTCCTGTTTCTTACCTTGTTTGGATCGAAGACCACCGTCTCCGCGGCTCCTGCCTCTTACTTCGATCCGTGTTTCTCCAAGTACTCAGCGATGACATCACTCAAACCTTTGAGAATGTCCTCGTCCAATGTTAGCCCCGTGGCAGCGACTGAGAGCTTCCCGCCCTGCCCTGTAACACTCAATTTCCGCGAACCGATCTTTCGCTGTACCGTGAGTCTCTTTGGGCTCTGCGATTTCTTTTTTGCAAGCTTGGACGGCTTTTCAGTCAGGTCGCCAAGAACCTTTTCGAGGTCACGGTGGCTAAGACCGTAGACATCTTTGCACGCGTGCAAAATCTCACCTCTAGCAGCATAAACAGCGCGACCACGTGATACCGCGCTGTTATGGACACCCACACGCTTGGCGAACTCGGTTGCAGTTATCTTCTCGTCCGGTTTGGCGTCTTGTAGCCGCTCGAACATTTCGCCTATCGAAACCAGACGCTCGAAAGCGCTCAGGTTTTCACGCTCCTCATTCTCCCGGAAGCGCATGAAAAGCATCTCGAACTGCTCTTCACGGGAACCCCGATGGGATTGTGGAACTAGAATGGCGCGGACAGGCAACCCCAAAGCTTCAAGGATTGCATGGCGTCGCCGACCCACGATCAACTGAAATGTCACGCCTTCTACGTTCTCGGGCTCACATTCATCCGGTCGCCAGTCAGGATCCGCTGGCCGAACATGAATGGGCGTATCTTGACCGTTCTTCTCGATACTCTCTTTGAGCTTCTCAAATGCCTCTTGATCGCGCCAGTCTTCACGCCGGTCCGATCCGATCACGTCCACGATCTGAGACGGATCAATCTGCAACTCATGTCGACCCGCAAGAATGCGCTCCACGACCTGTGCACGCTCAACGTGAAGCATCTGGCTGGCGTCTGAAAGCGCTCCGGCCTTCCAAGCACTGCCAGAGCCGCCCAGTCTTGGCTTAACCCCACCAACCAGTTTCGCCTCGTCTTCGTGGACCTGTTCGCTTGCACCAGATCCAGGAGCCGCAGACACATCCTGATCAGGGCGCGCGGACTTTTTCTTGAGGACCGAGCTGCTCAATGTTCGCTTCATTCGGCTTCCTCCTCGAAATTGTAGAAGTTCTGCATCCAATCCTCGGCATAGCCACGCTCAAGACCAGGCCAGAGGCGTGAGACGATGGCGTCATTCACTGCGTCAGCATTCTCGATGAACCTGTTGATACCTTTTCGCTTGCCTGGCGTATCTGGGTCGTACTCATAGACGGACTGATAAACGTCCGACGCGTTCGAAATAGCATCGGAGCGAAGATAGAATACCGGCAGCACCTCATCTGGGCAGTTTTCGAGCAGGTTGCCGACCTGTGTGAGATCTTGCTCATTTGTTCTCTGAACGATCGTGGGCAACAGCATATGCGCCGCACCGCCCATATCGATCCGATCCGTCGCGAAAATGTGGCGCAGCATGGTGAGGAGACCAGTCACAAAGGTGGACAAGGTCGCAATGTCGAACCCCTTCATCGTCTGCGGGATAATCAACGAAGTAGACGCCATCACATTGTTCAGCTGGAACAGTGTCAGCGCAGGCTGATAGTCGATAATGATGCAGTCCAAGGTCTCGTTCAGGGCACTTTCAAGCTCCGCTTGGTCGACCCTACCGTTGCTCACGAGCTCATTAGGACGGGTGACCGGTGGATGCCCCTCTTTCCACCGATCTATGGCGTCTCTTAGGAACCTGTAAAACCGCTTCTCCGGGGTGCCCGCTCGCAGCAACCTCGCGATCTGAATTTCGCCTTCGGAGGTTTCGCCATGCGCAGGTACTAACCGCACGCCCGGCCAGGAGGTTTTCTTGAAGAACCCGTCAAGCGTCTCCGCATCATAGTCAGTGTAAGCGATGGACTCGTCGGTCTGAAACAGCCCCGCGAAGTCAACCATCGTCGGAGTTTCGTCATCTGGCAAAGTTGGCATTTCTTCGCCGCCGACAAAGTAGAGAGTGATCGTGCTCTGGGGGTCAGCGTCCATGACGCCGACTCGCATGCCGTAGTGCAGACTCAGGTACTGAGCGAAGTGCGCAGCACTAAGCGACTTCGCGGTGCCACCTTTCTGACTTGCAAATGAAATGACGGGCAAAGGATCGTCGGGTTTGCGCCAAGCAAGAAAATGCTCAGGCCGCTTTGATGAGGCAGCCATCAAAGCCCTGATGTGCATCAGCTCCGTCAGGGTGAAAACACGCTCGCGCCCTACATGCTTGCCGGCAGGAAAATCCTCATTGTCCTTAGCGAACTTCGTCAGATGCTGATGGCTAATGTTCAGGAAGCGAGCACATTGGCGCATCGACCAAGAGCGTTTGATGCGCTCACGCATCGTCAACTCCTTGTTGACCGAAACCATGGTCCGGCCAAGGCCCCGCTCGAGCTCTTGAAGGAACTGTTCTATACTGCCGCCCATTGCACCGCTCTCTTTTCGATTCTCTCACGGAATCGCTCCGAGTTGTAAATAGCACGGTTTTTGAGGAAATGTACAGATATTGTACGCCTACCGGATTTCCGGCGCACAATATGGGCTGCACTGAGCGAAAGTGCGGACGACAACCTGAGCCGCCGAGGTGATTTTGCACGCGTGCAAAAAGTCGAAACCTGGTGCGGCCAGGGCCGCCGAAGCGGTCTGGCTGAAGATTTAGGCGGCGTCCTTCGGCCCCGCAGGGGATGACGTCCTGCAGGGACAGATCGTCCTGGTTCGCGGCCTTACCGAGGTTGGCGTTGAAGCCGTGGTCGCGGATGGTCAGCGTGTAGTAGTCGGCGCCGGCCTCCTTGTTCTGCTTCTTGCAGATGTCGCCGCACTCGACGAGCTTGCCTCGTGGGGAACGGCCAAGGACGCGGTGCGTGGGGGCCATCGGGTTCGCGCTCCCGACGGGTTCGACCGTGATGTCGAGATCGAAGGTCAGGGTCGAGATGGAGCCCACGCCCTTGGCGGTTTCGATGTAGGCGCTGGTGAATTTGATGCAGTTCGTGGTCAAGGACCAGAGCATCTCATTGAGACGGATTCCAGCTGACTGCCCGTGGGGAGGCCGATGGTGGTCTCGAGTACGTCGCCGCGCGAATTCGACTTCGACAGGCCGGGGCAGGGGGCAAAGATGGCTAGCGGTCAGGCAGAAGGCGAGCGCAAACTCCGGTATAGCTTTGCCGATCGAGGAGGCGCTCCTGAGACCTTCGCCGAAGATGAGATCGGGACGCCGCTTGCCGGACCAGAAACGGATGGCGTGGCCCTGACGCTACCCGAGGATCCGTTTGGGGAGCTTGATCGCGCCCAAACTGCCGGTGGACGGGTCTAGTAGGGTGCGCGCGCATCCAGCGACCTAGCCGCGATTGTCGGTGACCACCGCCAGCGGGGCAGGGGCCCATTGCGGCGGATCAGGATCGTCCTCGCTGTGCTGCAAAAATGCCCGCCAGTGATAGCGAACTAGCCGGACCAAGCCATGTGATCCCACGCCATTGCAAATTGGTCGTGGCCAAATTGCCAAGCACCAGCTTGCCTGCTGCGACGAGCGTCCGCGCCCGCGCCATGCGTTCGAGGATGCTGCGTTCGGAAGTTCTGACTAGCGAGATTCGTGAGGTGCGGTAGGGCAGGGGGCTTCGCCGAAAACGGAATGAGCGGTTCTGAGGGCGTCCTTCAACGTGACCGACCTAAGCCGTTCATGCAACATGTCGATCAGGTCTCTTAGCTGCCCGTCGCACATCTGCCGGAAGCACGCAATTCTTTGCGAACTGTTACAAAGTCTTGAGCCGACGTCCACCGGCATCGACAACAAGATGCGTCTTCTATACGCATGGATCACCGGTTTCTGCTTGATGCCAGTCTCGCGGTTGCTGGCGAAAAGCTCTGCTTCGTCCTTGGCGTTCGCGGCCAATTTAAGGACGTTAAACTGGCTTGGCTCTAGCTAGTCGAGCGGCATCATCCGGATGTCGGTGGCGCCGGCTGGCGCGACCAATCTGGTGGTTTTGCTCTTCTTCGCAGTGGCGGATTTCGAGTGGTTTGTGGTCTTAGGCATGGCAAGGGACCTTGAGGCCGGACCCGGAAGAGACTCTCTCTCTATCCTTTTTTGCCCAGCACCAGGGCTTCCCTTTCACTAGCTCTCTGCAACGGCGCAACATGTCGTCAATTGACGGATTGGCCGAGCAGGGCAGGGGGAGACGGTTGCTTGATGGCAAAGCTTGCCATATCCTCGCCGCGAAGGAGACAGCCATGGGCACCATGAACATCTCGCTGCCGGATCCGATGAAGTCCTGGGTCGAGGATCAGGCGAAGTCGGGACGCTACGCCAACTCGAGCGATTATGTCCGTGACCTGATCCGGCGCGACAGGATGCGGCACGATGCAATCGCTGAAATCCAGGCAGCGGTTGATGCCGGAATCGCCAGCGGCCCGGCAAAGTCGTTTGACTGCAACGCGTTCAAGGCCCGGATGCACGCGAAGCATGCCGGAAAATAGCAGATGGACCATCCGTCCTGCAGCGGAAGCCGATCTTGCGGACATTTGGATCCAGGGCGCGGCGGAATGGGACATGAGTCAAGCCGAGCGCTACGCAGATGGCCTGTTCGCGCTCTTTGACTTGCTTGCAGCTTATCCAGAGCTATGCTGAAATCTGGGTGATGCGGCTTGATCACGCGGCGCGGTTTTCGGTGTCGTTCTCGGCGACACCGTCGGTGAATGTGACGCCTTCGATGAC
>NZOF01000150.1 GCA_002695185.1 Erythrobacter sp.
CGCCGTGGATCAGTACGGGAAGGACCTGTTCGTGCTTCTTCAGATCGTCGCGGATCGCCTGTTGGGCGCGCGCCTTGCCGAGCACGACCGGATTGACCGCTTCGAGATGCGAGGGGTTGGGGACCAGCGACATATGCACCGAAATCCCGTCGAATTCGCGGTCGGTGCTGGTGCCGAGATGGTATTTGACGTCGCCCGAACCGCCGACATCGTCGGGATTGGCGCTGCCGCCCGAAAATTCGTGGAAGATGACCCTGTAGGGCTTGGCCATCACATTCGCGAGCACGTTCAAGCGGCCGCGATGGGCCATGCCGTAGATGATCTCGCGCGTGCCCGACTGGCCGCCATATTTGATGACCGCTTCCAAAGCCGGGATCATCGATTCCCCGCCATCGAGGCCGAAGCGCTTGGTCCCGACATATTTCTTGGCGAGGAACTTCTCGAACTCCTCGCCCCGGATCACGGCGGCGAGGATGGCGCGCTTGCCTTCGTCGGTGAACTGGATCGTCTCGCCGGGGGATTCGATGCGGTCCTGAAGGAAGCGGCGCTCCTCCACATCGGCGATGTGCATGTATTCGAGGCCGACATCGCCGCAATAGACTTCGCGCAGCCGGTCGTAGAGATCGCCCACGGTGACCCAGCCAAAGCCGAGCACGCCGCCGACGAAGACTTCCAGATCTTCCTGGCCTTCGAATCCGTGCCAGGCGAGCTTGAGATCCTCGGGAAGTTCGCGATGCGAGAGGCACAGCGGATCGAGATTGGCGGCAAGATGCCCGCGCACACGGAAGCTGCGCACCAGCATCATCGCACGGTTGGAATCGTCGGACGCCTTTTCGAGCGCCTTGTCGTCCACCGGCTTGCCCGCCGATTTCGCGGCCTGCTCGACCACCAGCTTCATCTGCGTCGGGTCGAGCGCCTGGACCAGATCCGCGCCGCTATCGGCGACTTCGGCCAGCCAGTTCGGATTGGCCCAGCTCGGGCCCGGCTGCGGCCCGTCCTGATCGCTCAGTTCGGGGATGAAGGACTGGTTCTCGTTACCCATTGTGATCTCCTGCGCCCCCGGGAGAGTCGGCGCGAGAGCCGACGCGGCTTGCGCCGGCTCTGTCAGCCGCGCTGGCTTATGCCAGCTCCTTCAGCATCGCATCGAGCGTGGTGCCAAGCTCGCTGGGCGAGGGGCTGACGCGGATGCCCGCATCTTCCATCGCCGCGATCTTGTCGTCCGCGCCGCCCTGGCCGCCCGAAACGATCGCGCCCGCATGGCCCATGCGGCGGCCCGGAGGCGCCGTGCGGCCCGCGATGAAGCCGACCATCGGCTTGTAACGGCCCTTGGCGCGCTGTTCCTTGATGAAGGCAGCGGCTTCTTCTTCCGCGCTGCCGCCGATCTCGCCGATCATGATGATCGACTTGGTGTCGTCGTCGTCGAGGAAGAGGTCGAGCACGTCGATGAAGTTCGTGCCGTTGACCGGATCGCCGCCGATGCCGACAGCCGTGGTCTGGCCGAGGCCGACCATGGTGGTCTGGTGGACGGCTTCGTAGGTCAGCGTACCCGAACGCGAGACCACGCCGACCGAACCCTTCTGGAAGATCGAACCCGGCATGATGCCGATCTTGCATTCGCCGGGCGTGAGGACGCCGGGGCAGTTCGGACCGATCAGGCGCGACTTGGAGCCCGTGAGCGCGGCCTTGACCTTCACCATGTCGAGAACCGGAATACCCTCGGTAATGGCTACGATCAGTTCGATTTCCGCATCGATCGCTTCGAGGATCGCGTCGGCGGCGAATGGCGGCGGCACGTAGATGCACGAAGCGGTCGCGCCGGTTTCGGCCTTGGCTTCCTTGACGGTATCGAATTGCGGCAGGCCGATATGGTCGGTGCCGCCCTTACCCGGCGTCACGCCCGCAACCATCTGCGTCCCGTAATCGAGCGCCTGCTGCGTGTGGAAAGTGCCGGTGTTGCCGGTCATCCCTTGCGTGATGACCTTGGTGTTCTTGTCTACGAGGATGCTCATCCGATTGTCCTTTCGTCATCCCAGCGAAAGCTGGGATCGCTATCAGCAATGCCGCACCTCGCGGCACAAGACTCCAGCTGCGCCGGAGTGACGATATTTCGTTCAGGGCTTACTTCAGACTTTCGTCCAAGCCCTTGCAGGCCTCGAGCAGTTCCTCGACCGCGTCGGTCGAGACCTTGAGGTTGCTCTTTTCTTCGTCAGACAGTTCGATCTCGATCACATCCTCGGTGCCGCCCGCGCCGATTACGGTGGGGACGCCGACATAGAGACCGTCGAGGCCGTATTTGCCTTCGACATAGCTTGCGCAGGGCAGGATGCGCTTCTGGTCGCCCAGATAGGCTTCCGCCATCGCGATCGCGCTGGTGGCCGGAGCATAGTAAGCCGAGCCGTTGCCGAGCAGGCCGACGATNTCGCCGCCNCCCTTGCGGGTGCGGTCNACGATTTCATCGATGCGGCTTTCCGACACGCCCTTGATCTTNGCNAANTCGTTGACNGGGATGCCGTTGATCGTNGTGTAGCTGGTGACGGGNACCATGGTGTCGCCGTGGCCGCCGAGGACGAANGCGTTCACGTCCTTCACCGAAACNTCGAATTCCCATGCNAGGAAGGTGGCGAAGCGCGCGCTGTCGAGNACGCCGGCCATGCCGACNACCTTGTTGTGNGGCAGNCCGNNAAATTCGCGCAGCGCCCAGACCATCGCNTCGAGCGGNTTGGTGATNCAGATCACGAAAGCGTCGGGGCAGTTGTTCTTGATGCCTTCGCCGACCGACTTCATCACCTTGAGGTTGATGCCGAGAAGATCGTCGCGGCTCATGCCGGGCTTGCGGGGCACACCTGCAGTCACGATCACGACGTCCGCACCGGCGATGTCGGCATAATCGTTCGAGCCGGTAATCTTGGCGTCGAAGCCTTCGACCGGGCCGCACTGGCTCAGATCGAGCGCTTTGCCCTGCGGCATGCCTTCCGCGATGTCGAACAGGACGATGTCGCCCATTTCCTTCTTCGCGGCGAGATGGGCGAGCGTGCCGCCGATCATGCCGGAACCGATAAGCGCGATCTTCTTGCGTGCCATAGGGGAATGCGTCCTTTACGAGCCTCGCGGGACGGTGATGCCTGGACCGCTATGGCGCGACGCCTGTCCCGCGTGGGTGCGCGCGCCCGGTGTTTCGGACTGCGACCTAGGCCCGCGAAATAGGGATTGCAACCACTAAGGGGCTGACCTCGCAAACTATCTTTGCAAATGGTTTGCAGTTGCAATAAGGCTTAGGTTTTGGAGCGATGCTTATCAGACGTCCAAGGGTAACTCCGGTTCCGTATTGCGAGAAATATGAGGTTTCACGCTGCGCAGCGCGGGTATGGCGGTGATGTCCGCAATCGATCAACCCAGAAGGCGTGTTTCGGCGAGGCTCCTGCCGGCTTCGAAGCGGGCGGCAGCGGGTGCGTCTAGCTCGCGGCAGATCCCCAACCAATAACGATAGTCCTCGTCATGCGCCGCGGCAGCAGCGGCGGAGGCATTACCGAGAGCGACCTTGGCCGCACGCAGTCCGTGAACGGCGAAATGGCGCAGGGCGTCTTCTGTCGTGTTTCTCATCTCTGGGATTATCCTGTCATGATCATTGGCCGCGAGCTTAAGCGGGCCACGTTTCAGGATTCTTGCAAGCGGCGAAATTGCTGCATTGCGCGCGGGCGCAAATCGAATGGGCATAGATCCTTCATCTCCCTGATCTGCCGGTCCCCACCGGCGATCCCCATGCATTAGATTATAGGATGAAACGACCTAAAGAGGAGTTCCGCAGCTTGGTTTAGTGCCTGTTAACCACGCGCTGGCGGCGAGCGGCATTACCAGCGCTTGTCAGCCTTGAAGGGGCCACCTAAAGGCGCGCGACAATGGGCTGGGCCATGGGGCTTTCGCTCTCGGCAGTTTGCGCCTGATTGGAGCTTTCGTGAATAAATATCTGTTTCTTATTACTGTTTCGGCATTCTCGGTTTCAGTACAGGCACAGGAATCTACTGAAGAGGCGCTTGCTGAAATCGTTGCCGCGCAGGACGAGGCTGCCCCTGTCGCAACAACTCCCGTGATGTTCGCCGACCGGGTCGTTTCGCCGATCACGGTGACCGCAAATGGTCTCGGCACCGATATCCGCAACACCGGCCAGGCAGTGTCCGTAATATCGGAAACCGAAATCGAAAGCGTGCAGGGTGCCGACCCCACCCGCGTCCTGCGCCGCGTTCCGGGTTTATCGCTTGCGCGTAATGGTGGAGTTGGCGGCGTTACCGGCGTGAACATCCGCGGCGCCAATGCTGAGCAGGTTCTGGTGCTCGTCGACGGCGTGCGCGTGTCCGATCCGGCATCGCCTACAGGCGGTTTCGACTTCGGCAATTTACTCACCGGCACCATCGACAAGTTCGATATTCTGCGCGGGTCCAATAGCACGATCTGGGGATCGGACGCGGTTGGGGGCGTGATGGATATCTCCACCCGCACGGAAACGGGGGCGCGGGGCAGCTTGGAGTATGGTGCGCGCGACACTCTTTTTGCCAGTGCTTCGGCGGGCGTTGATGGCAATGGCGTTTATTACGGTCTGACCGGCTCGTGGTTTTCCACCGACGGTTTCTCCGCCGCTGCAGACGGAGCCGAGCAAGACGGATTTCGCCAGATGGCGCTCGGCATGGTCACTTTCGTCGATCTGACCGATAGCCTAGAAGCTTTCGCCCATGCCAATTTCAGCGAAGGCGACCTTGAGATCGACGGCTTTTCGTCCGCGCCGCCCTATGGACTGGTGGACACCGCCGATACGCAGAAGACCACCCGCCAGTGGGGCGATGTCGGACTTGCGTACTACGGCAACGACCTGACCCTTCGCGGCAGTTACAGCCTAGCCGATACCGAACGGACAAACCGCAATGGCGAAGGGCAGGAAACCTTCGCCAGCGATGGACACAGCCAGCGCCTGGCCCTGCGCGGGGAGTATCGTCTGCTCGGCGGTCTTGTTGCGGCTTTCGGTGGAGATCACGAATGGAGTGAGTACCGCACCAGCACGGATGGCACGGCAGAAGTCGAGACGACTGGCGCCTATGCGCAACTGGGCTGGGTCATGGGAAAGCTTGCTGCCCATGCAGGGGGCCGGGTCGACGATCATGAGAACTTCGGAACCAAAGCGACCTTCGGGGGCGATGTCAGCTACCGCATGAGCGGCGACCTGCGCCTTCGGGCCAGTGTGGGAGAAGGCTTCAAGGCCCCGACCCTCTACCAGCTCTATTCCGACTATGGGAATCAGGACCTTGCGCCGGAGCACAGCACTAGCTTCGACCTGGGTATCGAAAAGGGCCAGCGGGAAGCCGGGCTTTTTTTGGCGCTGACTGGTTTCCGGCGGGATAGCGAGGATCTTATCGGCTATGTCTCCTGCTTCGGCGCGGGCGCTCCGGCCATCTGCACTCCGGGCCAGTTCGGCGTATACCAGAACGTTGGCCGTGCACGGGCGCAAGGTCTTGAGGCGGAAGCGGGTATCGATCTGGTCGAAGGGTTGCGGCTGGCCGGTGTCTATAGCTTTGTCGATAGCGAGGACCGGGAGACCGGTGTCGATCTCGCACGCCGTCCGCGACACTTCGGGACGCTGTTTGCCGATTACCGGACTGGCTTCGGTCTTGATCTGGGAGCGGGCCTGCGCATCAGCGGGCCGCGTTACGACGATCCGGCGAACCTAACTCGTCTGGACGGCTATGAGGTGCTGGACCTGCGCGCCGCCATAGCGATGGACGAAAAACTGGAGATATTCGGGCGGGTCGAGAATGTCTTCGATGCCGAATACCAGACCGTTTCCGGTTATGGCACGGGGGGCAGGGGGGCTTTCGTCGGCATTCGCGCGAAAATGTAGCCTGCAACTGACGGCCGGTGTTGTCCGGCGCTGGCCCGGACGCAGATCGTTGCTCCGGCATGGAACGAAACGCCCTGGTTGCGCAATGGTTTGCCCTCACTCGAGAGCGTATGCCCGCCTGCGCGGCAGAGCGCGGCTGGCCCGTGCGGTTGGATCACTGTTTTCAGCGCATCCTGCTGGACAATGCTGTGGGCGCGAAATGGAGCGACCACCTCGCTTCGCCCGCATACAAAAACGCACCCGAACGGGTGCTGGAGGACGCTACATCCCTTGGTGAGGATTGCGTCGCTGGAAGGGCGGATCTGGCGGTCCTCAACCGCTTATCGCTGGAATGGCGGGGCAAGCGCAAACGCCTGCCCCGCTGAATTCCCTTAATTGGTTGCCGAACCCGGCAACGCACCGTCGGATACTTCGCTGTCCGCTGCTTCGTCGCCAGCGATCAGGCCGCGAGCTTCGAGCATCGGGGTCACGTCGGGTGCGCGACCGGCGAAATTTTCGAACATCTTGAAGTAGTCCATCGTGCCGCCGCGGCTGAGCACGGTTTCGCGATAGTGATCGCCATTGGCGCGCGTAAGCCCGCCGTTTTCCATGAACCATTTGCGGCTGTCGCGGTCGAGCATCTCGGTCCACAGATAGCTGTAGTAACCGGCCGAATAGCCTGTCGGACCGCTAAAGATGTGGTTGAAATAGGTGCTGCGATAGCGCGGCGGAACCAGATCGATTTCCAACCCGAGTTCCTTCAGCGAATTGCGCTCGAACGCATCGACCTTGGCCGGCGTATCGAGAGCAGCAGCCTCTTCCTTCGAAAGAGCGGCCCACTTCATGTCCAGCAGCGCAGCTTCGACGGTTTCGCCGAAATCATAGCCCTGGTTGAACTTCGAGGCGGCTTCGATCTTGTCGATCATCGCCTGCGGGATGGTCTCGCCGGTCTGGTAGTGCTTGGCATAGTTCGACAGCACTTCAGGGTAGGTCGCCCAGACCTCGTTGACCTGGCTCGGATACTCGACGAAATCGCGTGCCGTGGCCGTGCCCGAGAGGCTTTCATAGCGCTGGTTGGCGAAGAAACCGTGCAGCGCGTGGCCAAACTCGTGGAACATGGTGTTCACATTGTCGAAGCTGACCAGTTGCGGTTCGCCCGCAGGTGCCTTCGGGATGTTGAGCACGTTGTAGATCACCGGCTTGGTGTCCCACAGGAAGCTCTGGTCCACGAAATTGCTCATCCAGGCACCGCCACGCTTCGACGGACGCTGGAAGGGGTCGAAGTAGAACAGTCCCAGTTCGCTGCCGTCGCGATCGAACACGGTGTAGGTCCACACATCCGGGTGATAAACCGGCAGATCGGTGCGGCGTTCGAAGCGCAGGCCGTAGAGCTTGCCTGCCGCATAGAACACGCCATCTTCCAGCACCTTGTCGAGCTGGAAATACTCGGTCATCGCATCTTCATCGAGATCGAACTGTTCGGCCTTGATGCGGTTGGCATAGCGATACCAGTCCCACGGCTTCACTTCGTAATTGCCGCCATCGGCTTCGATTGCAGCGTTCAGCATCGCAGCTTCGCGGCGCTGTGTAGCGGCGAGGGCGGGGACCATCTGCTCCATGAAATCGAGAGCAGTCTTCGGCGTTTCGGCCATGCGGTCCCACATCGCGTAGGTTGCCCAGTCGGGCTGGCCGAAGAGCGCGGCCTTTTCGGCACGAAGCTCGGCGATCTCTGCGATCAGCTGACGCGTATCGAAATCGGTGGTGCCATCGGCACGGTGGAAGCTCGCCATGAACAGTTTTTCGCGCGCAGCACGGTTTTCCATGCTCGGCAGCGAAGGCTGCTGCGTGGTGTTCTGCAGGGCGAGGGCGTACTTTCCCGGGAACCCCTTCTCGGCGGCGAAATCGGCGGCGGCCTTGATATCGCTGTCGGACAGGCCGGCAAGGTCGCTGCGATTGTCGAAGATGACCGGCTGGTCGGCCATGGCGGCTTTCGCTTCCTGACCGAATTCGGTGGTCAGCGTGGTCAGTTCGGTGTTGATCGCCTTTACCCGCTCGCGCTGGGCTTCGGTGAGAAGCGCGCCTGCGTGGACCATGCCCTCATAGGTGTTTTCAAGCAGCTTGGCGTCTTCGGGCGTCATGCTCATTGCGGCGCGATTATCGTAGACGGCCTTCACACGCTGGAACAGCACGGGATCAAGTGTAATGCTGTCGCCATGAGCGGTCAGCTTGGGGCTGATCTCGGTGTTGATTTCGTCGAGCCGGTCGGTGGTGTTGGTGCCCGTGAGGGCAAAGAATACGCGGCTGACGCGGCCCAGCATGCGGCCTGATTTCTCGAGCGCGACAATGGTGTTGGAGAATGTCGGCGGAGCGGGATTGGCCTTGATCGCCTCGATTTCTGCCTTGTGGATGCGCATCGCCTGTTCGAATGCCGGGATGTAATCATCTTCCGAGATCGCATCGAAGTTCGGAGCCTGGAACGGCAGATCGCTGTCGGAAGCGAAATAGCCGGTACCCTTGGGGATGGAAATGCCCGCGTCTACGGCGGCGTCGGCGATGGGGTCCATTTCTCCTCCAGGAGCTGTGGTGCAGGCTGAAAGAAGGGCGGCTGCGGCAGTTGTGGCCAGAATGTGGGCCTTCATGGTCTCTCCGTATTCTTGCTGAATTCGATTTACGAATGCGCGGATGCGCGAATTGGTTGCCATTGTGATCAGCTTGCTTGAACGAGGACTGAAGCGCAAGGGCAAGTCTGTCGCGGCAAAGCGCAGACGTCACTCTGCGAACGACAGTCAGTCGATCCGTTCGCCTTGGCCGCGCTCTGCCTGATCGCGTGCCGCCACGGCCGCTTCGTCTAGGGCCTGGCGATTGACGGTCATCACGCGGGGGTGGCCGCTCTCGTCGACGACCAGCCAGAGAGATCCGAGTTCGAAAAAGGCACCCTGGTCCTTTTCGACCGTCATCTTCGACAGGTCGAGCCGCTGGAGCAAATCGAGCATGCGAGCATCGAACACGTCGTCGAACAATGCGTCGATCTGCTCGCGGCTGAGTTTCTGCCGCTCTCCATCCTGCGAGATGTAGAGCAGGGGAATGCCCAACTGGTCCAGAATGCGAGCCTTGTTCCCGCTTTTCGCGGCATCGCGCAGCGCGGCAATCGCCGCTTCGAACTGGCTGGGGGTGGCGCCAGTGGCGCAGGAAATAGCGCCGCCCTTTACGGTATCGTTGGCGCGATCGAATTCGATGTCCGTATCCTCCTGCTCCGACCACGCCATCAGCAAACAGCTTTCAGCCGGATCGGCGCTGGCATTTGCCTCCACCGTCGTCAGCAGGTTCTGGCGCGCGGGGGTTTGCGCATTCGTGTCGCTCGACACGGGGGAGCAGGCGCCGGTCATGGCGGCGACGAAGAGAGACAGGGGCAGGCGGGAAAGTAGAATCATTTTATCCGTGCGGAATAAGTGCAAAGTGGTTCGTAGAGCGACCCCTGCTCGCGGAGATGGCTCTCGTACAATATGTAGTCGTCGACACGCCAGGGGCCAAGGTTTGCCGCCCCATGTCTCGTCAAAAATGCGCCGAGAGGGCCGCTGCTCTGATTGAGGCGTGCGAGCGTAATGTGGGGTACGAATTTTCGCCGCTCGGGCTCGACGCCGCATTTCACGCAAATGCGATCGAGACTTTTGTGCAGCGCCGATAGCCGGTCATCCGGCCGTGCCCTGGCATATAGCTGTCTCGGAACGCCCTTCTTTTCGAAATAGGAACATCCTTCGATAGATATATCGAAGGGAGAGAAGGCTATGTGGCGCGCCGCATCCGCTATATCCTCGGCTGTTCGTTCATCTGTTTCGCCAAGGTAACGCAAGGTGAGGTGGAGTTGATCGTCATCTTGCCACCGCGCGCCGTCCACCTGCTCCATAAGCGAAAGCAAGCTCTCGCGAACTGGAGCGGGCGGCCGAAGAGCGAAGAACAGGCGGCAGCTCATGCCGAACCCCTATCACGAGATGGTCGACGCAATTTCCCGCGGATCTTCGTAGGTTGCGTCCATGAAAATCTGGGCACGGCGTTCGGATCTGAACTCAAGTCCGCGGGCCACACGGCCAGCGGCGTGCGTATAATCCAGCTCCGCCGCGATAGCTTCGTAATCGGCATTCGCGATGGCTGCGTTTAGGCGCGGACTTTCCCGTTCCGAGACGTTGCCGAGGCCGACGTTATAGACCAGATCGAGCAGGGCGTCGAATTCGTGCTGATGCAATGGAAGGTTGCCAACAAGGATGCGTACGCCGCGTTCGGCAGTGATCAGGTCGCTCTCGAGAAAGTCGATTACCTGTTCGTCACTGATGCGGTCGCCAACGCGCAGATTGTCTGCGGGGCGAATAAGGTGGCCGACGCCGACTGTCGGGTAACCGGCAACGTCGCGATACACGGTGTATCGCACGCCTTCTTCCTCGATCAGCGCCTGTTTGAACTCTTCACTCGCCTTCAGCAGCGCTGCGGGCTTGCGGACTTCGTCCTGCGGCGTGATTGCCATCGAGAATTCGCTGGCCGGTGCACGCGACTTCTGCACGGGGCCGGTAAAGGCACCCAGGCTCATCGCGCCGACGCCCATCATCAGAGACGCGCGCTTGCGCGTCGATAGCTTCGGCTTGACGCTGTAGACCTTTGACGCGGCCCGGCGGGCTCGCTTGAGCTCGTCACGATGGCGACGATGCCTGCGTATACGCCCGATCAGGCCAAGCGCATTCTTCTGCTCGCCTGCATGCGGGGTCGACGTCCATTTTTCGTTTTCCAGCGGCCGATCGAGTTCTTCCATCAATTTCTTCAGCCGCTCGCTCTGTAGCGAATCCTTGGCGGCGGGACGAAGGGAAGAAATGTCGGTCGGCGCGGTGCTCTCTCGCTTGTTCTGTTCTGACATTGTGCGGTGCGCCTCGTATAACTGTATTCTGCTGCCGGTCAGACGCGATTTCGTCTCCCGGGAAGCTCATCCATTCGAGCGAAATAAAATTGCATCGGGATGGCCATATGTGTCTTTAGAACGGTTCGCGGGACTGATTGGGTCCTCAGTTCACCGTATCTGGGCCACAGATGGGGGGCTGATCGTGTTCAATCGTCGGGCCAGGCGAGTCCGGGAAACTTCCTCACGCTGTCTGGTTGGAATTGGCGAAGCGCGTTCCATATTGGCTGCACGTCACGGCTCTCGCTTCGGGTCTTGAAGACCTTTCAACGCGGCGACGGCAACGTCTCTTGACAGTTTCGAACAGAACAGGAACACGCCTCCTTTATGGCACTAACGAAAATCTCCGTCCGCGGCGCGCGTGAACACAATCTCAAGGGCGTCGACATCGACCTGCCGCGCGATGCGCTGATCGTGATTACCGGGCTGTCCGGTTCGGGCAAAAGCTCGCTCGCCTTCGACACGATCTATGCCGAAGGGCAGCGGCGCTATGTCGAAAGCCTGAGCGCCTATGCGCGGCAGTTCCTCGAGATGATGCAGAAGCCCGATGTCGAGCATATCGACGGGCTTAGCCCCGCCATCTCGATCGAGCAGAAGACGACGAGCCGCAATCCCCGCTCGACGGTGGCGACGGTGACCGAGATATACGACTACATGCGTCTGCTGTGGGCGCGGGTGGGTGTGCCCTATTCGCCGGCCACCGGCCTGCCGATCGAGGCGCAGACCGTGTCCAACATGGTCGACCGGGTGATGGCGCTGCCCGAAGGCACGCGGGTATACCTGCTCGCGCCGGTCGTGCGCGGGCGCAAGGGTGAATACCGCAAGGAACTGGCCGAATGGCAGAAGGCCGGCTTCACCCGCGTGCGGATCGACGGCGAGATGTACGGGATCGAGGAAGCGCCCGCGCT
>NZOF01000203.1 GCA_002695185.1 Erythrobacter sp.
CGCTGAGCCCGACGATCTGGAGAGCGGCACGATCTATGTACTCCGAAGCAAATCGTCGCATCCCTACGTCAACGAGAATCGCGAGCTGATCCATAAGATCGGCGTTACAGGGCAGCCGGTCCTCAGCCGGATTGCCAACGCGCGTAACGATCCGACTTTCATGCTCGCGGATGTCGAAGTGGTGGCCGAGTACAAGCTCTTCAACATCAACCGGACCAAGCTCGAACGGCTGATCCATCGTGCCCTTGGGCCCGCCCGCCTGGATTTGTCTGCAGGCGATCGTTTCGGAAAGACCGTTCAGCCACGCGAATGGTTCTTTGTTCCGCTTTCGATAATCCACGACCTGGTCTCGCGGATCAGTGATGGATCCATCACGGAGCTAAGTTATAACCCCAAAACTGTGAGCTTCGAGACGATATCCTGAGCACTTATTAGTTGGCCGGAGTGGGGCCGATTACGGACTGTCTGGTTTTGGATGTGACAATGAAAAATGCCGACATTCGGTCTACGACCCAAACGCAGACCACACGGAAGCAATCGAGCGGTTCACAAATCAACGGACCAAAAGGCAAGGGGCGAAGTACTGCACCTCAGAGTCCGGGGATTCTTCTGGACTGCGCTCAAAATCGGCCGATGAAAATGATTGATGCTTCGTCGGTCATTCTTGCTGATCGACACTGGGTTGCCGTCGAGGAGACCGAGCCACATTTGCGGAGGCATCGGGACACGGGTCTGGCGGCAGGCACAGGCGACAAGGGCCCAGTGTCCAAGCCTAATCGCCGATAGTTCTGCCCAAGCGGTATTTTCCTCGCATTCGAGGCGCAGGGCAGCCGCGAGCTTTTCTCCGGCCTCCCCGATTTCCAGGTTTGGAAGTGCCGAGCCGTGCAGTCGTTCTCCCTGCCACATCTTGTCGTCGCAACGGGCATTGGGAACCCACCCCTGCGCGTTGCAATGGGCCAGATGGTCCTTTTGAAAGGTGTCGAGCTCGGCGAGCAGTTCTGTGTCGGCGAGGACTCTGGCGCACAGCGCGTAGAGCGGTAGCAACGTCGAAGCAGCCGTAGCCTTGCTCAGTTCCTGGGGCGTCGGATCCTCGATCGGGCGAAGCAGGGTTTCGTAATTCGTGTCGAGCGAAGGAAGGCGCGGACCGTTCTGCGGCATCTTGGCGGCAATCATGAATGCCCTGGCGGCTTGGCGATTCCAGTACCGTGCCACCTCGCGCGTGTCCTCGAAGCAGCACAAAAGCAGCAGGCCAAGCCCGAGATCGGTCGAATGTTCGTCGAGCATTGGGGCATGGACAGTCGGATTGGCTTGCACCAGCTGGGCAAGCGCGCGCGCGATGTCATGGGCAGGATTGTCGCTACCCTCGATCAAGGCAGGCAAATCGGGCGCACCGGGCAAGAGCCATAACTGCAGGAGACCGCCGAGCGCGACACGCCCGACGAGATTGCACAGCGCGAGATTGATATCGAGCGGATTGATGGCGCCGACCGCGAAGCTCAGGGCATGCATTTTCCCGGCGTGCGGCAGAATCTTGTCGCCAAGGAAGCTGCGCCAGACTTCCAGATAGAGCTGAACGACGGCGAAGTAGACATGGCTGGGAACCTGCTTGCGCGCCGTGTCGTGTTCGATTCGGGGATAGAGCAGCGACCATGCTCGCAGCAGCAGCATTTCACTGGCCTGATAAGGGACTTCGAGATTGCCCGCTTCTCGCCCCCAGCTGAAGACCACGCGCGTGGCCACGACCATGGCGCGCACACGCTCTTCCTCGTTTACACTGTCATCGCCAAGCACATCGCGCAGAAGCGCTGCATAATGTCGGAGGGCCTGTTCGGGTTCTTCGACCAGCGCCGCCGTCTTGCGCAGCAGCACGCGGCGCTCGCCCGGAAAGATTTCCTCGCGCAGCACCCCTTCGAGCAGGCGACTGGTCAGCGTATCGCCGGTCCACAGTCGATAGGCAAAGCCGCGATTTTGTTGCTCCATGGTCTCCATGTAGCCATGGACGAGCGGCGCGACCTTCTGGGGCACGATACCGCCAAGAACAGCGACGATCACGACCGGAAGCTTCTTGTGCTCAGGTGCGACCGAGCGGTGATAGACATAGCGGATTTCATCGAGCGAAGGCTGGAGCGCTTGATCCGATCGGCCATTCCATTCGCCGCGCGTCAGATCCCCGCGCTTGACCGAGAAAAGGAAAAGCTTGCGCTTGCCGTCATCGTCCTTGCCCACGGCCGCTACATCGGCGCCGTACTGCCGCACGCCGATGTCTGCGCGCGAAAGCACCTCGAGCCCCATGCCCGTGAGGATTTCGGGCAGCACCGCGTCCAGCTCCTCGCGCTCCTTGAGAGTGCGAAAATGCTCTAAGATGACCGGGTCGATCATGTGTTCATGCCGTTGATGAGAAGGCGGCGACGATACCAGAAGCCAAAGGGGTCAATCGCGTCGAGCTGTGGCAGGGGATGGGAATATCCGACCGATTGCATGGGCTGTTCAGAACGTTTGCTCTCGCCGTCCCCGTCGAACACCCTGAAGACCGTGCTGTCGCCATTGAGGATCATGCTGGTCGGGATGATACTGGCAAAGATCGAAGCCTCGCTGGCCTGACGGCTAATCTCGCGACTATCCGCCGCGCGCTTCAGGGCAGCGAGGAACCGGTTCGACTCGGGCGGGAAAAGCTCGTCGATGAACCCGGTCTCGCGGATCGTCGTCGTGTAGTCGTCTAGCGCACCGATGAGCCGCGTTATGATTTCCTTGAGAGCCGGCCCCTCCTTCTCGAGGCGTTGTTCTAGGAATGCCCGGCCGTCCTCCCAGAAGCTGAGGAGGATCGGATCGAATATGAGATGTGCGCCCTCCTCCCCGGCGCCGGCGGGTCCGGTTCGTAGTATGCTCAGGAGAATGGCGATGGAGGTCTTGGGCGCGAGTGTAACGAGGCCGACCACCCGCCGCATTAGCACGAGCGCATCTTCGGGATCGAGCTCAAATGATGCGAAGTCGATCTCCGGTTCGAGTTCACGGTCTAGCTGGCGGTGGGCGAGCCGTGCGAACGCTGCTACGCCGTTTGCCCCACCCTCGACCATGAGCCTGCCGAAGAACTGGTCACGGGGCGCTGGGTCGCCCTTCAGGATCGCATGTGTGCACGAATCCAGGCGATCGAGTCCGACACCCTTGTGCACCACGAGTTTGAGCAGCGCATCGCTGAAGGGGCCGGGCTGTTCTTCGGCCGGCAGCCAATGATGCAGCGCGTTGTCGAGCGTATCGACCACCATGGGTTCGATCGGATCGGCTGCCATGAGGAATTCGAGGATCGCGCCCGCCGCCTGCCGATCGGGGTGCGCTTTGCCAATGGCCAGATGGCGCGCCGCGAAACGCCTGCAGGCACCGGCTTCATCAACCTTCACGAGCCCCAGCAGCGCAGGCACACGATCGGGTCGCGTGCGCACGGCCAACCCGATCGCCCCGTCGAACAGCCGCGCATGGTTTTCGCCGTCCAGATCGGCGAGACGGGCCGTTGCGGCATCGAGGACGAGGTCAACTTTCTCCGTCTGAAGCTGCGTGTCGCCGGTCAACACCAGTCCGGCCTGGCTCGCGCAGTCGGGATCGCCCGTCGCGAGAAGTTCGAGCGCTGTGGTGAAATGCCATTCGGGGTCTTGCACCTTGCCCGCCCTCAGCAGCGGTGAAAGCAGGCTCGCCGCCTGGGAATCTGCGATGACAAGCTCGGTGCAGCTTCTGGCGCGCCCCGGCCTTGCGGCGCACCAGCGCTCCAGTGCTCCCAGGATAGTCCACTGCTCGGCGCTCGGCCTGGCATCGATTGTCGCCATCACCAGTGCAACAATCTCCCTTGGTTCGAAGGACAGTTCGGCAAGGACTTTCCCGAAGAATGTATCGACCGAGTATTCGAACTCATCCTCTGTCCAGCGCGTCAGCGGTGTCAGCAAAGGTGAAGTGGGCTCGGAAATGCCCTCGGCGAAAGCGCGGGCCAATGTGTCGAGCTCGACGTCAGGAATCGTTCGCCGCGCATCGCGCAGGATCGCTTCCAAGCTGCCGTGCGCGGTAGCGCTCGCCGTCTTCAACTGCTGCAGGAAATTTGCCAGATCCACTGGCGCTGAACCGGTTTCTATTGCCATCCTATGGATATGGCCATCTTCGCAGTGATCGGCAAACCGCTAATGCGGGCTTAGTCCCGCTCGGGTCGCAACCGCACTATTCGGTCTTCGCTATGGCGCGGTCGAGCGCGGCAATCTGATCGCGCAGCGAGCGCGACCACCTGTCCTGAGCAGTCTTTAGGGTATGGTGGGCTGTTCTTGCTCTGGCGACCTTGTCGGCGGCATCGATCTTGGCCTGTGCGCAGCGTGCGACAATCCTGCCCCACTCCTCGTCGGGAATGTAATCCTCGTCATGCTGCTGGTCGTTGTGATCGGCCCAATGGGCCTCGCCGAGTGTCTCGACCAACTCGTCGAGGGCCGATTTGAGCGCGCGCTTGCAGGTTTCGATTTCCGGCGGCTCGGTGTCGGCGAGCACGACGAGATACTAGTCGAGTACGCGCGACAATTGCTGCTCGAGGTAAAAGGCCGCCTCGGTGTCGATCGCTTCGGGTTCGCCGACCGGATCGCTGGTGGCCCTTGCGACCTCGTCGAGTGGACGAGCAATCGATTCCTCGACCTTGGCATGGCGGCGCAAGCCGGCGCGCAACATGGTCGCAAGTGTTTCGCGCCGGGAGATGCGCGTCTGAAGATTGGTGTCGCGCAGCTGACACCACACCGGGAACAAAGCAAGCAGCGCAACGATCACGGCGATAACGCCGGCAATGAGGGTCTGGAAGTCGTAGACCAGACACCAGACGTCGGCGAAACGGCCATGAGCTTTGCAATAGGCTTCCATTACCCCTCCAGCATGTCCCCGAGCGCCAGTCGCTTCCAGTCGGGAAATCCCCCGCGCGCGACGATGGTGCGGACAATCCGGCAGACCAGCTGGTCGGCATCGGCCAGATCGACCGCGTTCTTGTCCGGAAACTTGCCGGTATGGACCGCCTTCGATCGCGCAGTGTAGAGATCGCGCATCAATCCGAATATCGTAATGCGCCGGTCGGCGTCGGGTTCGAGCAGCCAGGCGGCGCGGCTTGAAATCTTGTATGCGATTTCGGCATTCCCACCGCCCGCGTCGTGCATCAGCACGATTTCGGCGGCCATGCCGAGATCAAGTGCTCTGTCGACCGGGTCGGTTGACAGGCGCGAGCGGCCAAGACGATCGACGGCTCGCTCGATGACATCGCGATCCGCCACTTTCCCGAGCGCCTCGTAGAGGGCCATGAGTTCGACCGTGTCGATCGGCTGAGCACACTGCGGGCGCGCAGCATAAGGCCGGGAGAAAGAATTGCCGTCGATCTGGAAAAGTGATCGGTCGTCCGCCAAGATGACCGAAACCGGCAATTCCACCCCGCCGGGTGAAAGCAGCAGGCACACCCGGCGCAAGCGTTCCTTGACCTCGTCGCGCTTGGCGCGGTCGGGATGGGTCGCAGCCTTCGCCTCGGATCCCGCGTCCGGATCGGCTTCTGCACAATAAGCTGGAGTGACGGTGTATTCTTGAACGAGGAACCCGGTTCCTTCCGGCATAGGACCCCATTGGGTACGATAGGAGTAGCTGGTCGGGTCGAGGATCGAAGATGCGGGCGGTACGAGGCGTATGCCGGGCGAAATCTCGAACTTCTCTTCGACCGAAATCCCGATAACTGGCGAGACCTCCTCATAGCGCGCGCTGTTTCGGGCGACTTCCTCCTCGAAAGCCGCGATTACCTCAACCGGCTCCATCTTCCGAACGAGCTGCCGGATTGCCCATTCGCCAAAGCGCACGTCGACCAGCGCGCTTGCGCCGTCACCCGAGAAGATCCGGGTTGTCGCGAAAGCGCTGAATGGCTCGACATTGGCAAGTGCCGTGCGGGCCTGTGCCGCCGCATAGCCGTTCCACTGAGCAAATTCCTTCGCACGGCGAATTTCCGCCAGTTCGGTAGCGAGTCCATCCAGAATGGAAATTGCTGCGGCATTTTCAATCATGGTATCAGCATGGCTGGCCAAGGCTGGAAGACAAGTCCAAATATCGAAGTCTGGCCCGGAGGCGGACTGGCAGATTGCGTTCTGGGTCCGAGCCAAAGCGGTCGTATCCGAGACACAGGTCTGGTGGACTGCACATCCGCCATTTCTGGCGCGCTTCTGCTAGCGTCAATTGTGTAGTATCCCCAAGCAATGACGGACGAAATTGAATATCTGGCAAACTACAAACCCAACCAACTTTACACATATCCAGCGCGTAAGGGGGCATTCGCGACGATTGTGGCCGAGAGCGAAGAAGAATTAGGTGAAGTCGAGATCACGTCGAGATGCAAACTCGCAGTGAAAGCCTTTTACGTTTCCGAGCGCAAAGATTTTGGTTCGCTCAAAATCACGAAGCTCCGCTTTCACAAAGCGCACGGCTGGCAGAACGACGGTCATATCCAAGTGAACTACTGCCAAGCGGCCCAAATGACACAGCTTCTATCGATCATTTCCCACTTGGATTTGTCGGAAGCAACGAAGGCAAGAGTGTCGCTGGAAAATGTCGATGTTGCCGCACTCGTTACGCTTCTAGGGACAGACAAAGGCGCGGCGATCGTAAGGGAACTCGCCGAAACACCGTCGCTCCAACAGGACATATACGCCGTAGCAGCGAAGCGACTGGCGCTTGCCGAGTTCGAAGCGATGCTAGGTGCAGCCCACAATGAACGCGAATGGCAAGCGTACTTCGAACGCAATTCGTGGGTCTTCGGACATGGTTTGAACTACGTCTTCTTGGACAAGGTAGGTCCAAAACTAGAGGCGCGAACAACCGGCAACGCCTTCGATACCCCCGGCAAGACCGCCGACGCTCTTATGCGAACGCGAGCTGAAATCAGCCAATACGTCCTTATCGAAATCAAGAAGGGTTCAACGGACCTGTTGCGGAAAGACCCGTATCGAGCCGGATGTTGGGCCGTGTCCGACGAACTCTCCGCAGCCGTAACGCAAACGCAAAAGACCGCATTCCAGTTCAGTCGCGACCGCTTCCGGGACGTGCTGAAAGACGGCGGCGGCAACGATACCGGCGAACTCGCCTATTCAGTAGAACCGCGCAGCTACCTTGTGATTGGCAACATGGCCGAACTGCGCGGCCACGACGACAAAATCGCGTGCTTCGAACTCTACCGTCGGAATACCAGATCGCCGGAAATCGTCACATTCGACGAACTCTATCAGCGGGCACGCTGCATCGTTGAGAACATCAGCGCGGAAGTCGAAACTGACGCGAAAGCCGAACCCGGGGAATGGGCCGCAAGTCAGATCGACGACGCTTTCGTATACGACAGCGACGACAACTTACCCTTCTAATCCGTGGGCGCTGTCTGCGGGTTTGTGGTGTTATCCAACACTCCTGTCCGCCGTACGAACGTCCACCAATCCGCAATCAGGCCGTCGAGCGTTTCGGCTGGCGGTGGCACCTCGGACTTCGCCAGGGCTTCCGCGCATTGGATGATATCGAAGATCGCGCAATGAAGGGCGAGAACGGTCGGCATGTAAGGGTCGGGGACGAGCACCAGCCCTTCCGGCCCTTTGTACAGGCCAAGCAAGTTGACGCTGTATAGGTCGTAATGGGCAACCGAACTGCCTTGCCGATAAATACTGTCGTAGAAACCGAACAAGGTTTCGCGATCGACGCGGCTCCCGGTTATGCCGTCTAGGGCGTCACGTCGTCGTGCCATTTGATCGATCGGCGTGTTGCGCCAGTAAGCGAAGCGCTCCCGCACATGCGGCGGTGCTTCGTCTAAGCCATCGTCTAGGTTCACCCCCGGGTCTATACCGCTTTGCCGGAAGGCGTGTTCCAGGCGGTTTCGCGTCAGATAGTAGTCGGCGATGTACCGATACCACTCGCGAGCGTCGGACTGTCGCGCGAGCCACGAAAACCGAACGCACTGTTCGAATCGATCACGGCACAGCGAAAAGGCCGGATGCGTCAAGGCCCAACTCGCGTTCAGTCGCAAGCCGACGCTGGAGCCTTCGGCGATATACATCATACGTCGGACAAGATCGGTTAGCGGTCGCGACACGTCGGCCTTCGCGATACCGTCATGGTACACGGCGAAGGCGCGAACGCTTAGGTCGTGGAAGGCTCTGAACGCCGGGTTCGTCGCGTAGTCGCCGAAGTGATCAAAAGCTCGCACGCGACGCAGCGTAGCGAAAAATGCAACGAACTGTGAGCCGGCCAAAGCTGCCGCCGATTTAACCCGCTATGACCGCCGCGAAAGCTCGACGACAATGCTCGCCGCGAGCACGATGGCTTTCATAAAGGTCGGGATGCATGGTCAATCAACACCAACTGGCGCGGGACCAGCGGCTGGATGGCGCCTCCTCTCAACGAGCGCTCTCAGGCTCTCGGTCAGGACAAGCGTCGAACTGCCCAGCTTGATGAATTCGATCTCGCCCTCGCTAATGAGCACATACAGGGTACTGCGACCAATCCCGAGATAACGACAGGCTTCAGGAACGCGCATCGCGATTGGCTCGATCCTGGACTGGTGTTTCCGCTCGGCAGGCCGATCCCTTATTCCTGCTTTCGGCATACCGGTCGATCCTTTTCATCTTTCGGGTTATGACGGACCGACCTGAAGGACATGGAGGGGAGCAGGCCAAGCCCGCCATCGACGCCGATTATCGGTCGAGAGGAGCCGCTTGCGCCACATGACGTTTCTACGCTGGAATTGCCGTTTTCACGCCATTGCGCCGATCCGTCGCAAGACTTGGACAGAATGCATCCGCACGCATCCGGAGGGACGATAGCGGCTATGCCATCTGCGGGATCTGGGAATCGATTTGCGCGTAGTTCGACCGACCGCCGTCGCCAAGAGACTTGAAAAGAAACGAGATTTTCAGGAAGGCGCCGCCAAGCTGCTCCTGATGCCGTCACATATTTCTCAACGAAACCAACCACCTGCGTCCCGACCGACGGCGGCGCTTTTATCTCGCCATCCTAATATCACTCCTGCACCAGACGCCCCCGGACGATTTCCTACGAGCGCCAATTCCTGCTGCAAGTTT
>NZOF01000204.1 GCA_002695185.1 Erythrobacter sp.
AGCCCTGCCCCCAGAAGGGGCGCGCAACCCAGTAACCAAGTTCGATACCGTCGCCCGAATTACCAAGACCCGCTCCGCCGATAATGCGCGAGCCGCCATTTCCCGGAAGGGTGATCAGGAAGCTTGGCACCTGGGGATTCTGATCCATCGCCACGAATTGACGCGCATGTTCCGGCAGGTAGGGCCAAGGCGCGCGTGCGAGGTTACGGACGACGCCTTTGTCGGCGATCCCCCCAAACAGCGCTTCCGCATCTTCTGGCCAGGCCGGCCGCAACAGCAGCCGCTTAGTAACATGGAACATCGGTATTCTCCCGGTTCATCCACGCTCCGGGCTCCTAGGCCGGACACGTGACAATTGCGTGGCGGCGAAAAGCTATTTCGCCTGCGATGGTGAAGAGGGAGAAACGACAAGAGGGAGACGGGTCGGCCCCATCTCCCTCTTCGTCTGCCGGTTCGTTAAACCGACTGGGACCGTCCCGCTTGGACGATCCCGTTATCGGAACGTCCGGTTATTCGGCTGCTTCCGCCATTTGATCGACGGATACATATTTGCGGCCGAGTTTGCCCGAGTGGAATCGAACAGTGCCGTCGGTCAGCGCAAACAGCGTGTGGTCCTTGCCCATGCCGACGTTTACGGCCGGGTAGAACTTCGTGCCGCGCTGACGCACGATAATGTTGCCAGCGACAACGTTTTCGCTGCCGAACTTCTTCACACCAAGACGACGACCGGCCGAATCACGACCGTTACGCGACGAACCGCCTGCTTTTTTATGTGCCATGGTCCGGTATCCTTACTTCTTGGCTTCGGTCTTCTTGGCGTCTGCCTTCTTGGCAGGAGCCTTCTTCGGAGCCGCATCCTTCTTGGGAGCGGCTTTTTTCGCTTCAGCCTTGGGCGCCTCGTCAGCCTTGGCTGCTTCCTTCTTGGGAGCAGCCTTCTTTTCAGCCTTCGAATCGCCGACCGCAGTGATGCGCAGAAGCGTCATCTGCTGACGGTGGCCGTTCTTACGACGATAGTTGTGACGACGACGCTTCTTGAAGACGAGAACCTTTTCGCTCTTCGCTTGCGCAATGATCTCTGCCGAGACGACAGTCTTCGCCGCGTCAGCCAGCTTGTCGCCTTCGCCAGCGAGCAGAACGTCGCCCAGCGTGATGGTTTCGCCGGCTTCGCCAGCCAGTTTTTCAACTGCGATCTTGTCTCCGGCGGCAACCCGGTATTGCTTGCCGCCCGTGCGCACTACTGCGAACATGGTACGTGTCTCTCGTTCAAATTGCTGTGCCGCATCCTTGCGAAATTACGGCGCGCCCGTCGACCCACTTGTTAGTGGGCCCGGAAAGAAGCGTGCCGTTAAGCGAAAGGCTGGCCCAAGTCAACGCCGGAGCATCGCCTTTTTTGCCTTTCGCTCTGGCACGCTGCCTGTCGCATGCTATGTGGCGCGCATGCCGCGATATGCAACTGCAGCTCCTTTAGCTATCCTCACTTTAATGCTCGGCGCATGCGCCACCGGCAATGGTGACTACCCCTCACTCGCCGTACGAGATGTCGAGCGAGCCAAGGGCCAGTTCGATACAGGCGAACCAGCACGGATCGACGTCCCTCCAGTCGAGGTAGATCTTACCGGCGGCCTATCTGCGCGACTCCAGTCGCTACTGGTAGCGGCTGACGAGGCACATGGTGACTTTCTTGCAGTCCGTCCGCGTGCCACGCGAACCGTATCCGCTGCGCGCGGCAGCAGCGTCGGCAGCGACAGCTGGGCTGCGGCACAGGTGGTTCTGGCAGAGCTCGATTCGGCACGCAGCCGTGCTGCAATTCCTCTTGGCGAACTCGATACGCTCTACGCCTCAGCAAAAGTGGGGGCAGAAGATGCGACCGCCATCGAAACGATTCGCGCGCGCGTTATCGAGATGGTTGGCGAAGAAGACGCAATTCTGGAAGACTTGCGCGCGCGAATCCGATGAGTCTAGCCTGTGCTACATGTCCAGTGCGCGATCGCGCCGCCTGCGCCGTATTGAGCGAGGATGAGCGAGACGAGCTTGCCAAGGCCGGCCGGATCAGAACCCTTGCCCCTGGCGAGATTCTATTCGCAGCTGGCACCGGCGAAATGGCCTGCGCCACGCTGAAAAGCGGTGCGCTCAAGATCACCTCCACCAGTGCGGAAGGTCGTGAGCGCATTCTGTCGCTAGTGCATCCCAGCGGTTTCGTCGGCGAGATGTTCGGGCCTTATGTTCATCACGACGTCGTTGCGCTGGCCGAAAGCGAGCTTTGCGTATTCGCCGGCCCAGCCTTTTCGCAGGCGATCGATCGTTACCCTAGGCTCGGCCAAGCTCTCCTGAGGCGCACTCAGGAAGATCTCTTCGCCAGTCGCGAGCTGCTCGCGCTTACCGGCAATGCATCGGCGGGGGAGCGCGTCGCAGGGATGCTCTTGTCTATGGCCAGGGCAGCAAGCGATTCCCCCTGTCATCCGGCCACCTACTTCGAACTGCCATTATCACGTGGCGAGCTGGCAGACATGCTTGGCCTCACGATTGAGACGGTAAGTCGCATGCTCACCCGATTCGAGCGGGCCGGGGCTATCCGCAAGATCAGGAAGCGCGGGATCGAACTCGTCGACCCCGCGCTTCTCCCTCTCCCCTGAGTATCCCTTAGCGTACGAAGGACGCGATAAGGACCGTCGATACTCCCCAGCAGAAAATAATGACCGGCAGGATCAGCATCTGCACGCTCGCATCGCGCGCCGAAAGGCGTCCGGTCAAGGTGGCGATGCCTTCGCGCCGAAGTCTAGCGAAATTCATTTGCTTCGATTTAGTGGGCGGACCAACCTTGGCCCAGAGCGCCGGAACACCGAAACCTGCGATGATGAACAGGGCGAAGATCGCCATCGGGATGACCAGGCCAGGCGAAGAAAGCCCGCTTGCCATCACCAAGAGAAAGCCGAGATAAAGCGACACGGTCGCAGCGTAGAGGCCCTTTGGCAATTCAAACGACCGGTCCACTTCGTGGCGAGGCCGAGGCTCGGCAACGATGATCGCCTGCTGTTCGACGAGTTCGCGGGTAAAATGCTTGGACATTGCGGGTCTCCTTTGTCGGAGATCCGTATGCGAGTTTGGGTAGTCGGCATCCTTGATCGAGATCAAATGGGCAGGATTATTTCCACCTTTCCCTGTCCTGATGATCGGAAGAACGGGGCTGTATCCAGTGCCAGCCGTCGCTCCGGCGCTCGCGCTTCCAGAACCATGCCGCGGATTTGAGATGATCCATCAGGAAATCGGCGGCTTCGAAAGCATCCCGTCTATGGCGGGCTGCGGCGGCGACCAGCACGATCGATTCCCCGGGGACCATGACCCCGACCCGATGCCACGCCAGAATACCATCGAGGGTAAAACGTTCGAGTGCAGACCGCGCAAGATCTCCCATTCCGGTCTTCGTGAGCGGCTCATAATGTGTGAGCTCCAATGCTCGTACGTCGTTCCCAGGCCGTACCTTCCCCAAAAAGGACGCAATACCGCCCGCCTCCGGATAGGCCGCGTTAAAGGCCGCCGTCGCCTCGCCGACTGACATCCCCTTGGTGAGAACCCTCACATCCAACGGTGTAGAGAGAGTGAGCCTAACCACCGCTCACCGGAGGTAATAGGGCAACTTCATCCCCATCTTCAGCGAAAAGACTCTTCTTGTCGGTCAGCACGCGTCCGTTGCAGGCCACGTTTACCCGGTCTTCCCGTATTTCCTGCGCAATCTCCTCCCCCACCGCTTCTAACAAACCGGCCCAGTCGAGAGGGGCTGCCACCTCAAGCTCCGGGCCGCTCGCAAGGTCGGACAAAGGGCCGAGGAAAATGACCGTTGCGCTCACGCTGCAGCCTCAAGATATTGGCCGGTAACGCCCGCCGCAGAAACAAAATAATCGAACAGCGCGCCGGGGTGGTTACCTTTGCCAGCCACCATGTTGATCCTGAGCGGGGTATGCCGCCGCGCCAGCATTGCGACCGCTGCCCTGCGCCATTCGCGATGCGTGTGATCGGCAGGGGTGATAGATATGATCAGGCCCTTGCCTCTGGAAAGTGCGCTTTCAATCGGCTCGACCCAGTCCCGGTGAAACGTTGCCGCTGCCGCAAGCGGATCATCCGGCAGCCCTTCTACCGTGATCCGCTGCATCAGCGACGCTCGCGGTGGAGCGTAATGCCGATTTTCTCGCCTGCCTCGGCAATAGCCAGCTTCACAATTTTCACAGTCACTGCTTCGATACGCTGGTCCTGAACAAACAGCGTTTCGCAAACATGATCGGCAACGGCTTCAATCAATTTGAAGTGCACTCCAGCGGGCAACGCTTCCGACGCAGCAAACTTCAAATCCATGTAATTCTTCGAATCGTCCAGTGACGTATCCGCATCGTAACGGTGAAGCGGCTTCATCCGCACCTGGATCGTGAAGCGCAGAGGCTGAGGCTTACCCGTCTCTTCGGAATAAATGCCGGTCAGGACATCGTGTTCGAAATCGGCAACTTCGAGAATAAGCGAATCGTTCATGACTTGCGTCCTAGCGCGGATTCGACCAACGGGCGAAGATGGCTGTAGGCAGCAAACGCCCGCTATCGTCCTGAACAGCGAGATCGCCATGCTCGATCTTGCCGGGTAGCCCAGCGAACACCTCTTCTAACAGACCGCCCAGCGCCAGGCTGCTCATCCGTACAGCGTAAACTGTCAGGAAAAGAAAACTGCTCTCCGCATCCAATAATTGGCGGCAATCGGACATAAGATCGGGCAATCCTTGTTCCAGCCGCCATACCTCTCCATCTGGACCACGGCCGAACTTGGGTGGATCGAGGATAATTCCGTCGTACCGCCGTCCGCGCCGGACTTCGCGCGCGGTGTATTTCATCGCATCTTCCACCAGCCAGCGAACCGGGCGATCGTCAAGCCCTGCAAGCGCCGCGTTCTCGCGGGCTTGGGCAACCGACTTCTTACTGGCATCGACGTGGGTGACGCGGCCGTAGCTGGAGAGAGCTTGCGTGCCGACGCCAGTATATCCGAAAAGGTTCATCGTCTCGGCATCGGTCCGGCCTTCGAGTTGCTCACCCATCCAGCTCCATACCGGAGCCATGTCGGGGAAGAAACCAAGATGGCGGAAAGGCGTGCACTGAGCCGTAAAGCGGACTTCGTCACCCCAACCCAGTTCCCAGCCAGCCTCGGGAACATCTTGGGCAAAATGCCAACGTCCGCCACCATCCTCATCGCTCCCCGGAACGAATTCGCCGTGCGCATCCCAATGCTCCAACCGGGGCGACCACATCGCCTGTGGTTCGGGGCGGATGAAGCGATAGTCGCCATAGGTTTCGAACTTACGGCCATTCCCGCTGTCGAGGAGGCGATAGCTGTCCCAGCCCTTGCCGATCATCAGAACGGGATTTCGCTCGAGGCCGGCCATCAGCCGGCCTTTTCCAGAATGTGGTCGCGAACTGATTCGTACGTTCCGGGCAATTGGACGAAACTTTCCTCTCGCGCGAAAAGGTCGCCGATCCGTGTCGGCAGGCTCGGGCGGATGCCGGTGGCTTGTTCGACAGCATCGGGAAACTTGGCTGGATGAGCGGTGGCCAGCGTCACCACGGGGATCGAACTGTCGAGGCCAGCCTGCTGTGCAGCATGCAAACCGATTGCTGTGTGCGGATCGAGGAGTTCGTCGCAATGTTCGCAGGCCCAACGCATGGCCTGCAGCGTGTCATCCTCGTCAGCACGGGCGCTTGAGAACAGCGAAGAGGCGCCTTGGGCCTGCACATCCGTAAGTCTCATCGCCCGTTTCGCATCGAAACCTTGCATCTGTTTGGCCAAGCCGTTTCCATCGCGGCCTCCGACGTCGAACAGAAGGCGCTCGAAATTTGAGCTGACCTGAATGTCCATGCTGGGTGCGGCTGTCGGCGTGACAGTGCCTGCCGAGTAATCACCTTCACTCAAAGCACGGTGGAGAATGTCGTTCACATTCGTAGCAACGATCAGCCGTTCAATGGGCAGCCCCATCCGGGCGGCGACATGCCCTGCAAAGACATCGCCGAAATTTCCTGTCGGTACACTGAAAGCGATTTTGCGTTCGGGCCCGCCCAGTTGGAGAGACGCGGCAAAGTAGTAGACGACCTGCGCCATCAACCGCGCCCAGTTGATCGAGTTGACCGCACCGATGCGATGTTTCGCAGTCACTTCCCGGTCGGAGAAGATACGCTTCACCATTGCCTGCGCATCGTCGAAGCTGCCGTCGATCGCGATGTTGTGGACATTGGGCGCGCGCACGGTGGTCATCTGCCGGCGCTGCACCTCGCTCACCCTACCCTTGGGATGCAGCATGAATATCTCGACATTGTCGAGCCCAGCCACCGCATCGATGGCAGCACTGCCGGTATCGCCGCTGGTCGCACCGACTATGGTGAGGTTGCCCTCTTCGCGTTTCAGAAACTCCTCGAACAACAGGCCGAGCATCTGGAGCGCCACGTCCTTGAAAGCGAGCGTGGGCCCATGGAAGAGCTCGAGAACCCAATGCTGTTCATTCAGTTGGACAAGCGGCGTCACTCCTTTGTGGGCAAAGCGGCCATAGGCCCGATCGGTCAATTCCCGCAGGCGTTCAGGCGTAAGGCATTCGCCCACGAAGGGCTGCATGACCCTTGCCGCCAATTCGGCATACGGCAGGCCACGCATGGCTCCGATCTCTTCCGATGAAAACCGGGGCCATTCTTCGGGCACGTATAAGCCGCCATCACTCGCCAGACCCGTCAAAGTGACATCGGCGAAGTCGAGGCTTGGAGCCTCACCGCGTGTAGAGACATATTTCATTGCGCCATGGCGGTTAGCCGCGCAAAGCAGCCCGAGCAAGCAAGCGGCTCTTTAATCGTCCCTAGCGCGCGTCGTCCTTCCACCGGTACGCCGCCGTAAGGCGAGGGTGTAAATGACGAGTGCGGTCAGCGCGAAAAAGAACCATTGGCCTGCATAGGCTAGGTGGTTGTTGGGAATATCCGCTGGGTCCGGACGGGCGAGAGTCTCCAGCCCATCCACCGCAGGCGAGGCGACGAGCCGGGCTTCTGTACCTGCGGGACCCACTATGCCCTCAACTGGTCCACCGTTCCATTGAATGACTTGGGGAGTTGGAGTCCACCCGAACGCAATTTCCGCCTCTCCGCCACCTGCAAGCGCGCAGCGTGCCATTTGGGCAATACCGGTACGTCCTCCTTCATTATGACCAGGGGTCGTGCGTTGCGAGAGGACCTCGGCGCAAGTTACGCTACTTCGACGGTAGAGCGCATCATCGATCTCTTCTGGCGAGCGCGGAAAGGCAACCGGTGCATCCAAGGTCTGTGCCGAAGCGAAACGAGCTAGCATCGCCTCTTTCTCATCCATCCTGGCTAGCTGCCAGAAACCGAGCGCGACCATCACCGCAATTGCAGCGCCGACAATGATGGTTGGCAAGACGGGAATTCTAAATGTCATGGGTTCCAAACCGAAAGGGGCAGCCACGGCAATACCGGGCTGCCCCATTTTTATCCGTGCGATCCGTAGATCATCCGTGGGTCGCAGCGCCCCAGCCACCCCAGACGTAGACTACGGCGAAGAGGAAGAGCCACACGACGTCGACAAAATGCCAGTACCATGCAGCCGCTTCAAAACCGAAGTGCTGACGCGGGGTAAAGTGGCCCTTGTAGGTGCGCACCAAGCAGACGATCAGGAAGATCGTACCCACCAGAACGTGGAAGCCGTGGAAGCCGGTCGCCATGTAGAAGGCCGAGCTGTAGGTGTTGCCACCGAAGGCGAAGGGCGCGTGAGCATATTCGTAAGCCTGGATGCAGGTGAAGACCGCGCCCAGAATGATGGTGAGCCACAGGCCCTTCTTGAGCCCCTCACGATCACCGTGAATCAGCGAATGGTGAGCCCAGGTAACGGTGGTGCCCGAGCACAGCAGGATCAGCGTGTTGAGCAGCGGAAGGCCAAACGGGTTGATCACTGCTTCGATGGCAGCAGGCGGGAATTCGCCGCCGATCACATCCGAAAGTTCGGAGGGGAAGAGCGAGAAGTCGAACCAGCTCCAGAACCAGCCAACGAAGAACATCACTTCCGAAGCGATGAAAAGGATCATGCCGTAACGCATGTGCAGTTGCACGATCGGCGTGTGGTCGCCGCGCTGGGCTTCCTTAACGATGTTCGAAAACCAGCTGAAGAACGTGGCGATGAGGCCCGCGATTCCGAGACCGAGCACGAGGTGCGCCGAAGGCATTTCGTGCATGTAAAGCACCATGCCGCTGGTGAAGATCAGCGCCGAGAAAGAACCGATGAACGGCCAGATATCGGGTTCGAGAATGTGATATTCGTGATTTACGTTACCAGCCATTGTACCTGTGTCCTGGGTTTCGCTTAGCGCAAGGCCCTTAATGCGCGTTTGCCTGCGGGTCTAGGGGGCAGAAGCCCCTTAATCCTTCGCTTCGTGGAAAGTGTAGGAAAGGGTGATCTGCTCAACCCCATCCATGTTGGGATCATCGAGCGCTTTGGGATCGATGAAATAAAGCACGGGCATCCGAACCTCCTGCCCGGGCTGCAGCGTCTGCTCGGTAAAGCAGAAACACTGGATCTTGTTGAAATATGCCCCCGCCTGCTCCGGCTCGACATTGAAGGTGGCCGTGCCAGTGATCGGCCGGTCAGAATTATTCTTGGCAAGATAGATCGCCATATCGCGCTGGCCGATGGTGACAGTATCGGTCACCTGTTCCGGGTGGAAGCTCCAGCCAAGGCCGGGTGCGACATTGCCGTCGAAACGCACCGAAATTTCCTGCCCGCCAGCGGAATTTGCAAAGCGCTCGGCCATCGCTGCATCGCTTTCCGTCGCTCGCTGGGTGGTACCGGCGAAACCGGTAACCTGACAGAATAATTGGTAAAGCGGGACAGCGGCGTAACCCAGACCCAGCATCGCAGCGGCGCCGATCAGCGCGAGCAGCGCAGTTCGGTTCTTCCGGGATTCCAGGGTCGCGGTCGTCATTTGGGCCTCACATTCTTACGATGGTGATAGCATAGAACAGCACCGCCATGAACAGCAGGATTCCGCCAAGAACGAGATTGCGGCTTTTCTGGCGGCGGCGGTATTCCTTTTCTTCTTCGGGGGTCATCCGAAAACTCCGTAATGTGCAGCTAGGCGGTCAACCACGAGCGCCCCGAATAAAGCGAAGAGATAGAATACGCTGAACGCAAACAGCCGCTTTTCCTGCGTCATGCGATCCCCTTCCTCCGAGGTGCGAAACGCGACCGGCACGCTCATCAGCAGGAATATCAGCGAAAGTGCGATCGCCGTCACTCCATAAATAGCACCGGTTCCGCCGATGAGCCATGGGGCCGCGGCGATAGGCACCAGGAGCACGCAATAGGCGATGATCTGGCGGCGAGTCGATTTCTCGCCCTTCACTACGGGCATCATCGGAATGCCCACCTTTGCATAATCGCTCTGCACGAAGAGCGCGAGTGCCCAGAAGTGCGGCGGGGTCCAGAAGAAAATGATGGCAAAGAGCAGAACCGGCATCAACGTGATGTCACCCGTCACGGCGATCCAGCCGATCATGGGCGGAAATGCGCCCGCACCGCCACCGATCACGATGTTTTGCGGCGTCCGCGGCTTTAGCCAGATCGTATAAACCACGGCATAGTAAACGACGCTCAGCGCCAGAATTCCGGCGGCGAGCCAGTTCACTCCAAGCCCCATGATCATTACCGAGGCAGCGGATAGCAGAATGCCGAAATCCCGCGCGTCAGTACGGTTCATACGGCCGGATGGAAGCGGTCGCTTCGAGGTACGTTTCATGCCCGCGTCGATATCGGCTTCCCACCACTGGTTCAGCGCCGCCGCCCCGCCCGCCCCGATGGCGATGCAAAAGATGGCAGTAAATCCGATGACAGGATGGATCGAGCCCGGTGCAGCCAGCAGCCCGCAAAGGCCGGTGAAGATCACCAGAGTCATCACACGCGGCTTGGTCAGCGCGAAGAAATCGCGCCAGTCCGCTGGGAGCTGGGAAGGTGAGACGGCGTCGGTCATGGGAATCTCGTGAAGCCGCCTATAGGCTGTTACGATGCGCTGTCCAATCCGTCTCGTGACATTCGCAAGATCACCATGCTTGCCGTCGCAGGATCAGGGCATCGGCTGGAAAAGCTGAAATCGCCACCAGGCAGGAATGCGAGCCCGATCGTATAGCTGCCGCAGCCTATCGCCAAGGGGACAGGCTTACTCCAAGCGCCATCGATCAGGTCCGACCGCCAGACGCCGAAATCCTCACTATCTGGGCCATAAAGGCCGCGACTGAAAACCAGTGTTCTGCCATCTGCGGACAGAGCCGGGTCAAATTCGCTGAGCGGTCCGTTGATAGCACACTCGAGTGCACGTGGACCATCCTCGCTTTTGGGATCGCCATGGAAAAGGTCATGCCTTCCAGCTCCTCCCCAGCCGTCGGAAGCGAAAAGCAGTGTGCCGTCGGCTAGCGGCCAGGGAGCCCATTCATGCCCTGCGCTATTAATCGATGCACCAAGGTTGCGAGGATCTGAAAATTCAAAGGCATTTGTCCGATCGGACACATAGATATCTGTGCCTCCCAAACCGCCGGGACGGTCCGAATGGAAGTAAAGCTTACCGCCGTCAGGCGAAAATGCCGGATCGAAATCTTCTCCCGGTCCATTGATCGCCAAAGGCGCAGACCTCGACCATGTCCCGTCTGCCATGCGATGTCGTTCCCACAGATCGAGTTCACCGCGTCCGCTACGGCCCACTGATCCCCAAACCTGTTGGCGGCCATCCGGAGTTTCCGCCAACTTGATTTCGTCGGCTTCCCTAGTGCTGATCAGGCCCGGCGCAACGATCTGGGCGACCTCGGAATCATTGTCCACGGTCGGTTGGCTGGTTGCGCAGGAGGCGAGCAGCGGTGCAATCGCCGGGATGTAGAAACGGAAACAGCGCAAGACTTCAGACCCTTTTGAGCCACTCGAGTAGAAGTCGATTGACCTCTTCGGGACTTTCCTGCTGCGTCCAATGCCCCACTCCGTCCAGAATATGGCCTTCGACTTGCGGCGCGTTCTTGCGCATCAAGGCAACTGGATCGCTGACGGCGCCGAACAGGAACGTGGCCGGATCCCGTGTACCGCCGATAAACAACGCCGGCTGCTCGATCCGCTTACCTTTCCATCCCTGCAGCCATTCGTAATCTTTCGGGTGGTTTCGATAGCGATTGAGCGGCCCCCGAAAACCAGAATCGCGGAACTCGTTTTCGTAATAGTCCAAGTCCGCTTTACTGAGCCATGGCATGGGCTCGGGATCGGGCAGGCCCTCAAGGAAAGTTGCCCCGTACGGCTTGGCGAAATATTCGCCAGGAGGAACATCGCCGCTGATGGAATACATCATCCGCTCAACCCAGTCGCGGGGATCCTTTTCGGCCTCGGCTTCCGCGACACCCGGTTCCTGAAAATATTCTTGGTAGAAGAACTTGCCCTGCGAGGTGAAGTGCTCGCGGAAAACTTCGGTGAAGGGGCGGCTCGGAACACCAGCAAACGGCACCGCCATACCGGCAACGGCGCGGAAATGTTCGGGATGGGTGAGCGCCGTATTCCAAACGATCGGCGCTCCCCAGTCATGGCCGACGAGGATCGCCGGTTTATCTGGCTGTAGGGCCATCGTTAGGCCAACCAGATCGCCGACGATTTTCTCTAGCGCATAGGCCTCGATTGCATCCGGCTTGTCCGAACCGCCATATCCGCGGACGTCGATGGCACAGGCGGTGAAGCCAGCCTCGGCCAGAGGCGCGAGCTGGTGACGCCAGCTGTACCAGCTCTCGGGAAATCCATGAACGAGAATGACGAGATCTCCGGCGTACCCGGAAGGCTCTTCGATTGCACAGCGCAGCGTCACTTCGCCGACATCGATCATTCGCATTTCGGGCATGGTGGCTCCTCTATCCGCCAATAGAAAACGGCCAGCCCCTAATGGGACCGGCCGCTCTGTCTTGTCCAGTCTCGGGAGCGATCAGCCGTGTGCAGGCTTCGGGTCTCCGATGTGGTTATGATAATCGTGATGCTCTTCGATCACCGGCAGTTCGCTGAACTGATGGAACGGCGGCGGGCTGGAGAGTGTCCATTCCAGCGTCGTTGCGCCTTCACCCCAATAGTTCGGAGCCGCTTTCTTGCCTGCTACGAAGGCATAGATGATGTTGGCGAAGAAGAGGAGCATCGAAGCGGCCATGATCTCATATCCGATCGAGCTGATCTCGTTCCAATAGGCATAAGCCTCGGCATAGTCGGGATAGCGACGGGGCATGCCCTGCCATCCGAGGAAGTGCTGCGGGAAGAAAATCACGTTCACGCCGACGAAGAAGCCCCAGAAATGCAGGTGAGCCAGCAGTTCAGAGTGCATCCGCCCGCTCATCTTGGGGAACCAGTAGTAGAACCCGGCGAAGAGCGAGAACACGGCGCCCATCGAAAGCACGTAGTGGAAGTGGGCAACCACGAAGTATGTATCGTGTACGACATCGTCCACGCCGCCATTAGCGAGATAGACGCCGGTCACACCGCCCACGGTGAAGAGGAAGATGAAGCCAAGCGCCCAGACCATGGGAGACTTGAACTCGATCGAGCCGCCCCACATCGTGGCAATCCAGCTGAAGATCTTCACGCCCGTCGGAACCGCGATGACCATCGTAGCCGCGGTGAAGTACATCTTCGTATTCACGTCGAGACCCACGGTGTACATGTGGTGCGCCCAGACGATGAAGCCGACCACGCCGATCGCGACCATAGCGTAAGCCATGCCGAGGTAGCCGAAGACCGGCTTGCGGCTAAAGGTCGCGACGATCTGGCTGATCATGCCGAAACCGGGCAGGATCATGATGTACACTTCGGGGTGACCAAAGAACCAGAACAGATGCTGGTAAAGGATCGGATCGCCGCCACCGGCCGGGTCGAAGAACGTAGTCCCGAAGTTACGATCGGTGATCAGCATGGTGATTGCAGCAGCCAACACCGGCAGGGCCAGCAGCAGCAGGAAGGCAGTAACCAGCACCGACCATACGAACAGCGGCATCTTGTGCAGAGTCATGCCCGGCGCACGCATGTTGAAGATGGTGGTGATGAAGTTGGTTGCGCCCAGGATCGAACCGGCACCGGCAAGGTGCAGTGCGAAAATCGCGAAGTCGACTGCCGGGCCCGAGGATCCGGAGGTCGAGAGCGGAGCGTAGACGGTCCAACCCGTACCTGCGCCCGGTCCAGTGCCGCCCGGCACGAAGAGCGAGAACATCAGCGAGAAGAAGCCCGCGACGGTCAGCCAGAAAGAAATATTGTTCATGCGCGGGAACGCCATATCAGGCGCACCGATCATGAGCGGCACGAACCAGTTGCCGAAGCCACCGATCATTGCCGGCATGACCATGAAGAAGACCATGATCAGGCCGTGGGCCGTGATGAACACGTTCCACATATGCAGCGAGGTATCGAAATCGGCGTTTCCGCCCATAAACTCGGCCCAGAACTGGAGATACTGGATGCCCGGTTCGTGCAATTCTGCGCGCATGATGCCCGAGATCGCACCACCGACGATACCCGCGATGATCGCGAAGATCAGGTAGAGCGTACCGATGTCCTTGTGGTTGGTGGACATGAACCAACGCGCGAAAAAGCCGGGCTTGTGGTCGGCATGATCGTCGTGCGCGTGGTCGGCGTGGGCCTGGAAGTTATCGGCGGTGGTAGCCATCGGTCGGTCTCTCGGCTTCGGATATTAGAAAAAGCTTACTATTAGGCTTCGGTCGGTGCAACCGGTGCTGCACCTGCCCCGGGCGCACCGGGCTCACTGCTTTCCGGCTCTTGCAACGGAGCGGCTGAAGGATTGGCTTCTACACCTTCTTCTTCCGCCCCTGCAATCGTGCCGCCCTGCGCCAGGACCCAGGCATTATACTGGTCCATCGGGAGTGCTTCCACCGCGATGGGCATGTAGCCATGGCGTGCGCCACACAGTTCGGAACACTGGCCATAATATACACCCGGCTCATCGACCTGGAAGATCTTTTCATTCAAGCGGCCGGGCACTGCGTCCATCTTGAACCAGAGACTCGGCACGGCGAACGAATGGATCACATCGGCGCCGGTTACCTGCAGCCGGATAGGCACGCCTGCGGGAACGACCATGCGGTTGTCGACTGCCAGCTGGTGCGGCTCGCCCCGTGCGTCCGCCTCATCGGCGTCGAGCATGTTCGAGACGATTTCGAAATCGCCGTTGTCGGGATAGGCATAACCCCAATACCACTGATAACCGATCGCCTTGATGGTGATCGCATCCTTGGGCGGTGTTTCGTACTGCTTGGCAATCAGCGTGATCGAAGGGATCGCGATGCCGAGCAGGATGAGCGCAGGAACCACCGTCCACACAACTTCTACCAGCGTGTTGTGGCTCGTCTTCGAAGGCACCGGATTCGCTTTGCGGCGGAAACGAATGACGACGTAGAGCATGAGTGCAAGAACGAAGGCGCAGATGAGCACCATGACCCAGATCAGGCCCGAGTGAAGTGCGTAAGCGAACTCACCGGTCTCGGAATATTGGGTCTGAATATTGATGCCCTTATCAACCGGCATGCCCTTGCCTGCCGTGGGCTTCATCGGAGTATAGGCACCGCTTCCGGCAGCTACCATATCGGAATCGGCCACATCCGCGGCTTCGGCAGGATCGACTGCCTCAAGCGCTGCAGACGGTGTTTCATTCGGAACCGGGCCAACGAGGTCGCCTTGCTCCAGAGTCGTCTGTGCCAGCGCAACTTGTGCACCAAGCAGCAGTGAAACGGCCATCGCCAGGCTGGCTACGATCCGGTGAAATCCGAGAGTTTTCATTACGTTGGAACTCTTTCGTGTCGTGTCGTCTGTCGGTATGCGACGCTTTGCGAACTCCGCATGCACGCGGGAATCCGCCCCTCAAGCGAGGCCCTGTTGCGATGCGCCCTATAGGCAGGGTTTGTGCCAGCCTCAAGCCGCGGCAGGATAAAAATATACATCCACCTTTGCCTCTTGCGCAAATCGTCATGAAGCGCTTTGGGTTCGGGCACTATGACAGAAGACGAAATCCTTTCCGAATTCCGCGCCAGCGACGCCCTCCTGCAAGGGCACTTCCTGCTCTCGAGCGGCCGGCACAGCGGCCATTATCTCCAGTGCGCGCGGGTCCTGATGAACGCCGAGCGCGCCGGTCGCCTAGCTTTTGCGCTGGGCCAGAAGATACCGCGAGATATCCGCAACCAGATCGATGTAGTCATCAGCCCGGCTATGGGCGGCATTATCATTGGTCAGGAAATGGGTCGTGCGCTTGGCAAAGACGCGATGTTCCTTGAGCGACCCGACGGCACTTTCCACTTGAGACGCGGATTCCGTCTGGAACCGGGCGCGAAGGTCCTGATGGTAGAGGATGTCGTCACAACCGGCCTGTCCAGCAAAGAAGCTATCGAGGCGGTTAAGCGGGAAGGCGGCGAAGTCATTGCCGAAGTGGCGCTGGTAGACCGCAGCAACGGATCGGCCGATCCTGGCGTCCCGTTCTTCCCTCTCATTCACATTAACTTCCCCACGTTCGCCGAAGACGAGGTACCCGAGGAACTGGCTGCTATCGAGATTACCAAGCCCGGAAGCCGCAAGGCTTGATCTCACGCGCCTTCCCCTTGGCTGCCGCGCTTTTTCTACTCGGCGCTTGCGCGTCGGCGCCGGGGGGCGGCCAGGTCCCACGGGCGGATGCCAAAATCGCCGAAATTTCCGAACAGGCGGACGCGGGTGGGTTTCGCGGAGAAATTGCCTTCTCCTTGGGAAAAGACGCGATCTACCATGCTTCCAGCGATGGTATTGAGGCGGAACAGGCTTGGCCTTGGGCGTCCGTGACAAAGCAGATTGTCGCGACGCTGGTGGTCCAGCAGGCAGATCGAGGAACCTTTGCGCTTGACGACCCGGTCGCAAGTTACCTTCCCAGGCTCGCCGGCAGCGAGATAACCTGGCGCGAACTACTGCAACATCGCTCTCCCCTGCCAAATCCCGACGAGACTGCATCGACCGCTGGCTGGCCTGCATTCTATACCGATGATCAGCCACCGACCTTCGACTGGTGCGCTCGCGATCTGGGAAATCGCCCCGAGAGCGGATATCGATACAACAATTGCGATTATATTGTGCTCGGCGAGGCGCTTGAAAAAGCGACGGGGGCAACCCTAAACGATCTCTTCGCAGAGAGAATTGCCGGGCCAGCCCAAATTGTTGATACTGGGTTCATGGCCGAGGGCGAACAGCGCGAGTTTGCGGTACCAGAGCCACTCTATCGTATCATCGTTCCCCGCTTCGGCGCGGCAGGGGGAATGGTAGGGCCATTGTCGGACATGATCCGGTTCGACCGGGCGTTACTCGAAGAACGGCTCCTACCAGAAGACGCTTTGCAAACCATGTGGACCGGCGATCCGGCGCTTGGATACATGGCTTTAGGGCAATGGGCATTCGACGCCACCCTGGAAGGATGCATCGGAGACGTCCGTATTATCGAGCGCCGCGGTGCGATCGGAAAGTATCAGTTGCGCAATATCATTCTGCCGGATCGCGGCATCATCTTGGCCATGGCCACCGATCAGGGTGAAGGCACCTTTTCCTTCGGAGAAGTCTGGTCGGGGAGTGGCTTCACTTTCGACATATTGAGCACCGCAGCATGTCAATGACCCCTCCCCTCCGCCTCGGCGTAAACATCGATCACGTCGCCACCATCCGCAATGCGCGCGGAGGCGACCATCCCGATCCGGTTCGTGCTGCACAGATCGTCGCCAGCGTAGGTGGCGACGGCATCACCGCGCATCTGCGCGAGGATCGTCGCCATATTCGCGACGCCGACCTGCGGCGGATTCAGGAGGCGACAGACTTGCCCCTTAATCTGGAGATGGCTGCGACGGAGGAAATGCTGCAGATCGCACTGCGGCATGCACCCCACGCAGCCTGCATCGTGCCTGAAAAGCGTGAAGAAAGAACGACGGAGGGCGGGCTCGACGCTGCTGGCCTTCACAACACTCTTACCCCGATAGTTGGGAAGCTGCGCGACGCAGGCATTCGCGTGTCGCTCTTCATCGAAGCCAATGAGCGACAGCTGGATGCAGCACTAAGGCTGGGCGTCCCTGTGGTCGAATTTCACACCGGAGAATACGCTCACGCCCACCTGGATGGTGACAGCGAGAGAATGGCCCGAGAACTCAAACGGGTGGCAGATATGGCCGCCTTGGCTGCGAAGAACGGGATTGAGCCTCATGCAGGCCACGGCCTCACGTACGAGAACGTACAGCCCATTGCCGCCATCCCCCAGCTCGCCGAACTGAACATCGGACATTATCTGGTTGGAGAGGCTGTCTTCGTCGGTCTGGAGCGTGCGGTTCGTCACATGCGCGAACTGATGGACGAGGCGCGGTAAGGAGAGATCGCCGATGATTATTGGAATGGGCAACGACCTCACCAACATGGACCGCATCGCCAATTCGCTGGAGCGCTGGGGAGAGAAGTTCGAGCGTCGTTGCTTCACCGATGTCGAGCGGGCCAAGGCGGACAAGCGCCCTTTCACCCGGGTGGGAACATTCGCGAAGCGCTGGGCCGCCAAGGAAGCTTTCGCAAAAGCTGTCGGAACCGGATTTTCCCGGGGCGTATTTCACAAGGACATCGGAGTCGTGAATGCTCCCTCTGGTGCACCCACGCTACGGCTGACGGGTGGCGCTGCGGAAAGGCTTGCCGAAATGGTACCGCAAGGCCATGAGGCGCGCATTCATATTACTCTCACCGACGATCATCCATGGGCCCAGGCTTTCGTAATCATCGAGGCCCTACCCGAATGAGTGCAGACACCGCGGCCGTGACCGACAAGACCAAGAAAGAAAAGCAGGACGACAAGCGCGTCGACTGGATCGCCGAAATCCGGGGGCTCGCACTCATGCTGCTCGCGGTTTTCGCTTTTCACAGCTTCATCGCCAAACCGTTCTACATCCCCTCGGAATCGATGCTGCCCAATCTGCTCGTGGGCGACCGTCTGGTGGTCAGCAAATATCCCTATGGCTGGAACTGGTCCTCGATCAGCTTCCATCTTGCCCGCCGCGGTGATTGGCGCCTGTTCGGCTCGACACCCGAGTATGGCGATATCGTGATCCCGGTTCATCCTGAACGTGACGAGGATTACATCAAGCGGGTTGTCGCCTTGCCCGGTGACCGCATCGCCGTTCAAAACGGGCAGATCATTCTCAACGGCACTCCGATCAAACAGGAAGCCGAACCCCCGCTCGACCTTCCGGTGGACGAAAATTCGCGCTGCTTCGGGTTTGGCGATCCGACTTTCCTCGTCAATAACGACGAAGGTGTCCCGGTCTGCCGCGTACCCGTCTATCGCGAGACTCTGCCGAACGGGGCGACCTATCTGATTATCGACCACATCAATCAGCCGCTCGATAATTTCGCCGAGATGACTGTGCCCGATGATGCGGTGTTCGTGATGGGAGACAATCGCGATCATTCCGCCGACAGTCGCGAACTCAATTCCTCGCGCGGACTTCTGGGACCGGTACCGCTTGAGAACATTGGCGGCAGGGCGGAATTCATCACCTTCTCGCTCGACGGGACAACGACGCTCAATCCGGTTTCCTGGTTTACGAGCTTGCGCGAAGGCCGCGCGTGGACCACGCTGCGTCCGGCGCGGACAGGGACCGAGAAAGAATGAGCGAGACATCGTCAGGCAGCGGAGACGAAAAGGTCGACACGAACGACCTGGCCTATCACGACGATCCCGGTGCGAGCCCGACCTATATCGGTGATCCGAAGCTACGTTTCGAAGCAGGTCGCGCGCTCGTCTGGGGCCTCGTGATCGGCCTCATCGTACTTGTAATCCATATATCGCAATCCCTGCTCGTGATTTTCGGCGCCATGGTCTTTGCATGCATGGTCGACGGGGGCGCGCGTCTCCTGGCGAAGGTCCTTCCTCTCGGACGCGGTTTGCGGGTCGCCATCGTGTTACTGCTGGTGACCGCCTTCTTTATCTGGCTGGGCTACTTTGCGGGATCGCAAATATCCCAACAAGCGGCCCAGTTTCCGTCGATCGTCAACGAGCAGCTAGGGCGCCTTATCGGGTTTCTACAATCGAAGGGCTTCGCCATCCGCTCAGGAGATATCCAGAGCTTCGCCGGTCACATGGCCAGCGGTGTCGGCACAGTCACCAAGGCAATCGGCGGTCTCTTTGGCGGCCTGACGACGCTGTTTCTCATTGTTATCATAGGCATTTATCTGGCCATCGATCCGCGCATCTACGAGCGCGGTGTGGCCTGGATCGTGCCCGCCAACCAGCGGGGCGGCTTCTATGACACGCTGAGCCACCAGGCCTTCACCCTGCGCCGGCTCATGGCCGGGCGGCTGGTCGGGATGGCTTTCGAAGGATTCTTCACCTGGCTGATGCTGGCCTTCGGAGGAATGGTCATCGGGATCGGCTCGGTTCCGATGGCGGCGCTGCTTGGTTTGCTGACCGGCCTGCTGGCCTTCATTCCCAATATCGGTGCGATCATCTCGGGCATACTGATGGTTCTTGTCGGCTTCTCCGGCGGGACGGACATGGGGCTCTATACGATCTTCGTTTATTTCCTCGTTCAGAACTTCGATGGGTACGTCCTCGTGCCGATGATCGCCAAGAAGACTGTTGATCTCGCCCCTGCACTGGTGCTTTCGGCGCAGCTTATCTTCGGCGTGCTGTTCGGCCTTCTGGGCTTGGCGCTTGCGGATCCGTTGCTGGCCATGATCAAGGTGGCGCTTGAGCGGCGGTCGGCGCGGCGCAAGGGGGAAATCGAACCGATCACTGCACCGGCGATTTCCTGACATGGCGCGCAAGTTCCTATTTATCGTCGCATTGCTCATCGTGATCGTCATCGGCGGAGCTATCGTACTGTCGATATGGTCGCGCGAAGCCACTGAAATTGCTTTTGTTCCTCGCGGAGAATTCGTCGAGCAGGAGGCGCTCGCCGCCAATGCTTACGAAGATCCGGGCATGTGGTATTCGCGCCCCGGACTGGGGACGAACGACCCTGCGCGGTATCAGCCCGCGATCGCCCAGGCGGCCCCGGACCCTGCCGCCCAGCCCCCTTCGCGTTCCGATCCAGCGGCCGAACAGTCTCTTGATCGGCCGGATTCCTTTCGGACGGATGGCTCCATCACCGGAGAAGCCGCCGATCCGACCGCAGTTCCCGACTTCGCGGTCTTCTTCGTTCCGCCGACCAGTTTCCTGAAAGCCGGCGGCACCGCCTGGAACGCCACGCTGGACGATCCGGCGACCAATAGCCGGGCGCGGACCTTCCTGCGCGGACTGGCCAGCCCCTTCAACCGGGCCGACGAAATCTGGGCGCCGAAATACCGCCAGGCGGCCGCCGGGGCCTTCCTGACCGACCGGTCCGAGGCGCAGCAGGCGATCGACGCGGCCTATGCCGATGTGGCGCAGGCGTTCGACTATTTCCTCGACAGCGTCGATCCGGAAAAGCCGATCGTGCTGGCCGGCCACAGCCAGGGCGCGATCCACATCCTGCGCCTGCTGATCGACCGCGCCGAGGCCCGCGGGCTGAGCGACCGGATTGCCGCCGTCTATGCCATCGGCTGGCCGATCTCGATCGAGCATGATCTGCCTGCCCTGCCCATCCCGGCCTGCGCTTCGCCCGACCAGGCCGGGTGCATCATCGCCTATTCCGCCTTCAGCGACGATGGCGATGCCGAACTGTTCGAGAGCCGTTACCAGGCCACCCCCGGTTTCGACGGGCAGCCGCGCGGCGAAGGCCCGATCCTGTGCGTCAATCCGCTGACCGGGGCGACCGGCGGCTCGGCCCCGGCAGAGGCCAATCTCGGCACGCTGAAACCCAGCGCGGATCTGCGTTCGGGCGAGCTGATCGTGGGCGCCATTCCCGCCCGCTGCGACGAACGCGGCCTGCTGCTGATCGGCAATCCGCCCGATCTTGGCCCCGGCGTGCTGCCGGGCGGCAATTACCACGTTTACGACATCCCGCTGTTCTGGAAGAATCTGCAGGAAGACGTGCTGCGCCGGGTCCGCGCGCTGGCCCCTTCCGCCACATCGGCTCCCTCCGCCGCGTGATTACCGCCAACGCGCTGGAATATGGCGATGCGCTGCCCGAAGGCGGCGCGTTACTGGGCCTCGATCTCGGCACCAAGACCATCGGCGTGGCCGTGTGCGATGCCGGCTGGCGCTATGCCACGGCGGGCAAGACCGTGCCGCGCAGCAAGTTCACCAAGGATGCGGGCAAGCTGAAGGAGATCGTCGCCGAACGGAATATCCGCGGCGTGGTGATCGGCCTGCCGCTCAATATGGACGGCAGCGAAGGCCCCCGCGCCCAGGCGAGCCGCGCCTATGCCCGGAATCTTTCCCAGGCGCTTGAACTTCCGATCCTTCTATGGGACGAAAGGTGGTCGACCTCGAGCGCCCTCAACGCGATGATCGGACAGGACATGAGCCGATCCAAAAGGGCCGAGAAGGTTGACAGCCACGCCGCTGCGATCATTCTGCAGGGCGCGATCGATGCTTTGGCAGGCGGCGGTTTCTGATGGGGAGCAAAGACGGATATGAGTTTTCTCAAAGTCTTCGAACATGCGAGCAGCTGCGATGACCATGCCGGCGGCATGCTTCAGGCAGCCGGTCGGGCAGCGGCTTTCTGCGTACTGGTGCTGCTGTTCATGCTGACCATCTACACGCTCTGGTAGGACGCTGGCGGGCGGAAGCTGGCGCTTAGGCCATCGCCCTACATTGAAGCATGGCCGCGCGGTGCGGTTTTCTGCGGACCCCGGAAAGTCCCATGGACGAGCAGCCACATTCTTATTTTCTGCCGAATGCGGTGTGCCCGCTGACGAGCCGAATGCGGATACTCGATAGCTAACGGATTTGCGCCCCAATTCCGTTCCTTACCCCCTCGCATCCCACGACACACGAAAGCGGGGCATAGCCGTGCCGGTGCTGTGCGTATCCTGCGTCCCGGCCCAACCAGGGCCCACGCACGCCCCCTCCACTCTTTGACGCAGCGGACAAAGCGCTCACCGATCGGAGAGTGCTGGATCAGCCTTACCGCCACCTCGTCCACACGGATCGCTGAGCGCTGAGGCAACGATGCGAGCGGCGCTTACGCCAAGCCGAAAGCCGCGCTTGAGCCAGCCGTAAATATCTTTAATAAAGAGACCAGTAGCCACGCAACCGAGCACATCCTCTCCGACGCGGCAAACTTCGTTTCTGGAACGTCGGGCCGTGGGGGCATGATCTTGATATCGAGAATACTCGGCGCACTCTGCACATTCGCACTTGCGATGCTGGCACCGGCAGCGATCGTCTTCGCTCAATCCGGGGATGAGAGCCTTTCGCGCAACCTTACCCCCGCCGAGCTTTTCTCGCTCGCAAACGATGCCAGAAAGCGCCGGCAATTCGACGTGGCAGAAAAAGTATATCGAGCACTTGCCGAGCATCCTCAGATCGATTTGCGGACGGAGGCGCGCTTCCGGCTGGCGCTGATGCTGGCGGATGATGTCGCCCGGCCGGTCGATGCCGCGGTGCTTCTGCGCATGATCCTCGACGAACAACCCGATGCCTCCCGGGTGCGAATTGAACTCGCGCGGATTCAGGTAATGCTCGGCAATTACGAGGCGGCAGGGCGTGAACTACGCGCGGCGCAGGCTTCGGGCGTGCCAGCCGAAGTGGACCGACTGCTGCGATTCTACACGCTGGCGCTCGAAAGCCGCAAGCCGTTTGGAGCGAATCTCGAAGTCGGGTTCGCGCCCGACACTAATATTAACCGCGCGACTAGCAGCGACACACTTTCTACTATCATCGGCGATTTCGATCTTTCCGAAAATGCCCGCGCGACTAGCGGGATCGGCGTTTTCGCCCGCGCGCAGGCCTATTACCGGCAGAGGGTGGGATCGCAGCTCGACATGCTCTATCGGCTGAACGGACAGGCACGGGTCTACGAAGACGGCGCTTTCAACGATTACGCGCTGTCGGTGCAGGCTGGGCCGCAGATGAAATCGGGTGCCGACGAGATTACGCTGTCTGCCCTCGCCAGCCAACGCTGGTTCGGCGGCGAGCCCTATCTGACCAGCTATGGAGTCTCGATCAATTACCGCCACCCGATGGACCCCCGCACACGGCTGACGGCTGACCTTAGCGGCAATGTCGCGAACGACCGCAAGAACGATCTGCGCGACAGTGATCGCCTTGGTCTGGCCTTGGGCGTTGACAGGGCCTTCAGCGCGCGCTCGGGTGGCGGCCTGCGCGTGTCGGCGGACCGCCAGATGGCCCGGGACCCGGGATATTCGCATGCTTCGGGGGGCGTGCACGCATACACATTCCGCGAAGTTGGTTCGGTAACGCTAGTCCTGGATGCTAGCTACGGCCATCTCGAAGCGGACCGGCGGCTGTTTCTCTATCCCCGGCGGCGGATAGACGATCGTTTCGAAGTGGGTGTTGCGGGCACGTTCCGATCACTGCGCGTGGATCGCTTCGCCCCCACAGTTGGCTTCAATTGGGAAAAGAATACTTCCACTGTCGGAATTTACGATTATCAGAGGCTTAGTGCCGAAGTTGGTATTAGCGCCGCGTTCTGACGATTCGGTTGGCGTGGTCGTTAGGGGGAAATTAGTTCGGTGAATACTCAGCGTTTAGTCACACGGGCATCGCTAATTACTTTGGCACTCGGTCTGGCCGGGTGCGGAGGGGGCGGAGGATCGCCTCCGGTCGCCAGTACGCCGCCGCCCGTCAGCACCCCGACACCTGCACCGACTCCCGCGCCGACGCCAACACCTTCACCGGCGCCGACACCCAGTCCAACGCCTGCGCCCACTCCGACACCTACGCCTACGCCTACGCCAACACCCACGCCTACGCCCACACCAACGCCGACACCTACGCCGCCCCCGCCTCCCGTCAGCCCGATCACTTCGCCGATCGGAGCAAATCCGTACGAGACTACGTCTGCGTCGACGCAGATAACCTATTCGGGCGGCAGCCCTCAGCCCGGCGCCAGCGTGACGGTGGAAGCCGGCGCCATTAGCAACAATTCGGTACCCGGCAGCATCCTCCTCCAGCTGGAGGGGCAACCTTTCGGATTCCGGAGCGAAGACGCCACCTTCGCATCGTCCAACCAAGTGAGCTACCAGCGCATCGCCGGAGAGACACGGAGCACGCTAGACCTCTATTTCGGCTTCGGAACCGAATGGTTGACCGATCCGCAGTTCGTGAAACTGGGGCAGCTATTTCAGGTCACGAGTGATGGCCCGACCATGAGCCTTCAATATCAGTTGGCCGACTTCGTTTTTGGCATTCCCAGCACAGCCGATGTCGTCCCGACCACTGGAAACGCCGCCTATTCTCTGACCTTCAGAGGCAATCGCGCATCGAGCATTTCCGATGTGCCCCTTAAGATGTGGGGCGCCGGGTCGGCATTGATTGACTTCGGAACGGGGCGGCTCGAGCTGCAAGGCCGAACGGGCGACTCCAAGCGCGGGGGGCGGCCGCTCAGCTCGACCGATGGTTCGACAACCATACGCGGCAGCGCAGCGATCGGGTCGGACGGTCTGTTCACGAATGGAACCTTCGCCGCCACATCGGGTGTGACGGGCACGTACACCGGCAGCTTGAATGGACAGTTCTACGGGCCCGATGCCACCGAGATTGGTGGCACCATGATCGGCGATGCCCGCGGGCTGTTCATCAGCCTTGCATTCGCCGGGTTCGAGCTTCCCGATGTGGCCGCGGACGATACACTCGCCAATCTGACTGGAACGAACCGGCTAGAGACGGTGCGCCGGGTGGTCGACTTGCCCGATCCGACTCCCGAATTTTCAGAGGCGCCGATCGGCGAACATATCATTTTCGATGCCGATGCGGGCACCTACCTGGTATTCGGTGGTTTCGGCGATGGGTTCGGGCCGCAAGACCGTGCGCCCGGCAGCGATGCACCGGATCTGATAGCCTACGAAACTCGAATCCCGCTGGCGTACAACGGGGCGGCCACATACGAATTCGCTCTGTTCGACGGCAGCACGCAGTCCATCGAATTGTCCTACACCAGTTTCGTCCGCTCGCTCGAAACGATTTTCGATGGCGCGGGCGATCTGGTCGACCAGCAATTGTCCTATTACGCTTTCGGCAATGCGACCCCGGCCGACCAGCTCCCTCAGACCGGTACTGCAAGCTACACCGGTGCGCTGTTCGGCGATGTGACCGACGGGACGCAGGTGCTCTCGTCAGTGCGGGGCTCTTCCACGATGCAGGTAGACTTCGGATCAATGGGTTTGACGGGAAGCCTCGCCCCGGTCGCGACCAGCTTGAATGGCACGACGCGCGATTTCGGCAGATTCGATTTTGCTGGTTCCATCGACAGTTTTACTGCCACGTTCGAGGCGCTTTTCGGTTCCGCGCAGGGGAGCCTCGCGGGCCGGTTCTATGGCGACCGGGCGCAGGAATTCGCTGCGACCTTCGGGATCGTCCTGCCCGACGAAGGCTTGAGGCTGGAAGGAGTAACGGTAGGAAAGCAGAACCCGTCGGCACCCTGACATCGGAGGGTCTGATCGCGTTGGAAATAGAAACCGTCCGGCCAGGTGAGCGCGTCCTGAAGTTCGCCGCTGCACTCTCGCGGTGAATCCTTCGTGTCCACCAGTTGACTGTTGGAACCGGATGACTGCCAGTGATGCGACCGTTAAGTGCCAGCCTATCGCAATTACAGGACCGTCGGCTTTCTGCCCAAAGTCGGTCATCAAGCGTGATAATCCCCAACTCGGCTTTCTACCCACAGCCGCACCTTCTCTCTTGTAAATCAGGATCGCGGAACGCGCCCGCAAAGCTCGCATTTGAGGTTGGACAACAAGCGCTGAATGCCGCAGGAGTTCGCGGACAGAACGACATGGGTTCGCCAACGCAAGTGACTGAAAAATGAATGATAGCGTGAACCAACCCAATTTCGACCCGGCAACGGCGACGCCGTTTCTGACCAGTCGCGGCCATCCCGGATGGCTCGGCCTGCGCTATACCGACCATGGTGATGACTGGGTGGAACTCGAACTCCCATGGCGAGAAGACCTGCTGGGCGAGGAAGGCCAGCATGTTCTCGCCTCGGGCCCGATTCTCAGCCTGATGGACATGGCCAGCGGCATCGCCATCTGGAAAGCGATGGATCGTTTCGAACCGATCGCCACCCTCGACCTGCGAGTCGATTACGTTCGCCCGGCGCGCGACGGCGCAGCGGTTTTCGGCCGCTCGCAATGCTATCGCATCACGCGCAGCGCAGCCTTTGTACGCGGGCTTGCCCATGACGGCGATGCCGACGATCCTGTGGCGCATATCCAGGCGGTTTTCATGAAGATCGGCGGCGGGGCCAAGCGGGAGCTGCCCGATGGCTGATGCGTCAGACACTCCGGACATCGAGATCCTGACGCCCTATTCCCGTTCGCTGGGCATAGAGCTGTCCGAATGGGAAGATGGCGCGCCGATCATGCGGGTCGATTTCGTCGAAGCCGTCGAAGGGCGGCCAGAACATTTCCATGGCGGGGCGACCGGTGGCTTGCTGGAAACCGCAGGCTATGCCGCTCTGCGTGCAGAACTGGCGCGGATCGAGCGGGTAGCGATCCTGAAACCGATCAACATCACGGTTCAGTATCTTGCTGCCGGTAAAAGCCAGACGAGCTTTGCAAAGGGCCGCATCACCAAGCTGGGTCGGCGAAGCGCCAACCTTACGGTCGAGGCGTGGCAGGACGATCGTTCGCGCCCCATCGCAACAGCAGTGATGAATGTGCTGATGGCCGCGCCCGAAAGCTAATTGCCTTCAAGCTCTCGCTGGCGTTCGACTTCGCGCCTTATATCCTCGTAATTCTGTTCGGCCTCCTCGCGCCGTTGCTCGGCCGCGCGTCGCGCCTGCTCGATCGCCTGTTCGTCCACACCGATGCCGTTTTCGCCGACCCGAATGTCGACCGGCACGCCATCGATCTCGGTCGTGAAGATGGCCTCGCCGTCACGGATACGCACGCGCGAATTGCCATCACCGATCGGGATATCGCCAAGATCGGGCACGTCGAGCGGTTCGACAGGCCCGCCCGGATCGGGAAGATCGGTGGGTGCGGGACGGTTGGGGGCAGCGCTTGTGCCCAGGGCCTGGCTCATGAAATCGCGCCAGATGCGCGCAGGCAGGCCGCCACCGGACACACCCTTCAGGGGCGAGTTATCGTCATTTCCGATCCATACGCCGACGACCAGATCGCCCGCATAGCCCACGAAGACCGCATCGCGATTGTCCTGTGTGGTCCCGGTCTTGCCGAAAGCAGGTACGGAAAGTCTCGCGCTGCGCCCCGTGCCCGCATCGATTACACCGCCCAGCAATTGCTCCATCTTCCGCGCAGTGGAATCCGACAGGCTGGAAGGCCCATCGACCATGCGTTCGAACCAGCCCTTCTCCGGCCCGACAAATGCCCGTGGTTCGACCGGAAAGGCGTTGCCAGCAACCCCGGCATAGGCTGCCGTCAGTTCAAGCAGGCTCATGGTGGAGGTACCCAGCGCCATGCTGGGATCGCCCTTGGTCAGCGGCGAAGTCACGCCCAGATCGCGCGCGGTCTCGATCACCTTGGCGCTGCCCACTTCGCCGAACAGGCGGACGGCGGCGACATTGCTCGATTGCGCGAAGGCCTGCTGCAGCGTCAGGCTGTCGGAATAGCGACCGCCTGAATTTTCGGGCCGATAGCCGCCCGCCTCGATCTTGCGATTGCTGATCGTGTCATCCGGGTCCCAGCCATCGCGCAGCGCGGCGAGATAAACGAACAGCTTGAAGGTCGATCCGGGCTGGCGCTTGGCCTGCGTGGCGCGGTTGAAGGGCGATTTCTCGTAATCCTTGCCGCCGATCATGGCGACCACTTCGCCATTAGTGCGCATGGCGACCAGCGCCACCTGCGCATTGCCTAGCGGGGCGCGGCTGGTGACGCGGCGGGCGATGTTCTGCAATCGCGCATCCAGCGTGGTGGTCAGCGCCTGACGCGAATAGCCGGTTTCCGACAGCTTGCGCGCCTCGGGCAGCGCCCAGTCGGCGAAATATGTGCCGGTGGGCAGATCGCTTTTCAGCCGCACGTCGAGCGCGGGCGGGCGCATGGCCCGCCCCTCCGCCTCGGTAATGTATCCTGCCGCGACCATGGACTGGACGACCAGCTGCATGCGCTTTTCCGCGCGGTCATAATGGCGGGTCGGCGCATAGGCGCTGGGCGCCTGCAACAGGCCCGCCAACATCGCCGCCTGATTGGGCAGCAGGTTTTCCGGCTTGCGGTAGAAATAATGCAGGCTGGCCGCGCGCAGGCCATACACATTGTCACCGAAATAGGCGTTGGACAGATAACGTTCGAGAATCTCGTCCTTGGTCAGCCGCGCTTCGAGCCAGAAGGCGATCAGCGCCTCGCGCGCCTTGCGTGACAGGCTGCGCTCGGGTGTCAGGAAGGTGAATTTCGCCAGCTGCTGGGTAATGGTGGAGCCGCCGCCCGTGCCGGTGAAGGCCGCGCGCGCGATACCGCGGGGATCGACGCCCCAGTGATCGTAGAACCGGCGATCCTCGATCGCGAGGAAGGCTTCGACCACATGCGGCGGCAGTGTGTCTATATCCACCGGCTCGTCCACGATAGCCCCGTTGCGGGCGATGGGCGTGCCGTCGGATGCCAGCAGCGTGATCTGCGGCGCGGCGATCGGTTCGAGCGACTTGTTGAGCGGCGCGGTAATCGCCAGCCAGCCGACCAGAATGATGAACAGCGCCATCATGGCCGCCATTGCACGGGTCAGCCACCAGCGCTTGCGACGTCCGAACCAGTGTTCGCGCTGCCACCATTTGAGCCGCCGGCGCTCCTCCGTGCCGACCGCGTGGTCTATTTCATCCAGGCGCTCGTCCCAAGCGTCGTCATCGTCCCAATCGTCATTGAGCGCGTAATAGCCCCGGTGCCCGGGCGGTTCGGGTTCGGGCCGGTTACGCCGGAAGATGGAATCGAAAACGCCCATACGCTCACTGTGCTATACTAATAACACAGTCATGCATAGTAGGGGCAACCTTAACTCTTGCCGACCACGCTCTCCGGCAGATCCTCGCCGAAGACGCGCTGGTAATATTCGGCAACCAGCATGCGCTCTTCCTCGTCGCACTTGTTGAGGAAGGACAGGCGGAAGGAAAAGCCCACATCCTTGAAGATGGCATGGTTCTGCGCCCAGGTGATGACCGTACGCGGGCTCATCACGGTGCTGATATCACCATTGATGAAACCCTGGCGCGAAAGATCGGCCACCTTGATCATGTCGGCCAGCACCTTGGGATCGGTATCGGGATTCTTCGCCTCGACGATTTCCTGCTCGATCTCGGCGGGCAGATAGTTCAGCGCGGTAACGATGTTCCAGCGGTCCATCTGGCCCTGGTTGATCGCCTGCGTGCCGTGATACAGCCCGCTGGTATCGCCAAGGCCGACGGTATTGGCGGTCGCGAACAGGCGGAAATTGGCATCGGGCCGGATCACGCGGTTCTGGTCGAGCAGGGTCAGCTTACCCTGCTGTTCCAGCACGCGCTGGATCACGAACATCACATCGGGGCGGCCCGCGTCATATTCGTCGAACACCAGCGCCACCGGGTGCTGGAGCGCCCATGGCAGCAGGCCTTCGCGAAATTCGGTGACCTGCAGGCCGTCGCGCAGCACGATGGCATCGCGCCCGACCAGGTCGATACGGCTGATATGGGCATCGAGGTTGATGCGGATGCACGGCCAGTTGAGGCGCGCGGCGACCTGTTCGATATGGGTGGACTTACCCGTACCGTGATAACCCTGCACCATCACGCGCCGATCATGCGCAAACCCTGCCAGAATGGCCAGCGTGGTGTCCGCATCGAACACATAGGCCTCGTCACGGTCGGGCGTGCGTGGGTCGGGCTTGGAGAAGGCAGGCACCTTCCAGTCGATATCGATACCGAAAGTCTCGCGCACATCGACTTCGATGTCGGGCGCGGGAAGCACGGTTTTTTCGGAAGGTTCGAAGCTCTTGTCAGTCATATCGTTCATCGCCCTGCCGACCTAGGCATTTATCTTGGCAACGCCAAGCCTATATTGGGTTTGTGAATCGCCCCGATCCCCTCGAATTTCTACGCCAGCGGATAATCGGCAATGTGCGCGCCGCCTTCAACGAAGGCAATGCACAGGCCCAGCCGCGCCCCGCGTCGGACGATGCCCTGTTCGAAAAGGACAGCCCGATCCGCATGGTCCACGCCGATGTGGTGGGAATGATGGTGGGCGGCGTGCGCGGGCTGTTCCTGCAGATGCTGCATCCGCATGCGTTGCAGGGTGTGCTCGATTTCTCCAACTTTCGCAGCGACATGCACGGGCGGCTGGCACGCACGGCGCATTTCATCACCGATACGACCTTTGCCGACCGCGAGGTGGCGATGCAGTCGATCGAGCGGGTCAACCGCATTCACAGACAAGTCAGAGGCACCCTACCCGACGGCTCATCCTATTCCGCCACCGATCCGCGCACGCTGGCCTGGGTGCATGTGGCAGAGGCCACCAGCTTCCTTGCCGGATATATGCGCGTGACGCGGCCCGACATGCCGGGGCACGAGAAGGATGAATATTACCGCCAGTTTGCTACTGTCGCAGAGGCGCTGGGTGCCGATCCCATCCCTACGAACAGACGCGAGGCGGAAACGATCTTCCGCGAACTGCGCGAGGATCTACACACCAGCCCTCAGGCCCGCGAGGTTGCGCAGTTCGTGGTTTCCATCAAGCCGGAAGGCGCCCCGCCCGCGCTGCAGAAGGCGATCGTGAGCGAAAGCGTCACGCTGCTACCACCCTTCGCCCGATCGATGCTCGGGTTGAAGCGGCCGGCCCTGGGCGCGTTATCGGCGCGGGCTATGACATGGGGGACGGCGCGAACCCTGCGCTGGGCTTTCCGCCAGGATTGACCGCGCTGCGGCCCTTGATCAGGCCTCTTTGGACATCCCGACCAGCTTGCCGATGACATCATCCGCCGCTTGCGGCTTGGGTAGGACGGGAGCGTTGAGCTCTCGCAAGTGCTCTCCCACGCGATCGAGATCGCCCGTATGAAGAACGAAGGGAATGTTCTGTTCGCTCAGCGCTCGCGCGGTGGGTTCGCACGTTTCGCCATCGCCCAGGCTCACGTCGAGCACCGCGCCAGCGATCTGATGGTCCGATATGGCGCGGCTCGCCTCGGCATTGTTCACCGCGACGACGGCGCGATGCCCGATGTCTTCGAAGGCGAACTCGAGGTCCATGGCAATCAGCGGTTCGTCTTCGAGAACCAAGTAGGTGAGGCTCATACGGATCTTCTGGTAATGGGGACGATGATGCGCGCTTCCAGGCCTTCTGCGTGCCAGTCGGTTTCGAGGACCCCGCGCGCATGCTTGAGAAGGGTTTTCGCAATATTGAAACCGGTGCCATCTTCATCCGGCTTGGTTTCTATGCGCGGTCCGCCACGCTCTATCCATGTCACTTCCAGCGCGGAATTGTCCATCTTGTCCCTGGTGTGTTTCCAATAGACGGTGATCTTCCCGTCGCGGTTCGAAAGCGCGCCGTATTTCGTACCGTTGGTCGCCAGTTCGTGCAGCGTCAGACCGATAGCCGAAATGGCGTTAGGCTCGGTCCGGACTCCGTTGCCCTCGAACACGAACCTGTCGCCTTCGGGATCGTACGGTGCCAGAACCGACCGGATGGCCTGCCCGACGTGGATCGTGCCGAGTGCGGCTTCATCCAGCGTAGGTTCGTAGGAGCGACCGAGGGCTTGGATACGGTCGTTGATCTTTTTCGCTACCGGGCGCGCATCCATCGAGCGGCCGGTGATGTTCACGATGCCCCCGACAACGGCGAACACGTTCTTGAGGCGGTGCGAAACTTCACGTGCCATGGCCTTGGCCTGGCGTTCTTCAGCGCGGGACTGGTGGATATCGGTAACGTCCCATTGGCTGCCGAAGAAATACCGCAGGTTTCCTTCCTCGTCATATATCGGGCCCAGATGGAGCGTGTTCCAGAAACTCGAGCCGTCTTTGCGGTAATTGAGCAGCTCGACGACAACGACGCTTTCCTCGCGGATCGCATCGCGGATCTTGGCTACCTGTGCCTGATCCGTATCCGGCCCCTGAAGAAACCGGCAATTACGGCCGACGATCTCGTCGTGATCATATCCGGTAAGCTGCTCGAACGCTTCGTTGCAGAAAATAATCGGATCATCTTCGAGCCGGGGATCTGTGAGACAGACAGCCATTCGTGTCTGCCCCATCGCCTGTTCGAACAGCAGTCCGGTAGCGCCGTCGAAACCCTTCCTGTGAATGTCAGAGGGGAGAATAGGACGGTGCGCTTGGTGGGAGGACTTCAGCCCGGGGCGACTTTTGTTTTCTGACATCTATTTGCGGCTCCAACCAGCCCAATGAGAAACCTCTGCGCCGGTTCCCTGCGAGCCGGATGCTTTCGCGGGAGGTAGCCGACCGGACCGTATGGGAAGTATCCGATCTTGGCAAACCCTGGGAAAGGGTTCAGCAGGATCGCCCGGGCTGCAACACAAACCGGTATTACTGATACACAATTGAAATTCGATCGCGCCCCGTTGCCTTGGCTTCATACAGCGCCTGATCGGACCTTCTACTGAGATCGGCGAGTCCATCGGTCTCGGCCAGTTCGGCTACTCCGAAAGATGCCGTTACCGGCATCTCCAGATCCAGGCGTTGCGGCAAAAGTTCGGGAATGGATTTTCTTATCGATTCAGCGATAACCCTTGCTTCTACAGCGCTGCGGCCCGGAAGAAGAATCGCAAATTCCTCCCCTCCCATGCGGGCGACAAGGTCATTGCCCTTGACCGATGTGGCAAGAACATCCGCAAAGTCGGCGATAACCATGTCGCCAGCTGCGTGACCAAAGCTATCGTTGATCGCCTTGAAGCGATCGAGATCGATCGAAACTAAAGCGAGGGGCAGCTTGTTTCTCTGTGCGTAAAGAACAGACTTTTCGGCATATCTTGCAAAGCCACGCCTGTTGAGAAGACCGGACAGCGGATCGGTTTCGGAACGCACCACCATTTCAATGGTCGTGTCGCGCATGATTACCAGAAGAAGAACCAGCGCCAGGGCAATGAGAAACACTGCGCCCAAGGTTTGCGAGATCGCCGCATAGTCTGAGGACAGATACCCTTGCGGGCCGCTCGCGATGCCGATCTTCCAGGCGACTGCCGCTTTCACGAGATAAGTCACCGCGACCAGAGAGCTTACGACGATCAGAAGCTTGTCGAGAGCCATTTTCCGGCTGGCCCGCAGTACCACCAACGTCATCAACAGCTGGAGAACCACATACGGAATTTGATAAAGCAGCGTCCTTGGCCCTGACCCGTAAGGAAGCGACATCATCACGGGGATCAGCGCCGCGGCCAAAATCCAGATCAGGATGATTCCATGCTTGGGCGGCGGCGCCCCATAATGGGTCGCGACACCGATCACGCCGCATGTCAGAGCCGTAAGATAGACGACATAGATACTGAAAACGGCAAGATCCGGATGCACCAGCCAAGGAAGGCTGAACTCCAAGGCGACATCGAGAACACCTACGCCATATCCTGCCGCCAGCCATCGCGCGCCCCTGACGGTGGGATTGGTCGACGCCACTACGGCAAATGCTACCGCAAACAGCGCCGCCACGAACATATTGATGCTGAGAACGAATGCGCCTGTCATGGTGCGATTACCCAAGACAAAAACCGGCGCACTTCGCAAGTGCGAACAGGGTTGAGCGGACTAATCGTTCAACGAGACATTCTTTTACCCGATGGCGCGAGCTTTCCTGAGGGTCTGATAGGCCTCGACCACGCGATTGAGCCGGGTTTCGTACTGGCGGTCACCCCCATTGCGATCCGGATGATAACGGCGCACCAGTTCCGTATAACGCCGCCTCAGCCTGCTTTTGTCAGTATCGGTACCCAGCCCCATCACTTCGAGAGCCTCTGCCTCTTCGCGGCTAAACCTTCCATCCATGGCCATTTCTGCTTCGCGTCGGGCGCGGCTCTTGATCCCGCTGGCGCGGGCCGAGATCGCATCGAGAGGATCGGTGTAGTCGGCCCAGCGCGGCATTCCATCCACGCCCGCGGTTGGCCGGAAGCCTGGGCTTTCGGTACGCCAGCCGCTCACCGGTCCTTGTGCGTCGAGGATCTCTTCCGCGCTCATGCCCTCGAACCAATCGTAACCAGCGTTGAATTCGCGAACGTGTTCGAGACACATCCAGCGCCACTGACCGGGCCCATCGAACCGATGGCCACCGCCCGGCGCACGGAACTCACCGGGCTCGTCACAAGCGGGGTGATCGCATACCCGGCCGCTATCTTCGTATCTTCCGTGAAACTTTGACTGGCGCATTCGTTCTAGAATGGTGAGGGATTTGCCGGATGCAAACCCCCGACAAGATGCAGACCTTTTAACCAGGAGAATTTAGCGGATGGCCGAAACGGTCCAGCAGGAAATGGAACGCCTTTTAACCGAGGCGTTCAGCCCTACCCGGCTCGATGTAATAAACGATAGCGCCAAACACCACGGGCATACCGGGGACGATGGCAGCGGGGAATCCCATTTTACGGTTGTTATCGAAGCCCCTGCCTTCGCCGATATGAACCGCGTCGAACGACAGCGGGCAGTTAACCGGGCGCTGGGGGACATTCCGGGTGACCGGGTGCATGCATTGGCAATTCAAGCATCGGCGCCCACACCATGAGCGAGGCACCCTACGATCTCTGGTACTGGCCTTCGATCCAGGGCCGCGGAGAATTCGTCCGGCTGTTCATGGCCGCTGCCGATATCGCTTGGCGCGACCGGGCGCGCGATAAAGATGCACAGGCATTGGTGGAGGATATGGAGGAACGCGAGAAGTCGGGTCAGTTTGCTCCCTATGCTCCGCCCTATCTCGTAGATCGCGACGATGGCTTTGCCATCGCCCAAGTTGCCCATATTTGTTCTTGGCTGACAGAACGGCATGATCTGGGAACTGGCGACAGCAAGACCAATCTGCATCTGATCCAGCTACAGCTGACCATCACGGACATCGTCGCCGAGGTCCATGATACCCATCATCCGGTGTCCGGCGGCCTCTATTACGACGATCAGAAGGAGGCCGCAGCGCAGGCTGCGAAGTCATTCAGGGAAGAACGTATTCCCAAATATTTCGATCACTTCGAAAAGACCTATGGCAAGATCGACGGGCCTTTTGCCGCGGGCGAAAAATGGTCTCACGTAGACACCTCGATTTTCCAGCTGATCGAGGGCTTGCGATATGCTTTCCCTCGCCGGATGAAATCCATCGAGGGTGATTATCCGCGCCTGGTCGCGGCTCGAGATGCGGTCGCAAAGATCGAAGGCGTGGCTACCTATCTTGCGAGTGAGAAACGCTTGCGCTTCAACGAGGACGGCATTTTCCGCCATTACGAGGAGCTCGACGGGGAATGAGGCAGTTTGAACTGACGTTGACCCCCACGACCCATGATCTCGGGCAGTTTCAGGTAAGGCGGGTTCTGCCTTCGAAGAAGCGTTCGATGGTGGGGCCGTTTATCTTCGTCGACCAGTTCGGCCCGGCCCACCTCGATCTGGGCAAGGGCATGGAGGTGCGCCCTCACCCCCATATCAATCTTGCCACCGTGACCTGGCTGTTCGAAGGCGCGATCGACCATCGTGACAGTCTGGGCACCTTCTCCACCATCCGTCCGGGGCAGGTGAACTTGATGACCGCGGGAAAGGGCATCGTGCATTCCGAGCGTTCGCCGGATGCGGAACGCGAGGCCGGGCCGAAGCTATACGGCATGCAAACATGGCTTGCCCTGCCTGACGGACGCGAAGAGATCGATCCTGCATTCGAGGCGGTGGACGCTCTCCCGGTGATCGAGGATGGCCGTGCCAAGGCTATCGTGATCATGGGCAGCTTATGGGGAGAAACTGCGCCGACCACGACTTACGCCAGTACGATCTATGCCGAAATCATACTGGGCGCCGGGGGCGCCATTCCCCTTGAAGACGATGCCGACGAACGCGCAGTCATGCTGGTCCATGGCGAGGCCAGCGTCGATGGGATCGACCTCAAGCTTTACGAACTGGCGGTTCTCCAGCCCGGGCGGGACATGACGTTGGCAAGCGACACTGGCGCGCGCGTGATCCTGCTTGGCGGTGAGGCCTTCCAGACCGAACGTCATGCATGGTGGAACTTCGTGAGCTCCAGCCGCGAGCGTATCCGGCAGGCCAAGGAAGACTGGCGGAAGGGACGGTTTCCGATCGTGCCCGGAGACGAGGAAGAATTCATTCCCTTGCCTGACGGCGAGCCGAATACCGTTACCTATCCATAAGGAAACGAGCATGAATTTCGAAGGTCAAACCGTCTGGATCACTGGGGCGTCGTCCGGCATCGGCGCTGCGCTCGCCGAAGAGTGGGCGAACCGGAGGGCTTTCATCATTCTCTCGGGACGCGATCACGGTCGACTTTCCGCTATCGCCCAAAGGCTGGAGACCGAAACGCTCGCCCTGCCGTTCGATGTGCGTGACGAACAGGCAATGCTGGAAGCCACACGCAAGGCGACCGGGTGGAGAAGCGGGGTCGATATCTTCGTTGCCAATGCCGGCATTTCCCAGCGGAGCGCCGCGATCGACACCGACATGCAGGTCTTTCGCGATATCATCGATATCGATCTCGTTTCTCAGATTGCGGCCACTCAGGCCCTCCTCCCGCACATGCTCGAATCCGGGTCGGGGAAGCTGATCTTCATTTCATCCATCGCAGGCAAAGTCGGCGTTCCGCTGCGAACTGCCTATTGCGCGGCCAAGCACGGCCTTATCGGGTATGCCGACGCACTACGCGCGGAATTATCGCAGAAGGGCATCGACGTTCATGTCGTCTATCCGGGTTCGGTCGCCACGGATGTAAGCCGCAACGCGCTCAATGGCGACGGAACCAGGCGGGATCGCAGCGATCGCGCGATCGACAATGGTATCCCGCCAGCCGACGCCGCACAGCGCGTCGTCGATGCGATTGCATCGAACCAGCGCGAAGTCATTGTTGCAGAGGGGTCGGAGGAAGCGATGGGAGAAGCGCGGCGTACGCCCGACCAATTGCTCGATCAGGTCGCCGCGATGGTCGCCAATGGGTATATGGAGAAAATGCAGGCCGATTGACGGCTGATCAGTCCAGCCACTCGATCCAGGCACCATGGGGATGGGCATTAGCAAGATGCTCTGTCTGTTCGCCACCCGGCCAATAGCGGACCGACAATTCGTGAGCGAAAGTCTCTCGATTGGTCTCCAGAGAAACATGCGCCAGCGGAGCGGTAGCAGTCGCCCTTGCGCCCGCAGCTTGCAACGCGTTCTCGATCCGCTCTTGCGTAAAGTCGGGAAGATATTGCCACATGATGGAATGCACAAGTACCCGCGTCACACCTTCCTCCGGTTCACGCGCCAATTCCCTTTCCACCCACTCGCCAGCATCCATGCGCTCGATTTCGGGCGGCATTCGTTTGGCGAGCGAGATTGCGGCATCGATCCGGGCCATCCGCCCCATCGCTTCCGGCCAGACGTAACTTTTCAGCCTCAGCGCCTGCGCTTCATCGGTGAGGTCAACTGGTGCGACATCGCTCCCCCTCGCATCGACGAAACCGAATTCCACCGCAGGCGGAGGTGATCCACGCCATTCCGGTTCAATGACCATCCGGCTTCCGCTCGGCCCCACCGGTACCCCGCCCAGATTATAACGATATCGCCCCATCATCGTGTTGATGCCGGCGCTCGCGCCAATTTCCAGCAATTCGAACTTAGACGTCGTCCGTCCATTGGCCAGCCATAGCAAGGCGGCCGCAAAACTGGCCGAACGGGCAGCTTCGTTCGTTTGCGGCGGAGCGTCGAGCCACGGCATCAGTTGCGCATCGTGGGCCTCGACAACTTCCCTGATGAGTAGATCCACATCGTCCTGGGATTGCATCCGGCCTGCATAAACGTCCTCCAACCTGGGCTCGTTACCGGTGAGGAGGAGGTTATGGATACCCGCGGCGATCCGAAGCGGCATGGCGTCGCGCAGTGATAGGCCCTGCCAATTGAAGATGCGGCGCGCGGTCGCCGCTTCGCTTGTTTCGAGCGCCATCAGCCCACGCACTACCTGTGCAGTACCTGATGCCCCTGCCTGTTCCGCATGCTCGGCTTGCCATTCAATGGCTTTCGGCACCGAAACGATATCCATGACCGCGCTTGTACCCATACTCGTTGCCCTTTTCGCCTCGTATCCCTATCTGCCGCTGCGCTATGATCGACAGTCTTACATTCGCCATCCCCAAGGGGCGCATCCTTGACGAAGCGCTGCCAGTCATGGCGCGCGCGGGCGTCGTGCCGGAAGACGCGTTTCACGACAAGGCGAACCGTTCGCTGACGTTTGCCACTACGCGCGAGGACATGCGCCTGATCCGCGTGCGTGCTTTCGACGTGGCGACTTTCGTCGCGCATGGTGCGGCCCAGCTGGGGATTGTGGGGTCCGACGTAATCGAGGAATTCGATTATGCAGAGCTGTATGCACCGGTCGATCTCGATATCGGCCACTGCCATCTGTCTGTCGCCGAACCCAAAGGCGCAACAGCAACCAATGGTGCCAGCCACTTACGCGTCGCCACGAAATACCCAAATATTACCCGCCGCCATTTCGAGCAGCAGGGCATTCAGGCCGAGTGCGTCAAGCTGAACGGCGCCATGGAAATTGCCCCAGAACTGGGGCTTGCGGGCCGGATCGTGGATCTGGTTTCCACCGGCACGACTCTCCGCGAGAACGGACTGGTTGAAACCAGCAAGATCATGGACATCAGCGCGCGCCTGATAGTCAATCGTGCGGCGCTCAAGACCGATCCTCGCATTAGCGAACTGGTAGAGTCCTTCCGCGCCATCAGCGCAGAACGGAGCGCGGCCTGATGCAATTTCTCAAGACCAGCGACGCCGACTTCGAGACGAAATTTGCCAAGGTCGTCCGCGACCGGCGCGAAAGCGATGCGCAAGTCGGCCGCGACGTATCCACCATTCTCAACGAAGTGCGCGAACGTGGGGACAAGGCTCTGGTAGAGTATACCACGCGCTTCGATCACCATAATCTTTCCGCCGACGAAGACTGGTCGATTTCGAAAGAAGCCTGCAAGGCAGCCTACGATAATCTGGATGCAGAGCTTCGAGACGCACTGGAAACCGCCGCCAGCCGCATTCGCGCCTATCACGAGGGCCAGTTACCCGAAGATCGCGATTACACAGACGATATTGGAATGCGCCTTGGCGCGCGCTGGAGCGCAGTAGAGGCAGCTGGCCTTTATGTCCCCGGAGGACGTGCGGCCTATCCATCCTCACTACTCATGAACGCCATTCCCGCCAAAGTTGCCGGGGTCGAGCGTCTGGTCGTCACCACGCCTACGCCAAACGGCGAGGTCAATGATCTCGTTCTCGCCGCTGCGCATATTGCGGGCGTGGATCAGATCTACCGCGTTGGCGGTGCACAGGCCGTTGCAGCGCTTGCTTATGGTACCGACCGTATCAAGAGGGTCGACGTGGTCACCGGCCCGGGCAATGCATGGGTCGCCGAGGCAAAGCGCCAGCTTTATGGAGTGGTCGGCATCGACATGGTCGCCGGGCCGAGCGAAATTCTCGTAATTGCCGACAAGGATAACAAGCCCGAATGGCTGGCTGCGGACCTTCTCAGCCAGGCGGAGCATGACCCTACCAGTCAATCGATCCTGATCACCGATGACCGCGGGCTCGCATCGCAGGTGATGGATGCGATCGACATCGAATTCCTCAACTTGCCCACTGCAAAAACCGCCCGCACCAGCTGGGATGACCACGGCCTTGTAGTGCTGGTGGACAGCCTCGACGAAGCACCGGCGCTGTCCGACCGGCTCGCCGCCGAACATGTCGAGATCGCAACAGCCGATCCCGAAGCGCTCTTCCGCAAACTGCGCCATGCCGGAAGTGTATTCCTCGGCCGCATGACCCCCGAAGCCGTAGGTGATTATATCGCCGGACCGAACCATGTGTTGCCGACCGGCCGCCGCGCTCGGTTTGCCAGCGGCTTGTCGGTTCTCGATTTCATGAAGCGCACAAGTTTCATCGGAGCATCCGACGAAGCGCTCAAGGCTATCGGGCCCGCTGCCGTTCGGCTTGCCGAGGCCGAAGGTCTTCCCGCGCACGCCCTTTCGATTTCCAGGAGGCTTTCTTGAGCCAGAACCCAACGTCCCAGTCACGCAGCGCTGCCCGCCTTGGGGCGGTGCAGGCGCTTTACCAGCAACAGATGGAAGGCACCGCGACCGCCAAACTGCTGAACGAGTTCCATCAGCATCGCCTGGGCAAGGTTATCGAGGACGAAGAATATGCCGATGCAGACGTGGATTTCTTCGACGATCTGGTCAAAGGTGTCGATGCCCGTCGCGGCGAGATCGACGACCTCCTCACCGCTCGCCTCGCTTCAGGCTGGACGCTTGCGCGGCTCGACAAGACCATGCTTCAGATTTTGCGCGCAGGCAGCTACGAACTTCTGGCCCGCAGCGATGTCCCAAAGGCTGCCGCGATCAGCGAATATGTCGACGTGGCGAAAGCGTTCTTCGATGATCGCGAGGCGAAGTTCGTGAATGGCATTCTCGACGCGGTGGCAAAGGAAATCGGACGCTGATTTCTGGTCGCCATATTCCAATTCTTGGCCTCTGACCGACTGATCTGCACCGCTGAGCAATAGCAGACATTCCTTCGACAAGCTCGGGACGACCGGATAGAGGGTCTTTGTGACTGAGCCCGAATTCATTTCCGCGCTGAAAGCCCTCGCCACCACACCGGCCGCGCGGGGTTTAGAAGACGATGCCGCCGTCATCGATCTTGGCGGAGAGACGTTGGTGCTCACGCACGATACGATGGTCGAAGGCGTCCACGTTTTCGAAGGGCAGGATCCCGCCGATATCGCTTGGAAGCTGGTGGCTGTAAATCTCTCCGATCTCGCGGCGAAGGGCGCGCAGCCCATGGGCGTGCTGATTTCCCAGATGCTCGGAACCGACGATCATCGGTTCGTAACCGGCCTCGGCGAAATCCTGGAAACCTATGACGTCCCGCTAATAGGCGGAGACACGGTCAGCGCCGAGGGAAGGCGCGTATGGGGCTGCACGGCGATCGGACGGGCAACTCACACGCCGGTCCCATCACGGAGCGGGGCTAAACCTGGAGACGTAGTTTATCTTGGTGGCGAGATCGGCCGGGCCATGCTGGGCTTCGAAGCCATACGTGACGATTTGGAGGGCGACGATACCGCATATCGCCGCCCGGTTCCTCAGCTGGAACTTGGGGCAGCCTTGGCACCGCATGTCTCCGCGATGATGGATGTATCGGATGGACTATTGCTCGATGCTTCGCGGATTGCTGCCGCCAGTAATATGACCCTGGCTCTCAATTCCGATCAAATCGCGCCGCTCGCTCCCAACGGCCGTTTGGAAGACGCTTTGCGGTGGGGCGACGATTACGTCATGCTGTGTACAGGGCCGGAAGAGCTGGAGCGCCAACACATGGCCACCCCCATCGGCCGCGTCCTCGAGAAGGGGGCAGACCCCATCCTTCTCGATGGTGCGCCTCCGTCCGGCGCACTGGGTTATACGCACTGACATTACCCGATCGGAAGTTCAGGCCTTCCGAACAGTGCGCGGCAAGGTACTTGCCAGCAATTCCATGCCGCCTATACCTTCATGCCACGCTACGCCGGTGTCTCCCACTGGACGCGATACATATAAGCAGGAGGGGAGAGTTTCGTGGATCTAGTCATCATATCCATTGGGTTGGGTTTACTCGCCATCGTCTACGGCTTCGTCACCAGTCGCCAGGTGCTTGCAGCAGGCGCCGGCAATGAGCGAATGCAGGAGATCGCCGCGGCCATTCAGGAAGGTGCGCAGGCCTATCTCAAGCGGCAATACACCACCATCGCACTCGTCGGTGTAGTTGTCGCCATTCTGGTCTTCATCTTCCTCGGCATCATTCCGGCCATCGGTTTCGTAATCGGCGCGATCCTGTCGGGCGTGGCTGGCTTCATCGGGATGAATATCTCGGTGCGGTCCAATGTCCGCACCGCTGCTGCCGCGCAGAGCGGATTGCAGCAGGGCCTGACCCTCGCCTTTCGCGCAGGTGCCATCACCGGCATGCTCGTGGCTGGCCTCGCGCTACTCGCGATAGCGGTTTTCTTCTGGTATCTTGTTGGCCCTGCCGGACATGCCGCCAACAGCCGCGAGGTAATCGACGGCCTCGTGGGCCTGGCTTTTGGAGCATCGCTGATCTCGATTTTCGCGCGGTTAGGCGGCGGTATCTTCACCAAGGCTGCCGATGTGGGCGCCGACCTTGTCGGCAAGGTGGAAGCGGGTATTCCCGAAGACGATCCGCGCAATCCCGCCGTCATTGCCGACAATGTGGGCGACAATGTCGGCGACTGCGCCGGAATGGCCGCCGATCTGTTCGAAACCTATGTCGTCACCGTGGGTGCGACGATGGTTCTCACCGCGCTGCTGCTCAAGGGCCTCGGCGATCTGCTGCTGCCGATGATGGCGCTCCCTCTGCTGATCGGCGGGGCGTGCATCGTGACCAGCATCATCGGCACCTATTTCGTGAAGCTGTCCAAGGGCGGCACGAATGTCATGGGCGCGATGTACAAGGGCTTCGTCATCACCGCGATCCTGTCGATCCCGCTGATCGGCGTGGCCATCCATGTCGCACTGGGTGGTCTGGACACGGTCATCGGCGGCGCGCCGGTCAATGTGGATCCGGGCGCTCCGGTATCGGAAGAAGGCGTGTCGGAGCAGGTGAAGTCCTTCACTGGCTGGGCGCTGTTCTACTGCTCCATCGTGGGTCTCGCCATCACCGGCCTGATCATCTGGATCACCGAATATTACACCGGCACCAATTATCGCCCGGTCCGCTCGATCGCCAAGGCTTCGGAAACAGGCCACGGAACGAATGTGATCCAGGGTCTCGCCATCAGCCTGGAATCGACCGCGTTGCCGACGATCCTGATCGTGGCTGGCATCATCGTTACGTACCAGCTGGCAGGCCTGATGGGCATCGCCTATGCGGCCACCGCGATGCTGGCGCTGGCAGGAATGGTCGTGGCGCTCGATGCCTATGGTCCGGTCACCGACAATGCGGGCGGCATCGCCGAGATGGCCGGTCTGGACGACAGCGTTCGGGAAAAGACCGACCTGCTCGATGCGGTGGGTAACACTACCAAGGCTGTTACCAAGGGCTATGCCATCGGATCGGCGGGGCTTGCCGCGCTGGTGCTGTTCGCGGCCTATACCACAGACCTTGCCGAGTACTTCCCGGCAGCCGATGTCGATTTCAGCCTTGAGAATCCGTACGTCATCGTCGGCCTGCTGCTGGGCGCGCTGCTCCCTTACCTCTTCGGTGCCATGGGGATGACCGCCGTGGGCCGTGCCGCAGGCGACGTGGTGAAGGACGTGCGCGAACAATTCGCTGCCGACGCGGGCATCATGGCCGGGACCAGCCGTCCGGATTATGCGCGCACCGTCGATCTGGTGACCAAGGCCGCCATCAAGGAAATGATCATTCCTTCCATGCTGCCAGTGCTCGCACCGATCGTGGTCTATTTCCTCATCACGCTCATCGCAGGACAGGAAAACGGCTTTGCGGCTCTTGGCGCGTTGCTGCTCGGTGTGATTGTCGGCGGCATCTTCGTGGCACTATCCATGACCGCCGGTGGCGGCGCATGGGACAATGCGAAGAAGTACATCGAAGACGGCAATCACGGCGGCAAGGGTTCGGAGGCGCACAAGGCAGCCGTGACCGGCGATACGGTCGGCGATCCTTACAAGGACACGGCGGGCCCGGCTGTCAATCCGATGATCAAGATCACGAATATCGTGGCCTTGCTGCTGCTGGCGGCTCTGCCAGGAGGCTGAAGCCACAGGGAAAAGCTCGCGGAAACGGGCGGTGCGATGATGGTCGCGTCGCCTTTTCCTTGACGCTTGCGTAAACGGCAAGCACATCGCGCGACGCAGATATGACCAAAACTCCACAAGAACTCGTCGCCGGCCTTGTCCGTCTCCTGACCGTCGAACCGGCGGGCTCTCATGCCTATAGCGGCAGCCAGCAGCCCGGCGGTGTGGGGCGGGTATTCGGCGGCCAGGTCGTCGCTCAGGCGCTCCAGTCCGCCCAGGCGCAGGCCCCGACAGACATGCAGGCCCACTCGCTCCATGCCTATTTCCTCCGCGGTGGACGCGAGGGGACGAATATCGATTATGCGGTTGCCGCAGATTTCGACGGGCGCAGCTTTGCAAACAGGCGCGTGGTTGCCAGCCAGGAGGGCTCGCCCATCCTCAACCTGACGGCCAGTTTCCAGCGCCCCGAAGAAGGGCTGGAGCACGAAGACAGCCCCATGCCGGATGTTGCCGCGCCTGAAGACCTTCCGTCCGATCGCGAAATGCGGGACAAATTCCTCTCGACCATGAGCGACCTTTCGGACGCCCAGCGCCGATGGATGAGCCGCCCCAACCCGATCGAAATGCGCACAAGTGGCGAATTGCACTGGATGACACCGGGAAAGAAACCGCCCCGCGCCTACACCTGGTTTCGCGCCGCCGCGCCCCTGCCCGACGATGCATCGCTACATCGCGCCGTGATCGCCTATGCGAGCGATTATACGCTGCTGGGCACGGCGGCCCTTCCCCACGGCCTCAGCTGGGCGCGAAACGAGCTTACGGGAGCCAGTCTGGACCATGCGGTATGGTTTCATCGCCCCGCGCGCGCCGACGAATGGCTCCTTTATGCAACGGACAGCCCTTGGTCCGGTGGCGGCCGGGGGTTCAATCGCGGACGCATCTTCAACCGTGAAGGCCGGCTTGTCGCAAGCGTGGCGCAAGAAGGCGTGATACGAAAAAACCGGCGCAGCTGAGACGCCGCGCCGGTTTCGATATCCTGTATTGCGGACTTCAGCGCTTGAGCGCGTCCATCACTTCGGCCCATGATACCAGCTTGAAGTTCTGTGCCTCGGGCGCATTTTGCCCATCCTGCGCGATGAACAGGCCGCCCGGATAAAGCGAACCGAAGCTGCCGGAAGCCAGCTCGATCCCGTCGGTTTCCTCGGTGCTGCCGAAACGGTCTGCTGCGATACGAAAACGTCCCACGGGTGTCATCTCCGGCAATTGATACACGGCGTATGTGTTATCGCCCTGACTCGATGCCACGACCATGCCACCCTTCTCTCCTTCCGGGAAAAGCGCAAGCCCTTCGACGTCGGCGACAAGCATGCGGTTATCGACTGCAGCCATCAGGCGTTTGCTGGCATCGATATCGGCGGCGCCTGTATCGAAGGCCCAGATGCCGGCAGCTTCTTCACCCACATACAGGATATTCGTGCGGTCATCGAAAACACAGCCTTCGGGCTGGCTGGCGACGCGGCCGATTTCGCTGGACTGGCCGGTGACATTCGCACCGCTTACCTTCACCGAAGTGCGGTAGATCATCCCTTCCTTGGGCGCACTGTAGAGCGTGACGGACCCATCCGCCGAGGCTTTGCTCATGCAGATGCCGTATCCTTCGCCCGGACCTATTTCGATTCTTCCAGCAGGCTGCAGCGCACCGCTTTCACGATCAAGGAAAGCGAGGCTGGCATGGGCAGTCTGAGGATTGCTGCGGTCGCTTGCTGCAACCAGGATGCGGCCATCGGGCAGTTCTGCCAGCGCCACGTTGTTGAGGCCGGTTTGCTCCAGAAACGACAATTGCCGTCCCTGCAGATCGTAAACGTGCAAGCCTGCCTTCTTGTCGGTCCCCACGATCAGGCTTTTTTCCGGGTTCGCAGCATTACGCCAGATTGCCGGATCATCGGCAGCGTCTTCATTGGCCGTACCGACCGGCGCCGTTTCCGCCTTCGCGAAGACCGGGACTGCAGGATCACCCTGTACAGGGACCGAGGCGCAGGCGCCGGCAAGTACCAGCGATCCCAGTGCGAGAATATGGATAGTACGCAGCATTAGAATGTCATCCTTACGCCGGCCTTCATCGTCCAGCTGTTTTCCTCATACTGGAAGATGTTACGGCGGTTGCCCAAGTTATTGTAAGCGAAGTATTTGGCGTTGTTGATGTTCACCCACTCGTAGAACACCTGAACCTTGTCGTTGAATCGGTATTTCGCGCTCAGATCGAGCTGGAAATGATCGTCGACATAGCGGTCGAGCTCCGGTTCGGGGCTCAGTTCGTCAAGGTACTTGTCGCGATAGGTGCCCGACAGGCGCACATCGATCGGCCCCTTGTCGTAGCCAAGCGAGAGGTTGCCCGTGTGCCTGCTGGTCGTGGGCAGAGTGATGGAGCGCGGCCCTTCGGCAGCTTCCAGCGTTACCGTGCCATCGCTGTCGGTGAAGGTATAGTTCGCGCCGATGACGATGCCGTCCAGCGCACCGGTGAATGCCTTCGATGCCCCGACCTCGACACCGGCCACATCGGCCTTGTCGCCGTTGAACCAGATCGTAGCTTCGTCGAAGTCGATCCCGCGGAAGCTGCCGTTATAGGGACCATCTTCCGCCTCGAAGACGGTTTCCACGAAGAAGTCCTCAATGCGCTTGTAGAACAGCGAGGCGTAGACCGCGCCATTACCATCGAAGTAGTATTCGGCGGCCGCATCGAAGTTCCAGGCTTGGGCCGGGCGCAGGTCGGGATTGCCGAATTCGCCTTCGCGCTCGCCGTCATCCGCCTCTTCCACTGCGAAGCGCGGTGCCTGCTGATAGGGGCCCGGGCGCACGATCGAGCGATAGCCTGCGGCGCGCAGCACGAGGTTGGGCGTGGCTTCGTAGCGCAGGTTCAGGCTCGGCAACCAGTGGTCGTAATCCTTGTCGATCGAGACCGGATTGACCAAGACGGTATCGTCCCCGGCGATAGTGCCGTCGGGCAAGATTCCATCTTCCTCAACCAGCAGGACGTCATTGCCGCGCAGCACGTTCGACGTGTTCTCATAGCGGATGCCGCTGATGATGGTGAAGGTCGAGCTGTCCCAGCGGCCCAGTAGATAGCCGGCCATGATGTCTTCCTCGACCGAGTAATCCGACACGGCGCTGTCGAAGGCGCTGTCGATGTCCTGCAACGCGAACAGGTCGCGATTGGCGCGGAAGTAGTCGCTCGCTTCGGTGAAGCCCGGCAGCGGGCCGATGTCGCCAAGGCGATAGGTCGGGCCGTCTCCCAGCGCGTCGGCCAGGTCGTAGCCGCCCAGCTCGTAGAACTCGACCGTGCCGTTGAAGCTCTTTTCACGCCAGCGGCCCTTGGCCCCGGCCTGCACGGTGAACTCGCCCATGCCGGAGGGGAAGCGGCGGCCGATGTCGAACTTGGCCGAGTATTCCTCGTCCTGGCTGTCCGACAGGGCGACGTATTCGATGTCATTCAGGACATAGTCGGAGGCGTTGAGGAAGCTGCCCGGATCGGCGTTCACCGTATAGGACGGCACGCGCGGGTCGGACAGGTCGAAGCCCAGTTCCAGCCCGGCGTTCTCGAACTCCTGCTCGAACTGCGCCGGATCGACACTGCCGTCCTCGCGCTCGCTCGATTTGGCCCAGCTGGCGGAGTAGTCCGCAAACCAGTCGCCCCAGTCGCTTTCGCCGCCCGCCACGATGCTGCGGATCTTCTGGCTTTCGAAGCGATCCTTCACATCGCGCTCGACGGTGATGGCCTCGTCGTCGGAGTAGACCAGCGCATCGCTGGAGCCCGAGACGCTGGCATCGCCGAGGTCGAAGGTCAGGCGGCGGCGGAACTCCTGGTCGTCGAACTGGCTGTAGATGCCGCGCAGGTAGAGGCTGGTGCTGTCCCCTGCCCGGAAGTCGAAGCCCAGCGTCGCGCTGATCCGTTCGCGTTCCACGTCATAGTCGCGGTACTGGAACTCCTCGGCATAGACCAGGCCATCGTCTTCCTGCCAGTCGTCCGCCTCGATGTTGTCGGTCTCGAAGGCGCGCTTGTAGTAGGACAGGCCGCCGGTCACGCCGAAGCTGTCGCTCGCCCGGTAGGAGAAGTCGACGCTGCCCTTGGGGCTCAGCTCGTCGGCCAGCTCGTTATAGCTGCCTTCCAGCTTCACCGTCAGCAGGTCCTTCTTGCGGTCGAAGGCGCTGGTGGTCTCGATCTCGATCGAGGCGCCGATGGTGTCCGCATCCATATCGGGGGTGAGCGACTTCTTCACCTCGATCGATTCGATGATGTCCGACGAGATCACGTCGAGCGCCACAGCGCGCACGTCGCTTTCGGGCGAAGGCAGGCGCACACCATTGAGTGAGGTCGCGTTGAGGCTGGGCGCAAGGCCGCGAACCGACACGAAGCGGCCCTCGCCCTGGTCGTTCAGCACGTTGATGCCCGGCAGGCGGCGCAGGCTTTCGGCCACGTTCTGGTCGGGGAACTGGCCGATCGCATCGCGGCTGAGCACGTCGGAGACGACGTCGTTCTCGCGCTTGCGCGACAACGCGCTGGCAAGGTTGGCGGCCTGGCCGATCACCAGGATCTCCGAATCGCTGCCCATGCCCGACAGGCGCAGATTGGCGCTCACTTCGCCAGTGGCGGGCACGTCGATCGCCTGGCTGACCGGATCGGCGCCAACATAGCGAACCTGCAGCGTATAGGTGCCCTCGGGCACGTCGGCGAAGCGGAAGGTGCCGTCACGCTCGGTCGCCACGGTGCGGCCGAGTTCGACGATGGTCACTTCGGCCGACCGCAACGCAACCGTCTGGCTGGCATCGGTAACGGAGCCGACGACCTCGCCCGCAATGGCGGGGGCGGCGATGGTGGCGGCAGTGGCGAGAGCGGTAAGACTGGCCGCAAGGCGCAGCGATTTGCGTGTGTTGTTAGACATGTGTCCTCCTGTCGAGGGGGCACATACGTCCGCTATTTGACTCGAATGCGTCCGTTGGATGAAGCAACGATGACATGTGTGACGGGCGCATGACAGCACCAGCGGGGACAGGACCGAACCGCCCCGCAGACCCCGCGATTCAGGGGTTTCGCCTTCCTACAGGATGGAGCAGGTGGAGCACGGTCCAGGGCGAAAAACCCTTTTCCGTCACCTTGTGGTGCAAAAGCGTCACTCTATGGGCGCGCGTGTCACCTTTGCCGCGAAAACTGTCACCCGGCGCGGGGCATGTGTCTTCCTGAGCGTGAAAAGCGTAACCGTGCGCGGCGCCGGAGTGTCACCCTGGCGCAGCCCGAGTGTCACTGTGTGACAGGGGATTGTCACCCTGCGGCAGGACGTGAAGATAGACGAGAGAAAGAGCCGAACCGCAACGCTAGCGGATCGGGGGCGTGTAGGAAAATGGCGACTTGCCAGCGGCGGGGGGAGCGGCCAATCAGGCTGCCGAAGAGGGGAAAGTCTTACTTATGGATATTGCCGGATATCTCGATCAGATCATTGCCAAGTTCGAGAGCGGGCAAGCAACCGAGCATAGCTATCGCGCGCCGCTGGAAAAGCTTTTCCAGTCCATCGATCCCGAAATCGAAGTCATCAACGAACCCAAGCGCTCCGAAGGCGGGATGCCCGACTTCCTGTTCCAGCGCAAAGGCGTGGCATTCGGCTGGGCGGAGGCGAAGGACATCGACAAAGATGTCATCAAGCTGAAAGGCTACAGTGTCGAACAGCGTAAGCGCTATGAAGCTGCCTACCCCAACCTGCTTTATACCAATGGCGTCGATTTCGAATTCATCCGCAACAAGGAAGTCGTCCACCATACCTCCATTGCCGATTTCCTAGGCAATCTCGGCGGTCTGAAGCCGCTACCTGAAAAGTTCGACGAGTTGGAGCGCCAGCTCAAACTCTTCGCAGAGCAAAAACCCGTCAGCATCCGCAGCGCGCAACGCCTTGCGGAACACATGGCGGGCAAGGCGGCGATCATCAAAGACGAAATCGGCATCGCGCTCGCTGACGATCCCGAATTCAAGCAAGGTCTCGGTCGGCAATTCACGACCTTCAAGGAAAACCTGCTTCCCAATCTCACCCCCGGCGAGTTTGCGGATATTTACGCCGAAACGATCACTTACGGTATGTTCGCCGCGCGCCTGCATGACGATACGCTGGAGACATTCAGCAGGCAGGAAGCGCTGGAAAAGCTGCCGAAGTCGAACCCGTTCCTGCGCGGCCTGTTTCAATACATCGCGGGTTTCGACATTCCCGAACGCCTGCGTTATGTGGTGGACGATCTGGCGGAGGTCCTGCGCGCTAGCGACCCGCACGCTCTGTTCGAGGATTTTGGTAAATTCACGGCGCGCAACGACCCCTTCATCCATTTCTACGAAACCTTCCTCGCCGCCTACAACCCGAAAAAGCGCAAGGCTCGCGGCGTCTGGTACACGCCCGAACCCGTGGTCGACTTCATTGTGCGCGCAGTGGACGATGTGCTGAAAAGCGAATTTGGTATTACCGATGGCCTCGCCGACACCGGCAAGGTGACGGTGGACTGGGATACAGGACAGACCGACAAGAAGGGCAAGCCAGTCACGATCCGGAAGGATGTGCATCGCGTGCAAATTCTCGATCCGGCGACGGGCACGGGTACCTTCCTCGCCAAAACGGTGCAGACCATTGCCGACCGCGTGAAGGGCCGCGCGCCGGGTATGTGGTCGAGCTATGTCGAAAACGACCTTCTGCCGCGCCTCCACGGCTTCGAACTGCTCATGGCAAGCTATGCGATGTGCCACATGAAGCTGGACATGCAGCTGACCGAGAGCGGCTATGTGCCGAGCAAGAACCCGCCGCGCCTGTCGGTCTGGCTCACCAACGCGCTGGAACCTGCCGAGCGCGAGGTGAAGGACCTCTTCTTCCAGCAACTCGCCGACGAAGCGCGCGGCGCAAGCGAAGTGAAGCGCCAGACGCCGATCATGTGCGTGATTGGGAATCCGCCGTATTCTGTGAGTTCGCAGAATATGAGCAAATGGATTAGAGATTTAATAAGACCATACAAAGAGGGCCTAAACGAACGCAAGATTAATCTCGATGATGACTACATAAAGTTCATAAGGCTCGCACAACATGTCACGGCGAAGAACGGAAAGGGTGTTGTCTGCCTAATCACCAACAACTCATTCTTACGAGGCGTTACCCATCGCGCGATGAGAAAAAGCCTCATGGAGACATACGACCAAATTAGGGTGCTGAACCTGCATGGCGACAGCAACCAACGCGAGATCGCGCCCGACGGTTCATCTGACCAAAACGTTTTCGATATTCGGCAGGGTGTCTGCATCACTCTTTTAGTGCGAAAATCGCTTAATTCATCAGATCATAAGCAGTGCGAGGTCATGATCGATGATATCTACGGATGCCGTCATAAGAAGAACTTAAATTTGTTTGAAAGAGATATTGATAGACCCATCTTTCGAAATATTTCACCCACCGAACCTTACTTCTTTTTCACAACCGACGAGTTTTTATCATCTGATAAATATAACGTGGGCTTTAAGATAAACGAATTATTTTCTGAATATAACACCGGTATACAGACCAAAAGAGACTCTTTTTGTATTCAATATACAAAAATTGCCATTGAGGACGTGTTGTCTGACCTGTGCAAAGAAGATGACGAAAAAATCCGACGACAATACAATCTTCAAAAAGATAACACAGGGTGGGGGGTGAGTCGTGCGCGCGCTGACATTCTCAATAGCGATGTTCGACTTACCAAATTAGCATTTCGACCATTTGATGATCGTTGGACCGCTTACACTGAAAATTCTTCCGGTTTTCTAGGAAGACCGCGACACACTACAATGCGAAATTTGGTGAATCTTGATAACCTTTCGATTTTGTTTGGGAGACAGAACAAGTCGGCTACCGTCGATCATTTCTTTCTAAGCGACAAACCCAGTGAGATGAAGTGCGCTGAAAGAACGATCCAATCCTATCAGGCCCCACTCTATCTCTACCCCGACGAATCCGCCGACCAAGCCGACGCCCTCGCGCCCACGACACGCACCCTCAACCTCGCCCCCAAGCTCTACGCCAAGATCTGCAAAGCCGCCGAGATCGACCCTACCGACATCGCCGGACCCGAGGACGATTTCCGCGCGCCCAGCGGCGATGCGCGTCCGTCCGAGGTCAAGGTTTTCGACTATATATACGGCGTGCTGCACAGCCCCGATTACCGCGAGACCTTTGCCGAATTCCTCAAGATCGACTTCCCGCGCATTCCCTATCCGGCCAGCCCGGAGGTCTTCAGACACGTCAGCGAAAAGGGCGAAGCGCTGCGCCGTCTCCACCTGATGGAACCCGCGGCTGTCGGCGATGCGCCCTATCAATTCCTCACCGAAGAGGGCGCGGAGGCGGAGGAAGCGAACAACGAAGTCGCGCCCGCGCATCCCAAGTTCGTGCCTCAAGCAAGCTGGACCCCGGATCAAGTCCGGGGTGACGATGAAAATGCAAATGCCGTCACCCCGGCCCCCGAGCCGGGGTCCAGCTCCGCCAAGGGTCGGGTCTATATCAACAAGCACCAGTATTTCGATGGCGTGCCGCAGGTGGCATGGGACTTTTACATCGGCGGCTATCAGCCCGCGCAGAAATGGCTGAAGGATCGCAAGGGCCGCGCGCTCGATTACGACGATGTCGGCCACTATCAGAAGATCGTAAAAATCCTGCTCGAAACGGACCGGATCATGCAGCAGATCGAATTGCCCCTCGACCTCGATGGGTAACCGCCTCCCAGCCCCCCGCAAAATAACGCAAGCCAAAGCGCGCGGTTTCGTGTAGGGGCCACGGCAAGCGTGGTCGCGTGGGAGCCGTTTTGCCGGTCCGCGATCCTCTCGCCGCCGGTACGAGCGGCCTCAAACCCTATCTAGTTTTCGCCCTGCGGCACTTTCGCCGCGGCGCCAGCCCTGTGAGCCTTATGTCCTTCGAAAATCTCCCGCCCATGATCGGCGAAGCCCTTGCCGCGCGCGGCTATACCGACCTTACCCCCGTGCAATCCGCCGTGATCGAGGACGAGGCGCGCGGCCGCGATCTCGTCGTCTCGGCGCAGACCGGTTCGGGCAAGACGGTCGCCTTCGGCCTGGCCATGGCCGAAGCGCTGCTGGCGGAAACCGCCAATCTGTCGCTGGTCGAAAAGCCGCTGCTGCTGGTCATCGCGCCGACGCGCGAACTGGCGCTGCAGGTCAGCCGCGAGCTGGGCTGGCTCTATGCCCAGGCCGGCCTGCGCATGGCGACCTGCGTCGGCGGCATGGATGCGAGCAAGGAACGCCGTGCGCTGCGCGGCGGCCCCGCCATCGTGGTGGGTACGCCGGGCCGCCTGCGCGACCACCTCGAACGCGGCGCGCTGGACCTGTCCGGCCTGCTGGGCGTGGTGCTGGATGAAGCGGACGAAATGCTCGACATGGGGTTCCGCGAGGATCTGGAAGAGATCCTCGACGCGACGCCCGAGACGCGCCGCACGCTGCTGTTTTCGGCCACCATGCCGCGCCAGATCGAACGGCTGGCCGAACGCTATCAGAGCAATTCGCTGCGCCTCAGCCTGGTCGGGCAGGACCGCGGGCACGGCGACATCAGCTATCAGGCGATCACCGTCTCCCCCGCCGAGGTGGAGAATGCGGTGGTGAACCTGCTGCGCTATCACGAAGCGGAAACGGCGATCCTGTTCTGCGCCACGCGCGACAATGTGCGCCGCTTCCATGCCACGCTGCAGGAACGCGGCTTCGGCGTGGTGGCGCTGTCGGGCGAACATTCGCAGAGCGAGCGCAACCAGGCGCTGCAGGCGCTGCGTGACCGGCGCGCACGCGTGTGCGTGGCCACCGATGTCGCATCGCGCGGGATCGATCTGCCCACGCTCACTCTCGTCATCCATGTCGAAATTCCGCGCGATGCGGAAACCCTGCAGCACCGTTCGGGCCGGACCGGCCGCGCGGGCAAGAAGGGTACGGCGGCGATCATCGTGCCCTACAATCGCCGCCGCCGCGTCGAAGGCATGCTGCGCGGTGCCAAGATCGAGGCGGAGTGGATGGATGCGCCCACGCCCGAGATGATCCACAAGCAGGATCGCAGCCGCCTGATCGAAATGCTGACCGCCGAAACCGAATTCGACGATCATGACCGTGCGCTGGCGAAGGAACTGATGGAAAAGCGCTCGCCCGAGGATATCGCGGCGGCGCTGGTGCAGGCGCATCGCGCCAAGCTGCCCAGCCCCGAAGACCTCTCCGCCAACACCCCCGAAGCGCGCGACAAGGCCAAGGCCGACCGCCAGCGCCCCGGGTTCGAGGACGTGGTGTGGTACAAGATCGGCGTCGGCCGTCGCCAGAATGCCGAAGCACGCTGGATCCTGCCGCTGCTGTGCCGCCGCGGCCACATCACCCGCAACGAGATCGGTGCGATCCGCATCGGCCAGTTCGAAAGCTGGTTCCAGGTGCCGACCGCTGTCGCGCCCAAATTTGCCGAAGCGATCGCCCGCACGGCCTCGACCGAGGACGAGCAGGACGCCATCCTGATCGAGGAAGCACCCGAAGGCCCGCGCATTCAGGCCCGCGAAAACCGCCGCGAAGGTGGCGGCGGCGGTCGCGGTGGACCGCGCGTGCATGCCAAGCCGTTCCACAAGGGCGCAGGCGGCAAGGGCCCGCGCAAGAGCGAAGGCGGCAAGAGCTTCGGCGGAAAGCCGTTCGGCGGCAAGTCGGATGGCAAGCCCTTCGGCGGCAAGTCCGATGGTAAGCCCGGCGGCAAGCCGTTCAAGAAGGGTCCCAAGCCCACCGGCAAGAAATTCGCCGGCAAGCGCAAGCCCGGCGGCGCCAATCCGAGCTGACCCGCTCGATCCGTAAATACCCGCAAGCGTGACGGGGAGGCGCAGATATGCAGCCTCCCCCCGGAACGCGTCTGACGCTCGGACATTGCGTTGTCATGGACATCGCACAAGAACAGCAGCGCTTTCGCAAGCAGAAGCCTTCCCGCCTCGGCCGCGGGATCGAACGGCTTACCCACCCCTTCGGCAAGGCGCTCGCCAGCGCGGTACCCAATGCGCTCGTCGAAGCGGTGCTGAAGGGCCTCGACACGGCTGTCGGCGCGCCGCAGCTCGTGCGCTTCGATCACGATGTTTCCGATCTGGCAGCGGCCAATCGCGCAGCCAAGAAAGTGACGCGCGCAGCCCGCTCGATCAGCGCCAGCACCGGCGCGGCAGCCGGCCTCGGCGGCGCCATTTCTATGGGTCTCGACATTCCAGCGACCATCGGCATCGCGCTCCGCACCATCCGCGACACCGGCCGCGCTTACGGCTTCGACGGGGAAGGCCCGGCCGAAAAGCTGTTCCGCCTGCAGATCCTCGAACTGTCCGCGCTGGACGATCCCGACCAGCGCGAAGCGCGCATCGCCGCGCTGGAAAGCGCCATCGGCGAAAGCGGCCAGCTGATCCACGCCGATCATGAACATATTACCCCCGTGGTGGACCAGGCGGTCGAACGCGTCAGCCGCGCCATCGCCTTCGCCAGCTTCCGCAGCCGCGCAGGCATGATCGTGCCGGTGGTCGGTTCCATCGTGGGTGGACTGGTCAATTCCTCGTTCCAGGACGATGTCGGCAAGGCCGCACGCTTCGCCTTCCAGGCCCGCCGCTTGAAAAAGGACGGCACCGCCGTCGCCGCCTGACCGGCTGTCTGTTCGGCTGTCCGCGCAGCGGGGTTTCCAACGATAATCCAACCAGCTAGGTCCGATCCCCTACCCTAGCTGGAGATATCGATGATCCTTCGCAGCCTTGCCGCAAGCACCACCCTGATCCTTGCCCTGCCCGCCATGGCGCAGCAGGACGACGCGGCAGTCCGCGAAGTCGCCAGCACCGATATCGAAGCCGCGCGGCTGACCGAAACCGTGCGCACGCTGGCGTCCGACCAGTTCGAAGGCCGCGCGCCCGGCACTGTCGGCGAAGAACGGACCATCGGTTATCTCATCGGCCGCCTGCAGGGCCTCGGCCTCGAACCTGCGGGCGAGGATGGCACCTGGACGCAGAAAGTCCCGCTGCTCCACACCCGCCTCGGCACGCCGGACCGCGTCGCCTTCCAGCATGGGGGCGCGACCACCAGCCTGAGCTTCCCCGAAGACATTTACGTCTCCACCCTCCAGCCCGGTGATGTGGCCGCAATCGACGCCGCGCCCATGGTCTTCGTCGGCTACGGTGTCCACGCGCCCGAACGCGGGTGGGACGATTTCAAGGGCATGGACCTCAAGGGCAAGGTCGCCGTCTTCCTTGTCAACGATCCCGATTTCCACGCCGAAGACGGCGAAGCGGTCGCCGGTGAATTCGGCGGGCGCGCGATGACCTATTACGGCCGCTGGACCTACAAGTTCGAGGAAGCCGCCCGCCGCGGCGCGATCGGCGCGCTGATCGTCCACGAAACCGCCGGTGCGGGCTATGGCTGGAATGTCATCGAAAGCCCCGGCGGCGAGAATTACGATGTGGTTCGCCAGCCGGAAGACCTGACCAGCCTGGCGCTGCAGGGATGGATTTCGGGCGAGACTGCAGACAAGCTGTTCGCCGATGCGGGCCTGGACCTCGCCGATCTCAGCGAAGCCGCACGCGGCAAGGAATTCCGCCCTGTCGATCTCGACACCAGCTTTTCCGCATCCTTCCCCGTGACCAGCGAAGTGGTGCAGAGCCAGAATGTGCTGGCCAAGATCTCCGGCACCGAGCGGCCCGAGGAAACCGTGGTCTACGGCGCGCATTGGGATGCCTATGGCGAAGGCCAGCCCGACGAGCTGGGCCGGATTTACCGCGCCGGGGCGAATGACGATGCGCTGGGCGTTGCCGGGCTGATGGAAATCGCCCGCGCCTTCAAGGCCGCGCCTGCGCCCGACCGCAGCGTGGTCTTCACCTTCTGGACGGCAGAGGAACGCGGCCTGCTCGGCTCCGAATTTTATGCCGCCAATCCGATCTTTCCGATCGAAAAGACGGTCGCCAATTTCGATCTCGACATCCTGCAGACGGCCGGCCTTGCGAAGGACGTGATCCTCGTCGGCAAGGGCCAGAGCACGCTGGAAGACGATCTTGCGCGCTTCGCGGCAGCACAGGGCCGCACGGTCAGCGAAGAAAGCCTGCCCGAACGCGGCCTGTTCTTCCGCGCCGACCACTTCAGCATGGCCAAGCGCGGCGTGCCGGTGATGTTGATGATGGGCATCGCGGGCGCATCCGACCTGATCGAAGGCGGTAAGGAAGCCGGACAGGCCTGGGTCGATGACTATACCGGCCGCTGCTACCACGCCGCCTGCGATGCCTGGGGACCGGAGTGGAACCTCGCCGGAGCCGTGCAGGACATCGCCCTGTTCCGCGACATGGGCGCCGAACTCGCCAATAGCGACGACTGGCCGGAATGGAAAGATGGTTCGGAGTTCAAGGCCGTGCGCGAAGAAAGCGCCAGCGTCCGCAGCGCAGAGTAACGTCGAAATCGGCAATGACGAATGCTGGGGGTGACGGCACCACGCCCTGCATCCGTGCGTTGAGTAGCCATGAGCAAGACAATCGAAGACCTCCAGCGCGAGATGGCTGCTGCGGTGGAAGCCCTCGACTTCGAGGAGGCGGGGCGCCTTCGTGACCGCATCAATCTGATGCGCGGCGGCGCAGATGCGGGAGAAGCAGCTGAGGCGGACACCTCTGGCCTGGTGCGCCAGCAGCCCGGCGCCATGGGGCTCGGCACCAGCCGTCAGCGCCCGGTTCCCCCGCCAGGCTGGAAACCGCCGCCCAAGCCCGACCTCATGACGTCAGGAAAAAAGCGCAAGTGAATGCAGGCGATGCGGAGGCCGCTGTGCTGGCGTTGCTTTCCGAGCGCCAATCCGGCGCGACAATCTGCCCGAGCGAAGCCGCACGCAGGATCGCCACGGACAACAAGGCCGACTGGCGCGAAGCGATGCCCGCCGTCCACACTGCGGTGGATCATCTCTTGGATCAAAAAGCCATTACGCTGAGCTGGAAAGGTAAGGCGCTTCCGGCTCGATCGGGCCCTTATCGGATTGGTCGCACGACCGACTGATGGGAAATCAACCGGTCCAGCGCGGTCACCCGCCCGCGTGATAAAAATCGTAGATTTGTTGGGCAACGCCGGCGCTGATACCGGGCGCGCGTTTCAGATCGTCCAGCGCAGCGGCGCGCACCTTTCCCGCCGTGCCGAAATGCAGCAGCAGCGCGCGTTTGCGCGAGGGGCCGATGCCGGGGATCTCGTCCAGCGGTGAGGCGGTGATGGCGCGGCTGCGTTTGGCGCGGTGGGCGCCGATGGCATAGCGGTGGACCTCGTCGCGCAGGGTCTGGAGGTAGAACAAGAGCTGCGAATTGACCGGCAGCGTTTTCTCGCGCCCGTCGGGAAAATGGAACACCTCGCGCCCTTCGCGCCCGTGATGCGGACCCTTCGCTATGCCGATGACCGGCACATCTTCCGCAATGCCGAGATTTTCCATCACCCGCATGACCGATGAAACCTGCCCTTTGCCGCCATCGATCAGCAGCAGGTCGGGCCAGATCGCTTCGTGCCCCTTTCCGCCCTGCGTACCCTCGTCGGCGCGCTCTGTTTCGGCCAGCTTGCGGAAACGGCGTTCCATCACCTCGCGCATCATGCCGAAATCGTCNTTNGTCTGCGCGGTCTTGATGTTGAACTTGCGGTACTGGCCCTTCTCGAACCCNTCCGGNCNNGCGACGACCATCGCGCCNANNGCCTTNNNGCCCTGGATATGGCTGTTGTCGTANATCTCGATNCGCTGNGGCNNTTCNTCCAGTTCGAGGAATTCGGCCAGNTCGCGNNNGNGCNGNGCCTTGGTGCCGCTTTCGGCCAGCCGCCGNTCGAGCGNNTCNNNNGCNTTGCGCTGCGCCTGCTGCATCAGCTTGCGCCGATCGCCGCGCTGGGGAATGGAAATGGCGACCGCGTGTCCGGCCTTTTCCGCCAGCGCTTCGGCGATCAGGTCCTGTTCGGCCAGCTCGCGATCGACCAGAATGGTGCGCGGCGGCGGGACTTCCTCGTAAAATTGCAGCAACACGTCGGACAGCACCTCGTCATGATCGAGATCGCCGGTGTTCTTGGGGAAGAAGGCCTTGTGGCCCCAGTTCTGCCCGCCGCGGATGAAGAAGGCCTGCACCCCGATCTGCCCGCCCTTGGCCGCCAGCGCGAAGACATCCGCATCGCCGACGCCGCTGGCGTTGATAGCCTGGCTGCCCTGGATGAAAGTGGCGGCGCGCAGCCGATCGCGCAGGATCGCGGCGGTCTCGAAATCGAGATCTTCCGCGGCTTTCGCCATCTGCTTTTCCATATTGGCCTGCACGGTGCCGGACTTGCCCGAGAGGAAATCCTTCGCCTCCTGCACGAGGCTGTCATAGCCCGCTTCGTCGATCCGGCCGACGCACGGGGCCGAGCAGCGCTTGATCTGGTAGAGCAGGCAGGGCCGGTCGCGATTGTTGAAGAAACTGTCGGTGCAGCTGCGCAGGAGGAACAGTTTCTGCAGCGCATTGAGCGTCTTGTTGACCGAACCGGCGCTGGCGAAGGGGCCGTAATAATTGCCCTTGGCCCGGCGTGCCCCGCGATGTTTCTGGATGCGCGGGAAGGCATGGTCGGCGCGCAGGAGAATGAACGGGAAGCTCTTGTCGTCGCGCAGCAACACGTTGAACGGCGGGCGATAACGCTTGATCAGCTGCGCTTCCAGAAGCAGCGCCTCGGCCTCGGAGTTGGTGACCACGATTTCCATCGCGCGGCATTGGCTGACCATGCGTTGCAGGCGATTGGTCAGCGCCTTGACCTGCGTGTAATTGGCCACGCGCGCCTTGAGGCTGCGGGCCTTGCCGACATAGAGGACATCGCCCCGCGTATCGAGCATCCGGTAGACCCCGGGCCGCGGCTTCAATGTCTTCACCGTTTCGCGGATGACATTGATGCCGGTTTCGAGGTCCGGCTGCGCGCTGGCCACGGTCTTGGTGGCGCGTTCCTCGTGGAAACGCTCCTTGCCTCGGGGATCGTTGGGAGAACCGGCTTTCGTGCGCGACATGGGCGTGGAGATAGTGCGCAATACCCGCTTGCGCAAAGGGGCGCTTGTGCAAATTCTCGTTTGCCGCCATCCCCCGGCGCATGAACGCAAAAGAGCTTACACCACCGCGCACCATGGGCCTGTTCGGCGCGTCGCTATTGCCGGTGAACGGAATGATCGGCGCGGGCATCTTCGCCCTGCCCGCAACGCTGTTTCTGGCCGTGGGCAATTTCGCGCCGTGGATGATGCTGCTGGGCGGATTGCTGTTCCTGCCGCTGACGCTGACCTTCGCCTGGCTGGCTGCGCGGTTCGATCATTCGGGCGGACCGATCCTTTATGGCGAGGCTGCCTTCGGGCGGTTCGTGGGATTCCAGGCCGGATGGGCCCGCTATGCCAGCGCGATCGTGACCGTGGCGGCGAACACCCATGTCATGGTGTCATACCTCGCCACGCTCTATCCGGTGCTCGACGGCCCGGTGCTGCGCCCGCTGCTGGTTGCCGGTTTCATCGGTTTCATCACCATCGTAAACCTGTTCAGCCTGCGCAGTTCTGTGACAACGCTGAGCGCCCTGACGGCAGTGAAGATCCTGCCGCTGTTCGCGCTGATCGCCGCCGGGCTGTTCGGCGGCCAGCCGGAGCTGGGTCTGGTCCTGCCCGAATTTTCCGATGCCGAGAGCGTGGTGCTGCTGACCTATTACGCCTTCATCGGCTTCGAATATGTCGTGCTGCCCGCGGGCGAGATGAAGAACCCCAAGCGCGACGTGCCGCTGGCGCTGATTGCGATGCTGGCGGCCGTTACCCTGCTCTATATGCTCGTCATCTGGGCCTATATCGGCATCGCCCCTGCGGCGAGCGCGGATGCGGAAAACCCGCTGGCGATCGCGGCGCAGGATGCGATGGGATCGATCGGCGCAGTGGCCATCGTGATCGCGGCGGCATTCAGCATCGGGGCGAACAATTTCGCCGGCGGGATCAGCCTGCCGCGCATGACCTATGGCATGGCCGAAAGGGGCATGCTGCCGCGGTGGTTCATGCAGGTTTCGCCCAAGCTACAAACCCCGGTCAATTCGATCCTGTTCTATGGCGCGGCGAGCATCGCCTTCGGCCTGTGGGAAGGCTTCATGGTGCTGGCGCTGGCAGGCACGCTGACGCGGCTGCTGACCTATATCGTCGCCGCCTTCGCGCTGCCGGTGATCGAAAAGCGGGACGGCGGCATCAAGCCGCTCCACGGCTTTGTCTCGATCCTTACCGTGATCAGCACGATCTGGGTCGGCACTCATGCGAATGAAGAGAGCTGGCGCGTGTTCGGCGGGCTCGTCGCCGCGGGGACACTGCTGTACTTTATTGCCCGGCAGGAACGCCCGGTCGAACCGCTAGCCGCGCAATAAATGACCCGGTTTGATGCGATAATCCTGGGCGCAGGCGCTGCCGGCCTGATGTGCGCCGCGCGCGCGGGCCAGCTGGGCAAGCGCGTGCTCGTGCTGGAAAAGGCGGAGAAGCCCGGCAAGAAGATCCTGATCTCAGGCGGCGGCCGGTGCAATTTCACCAATATCGGCGCAGGACCGGCCAATTACCTTTCCGCCAATCCGCATTTCGCCAAGTCTGCGCTGGCCCGCTACACCTCGCGTGACTTTTTGGATCTTGTCGAAAGCTACGGCATCGCTTGGCACGAGAAGACGCAGGGCCAGCTGTTCTGCGATGGTCCGTCGAAGCAGATCGTCGAAATGCTGCTGGAGGAATGCGCGAAAGGCGATGTCGATATTCGCTGCGGCGAAGAGGTGACCGAAGTAACGCATGGCGAGTCTTTCACGGTTATGACCAGGAGCGCCGGCTACACCGCGCCTGCACTGGTTATCGCCACCGGCGGCCCCTCGATTCCGAAGATGGGCGCGACCGGCTTTGCTTACGATCTTGCGCGGCAATTCGGCCTGAAGGTCGTGGAGCCGCGCCCTGCCCTCGTCCCGCTGACATTGGGCGGAGAAGAGGTGTTGTTCCGCGAAATCTCGGGCGTCTCGGCCCCAGTTGTCGCCAGTGCGGGGAAGGCGCGTTTCCCGGAAGCGGCGCTGTTCACCCATCGCGGCCTTTCCGGCCCGTCGATCCTGCAGGTTTCGTCCTACTGGAAGCCGGGTGAAGAAGTCGCCATCGATTTCCTGCCCGACGTCATGGGCGACTGGCTGCTCGATCGCAAAAGGGAAACGCCCCGCGCCACGCTGCGGTCGATCCTGCGCGAGTCGCTTCCTGCTCGCCTCGCGGATATCCTTGCCGAAAAGCTGGCCATCGAAACCGAACTCGGCAACGCGAGCGACAAGGCGCTGCGATCAGCGCAGGAACGCCTGTCCCGCTGGACCTTCCGCCCATCCGGTACCGAAGGTTTCGCCAAGGCCGAGGTGACCGTCGGCGGCATCTCGACCAACGAGCTTTCATCGAAGAGCCTCGAGGCCAAGTCCGTCCCCGGTCTCTATGCCATTGGCGAGGCGGTGGATGTGACCGGCTGGCTCGGCGGTTACAATTTCCAATGGGCCTGGGCCAGCGGCGTGGCGGCGGGCGAAGCCATCGCCGCCACGGCCTGATCCTGCCTTAAAACGCCTTGCGGATATCGATGCCAAGGTAACGCCCCGTCGGGTCGATCCGGAAGGGTTCATAGGCGGTGGGCACATCGCCATTCTCGTCAGTCACGCGGCGGCGCGCATCGAAGACATTGTCCGCGACCAGCGACACACGCAGCCCATCGAGCCAGCCGTCTTCCTTCTCGAAGACCTCGCCCAGATTGGCGAACAGGCGCAGATCGAAGGTCGCCAGATCGGAGAAGAACAGGTCGCTCGACCCGGGGAAGTCGCCACCCCTCAGCGTGGCATCACCGACATATTGCCCCGAAATACGCAGACCATAGCCCTGCCAGAAGATACCGCCTTCGAGCCGCGATGTGTTGCGCGGCAAGGCACCCCCACCCAGCACGAAGCCGTCGAGCTGGTCAAAAAGCGGCCCGTCTTCGGACAGCAGGACTTCGTTTTCCAGCGTGACATCGTGGCTGAGGCTGAGGAAGTAGCGCGCGCGCTTGTCTTCGCGATCGCCGCCGAACATCATGCCACCGCCGCGGCGCCCGCCGCCTTGCGCGTTCTGACCGCCTTCGGCGCTGCACATGCGTTCGCGCAGAGCCTTGAGCTTTTCGGCATCGATTTCGCCGTCATCGTTCTTAAGCCGGGCAAGCATTTCTTCCGGCAGAGCGTCGAGCTTGGGCGGATCGGCGCAGATCGCAGTTCGGATAGCCGCGAAACGCTCGCCACGCTGTTCGGCATCAGCACCGCAAAAGCTTGCGCGGGCGGATGCGATCTTCTGCGGATCGGGATTGCCGTTTTCGTCGAGCAAGCGAGCGCGGAACATCTCGGGTATCTGCGACAGATCGGGCGTCTCGCCTTCCGGCGTGTCGCAGAAGACCTTGCGTACCGCTTCCATGCGGGCCGGGTCGAGGCTGAGTGTAGTCGTGCCGCTTGAACGACCCTCGGCGCGTTCACCGCGCGGGGCGGATTGCGGCTCTTTCCCGATCTCACCGCGCGTGTTCAGCCCGAAGGAAAGGATCCGGCTGCGGGTCTGGTAAAGCGTCAGCGGACGGCGATCGATGGCGAGCAATTCGCCCGCATCATTGCGGTTGACACGGTCGGGGAAAGCCTGTTCGAAAGCCGAACTGAAGCCCGGCGACGAGGTTACGTCACGCGAACGGTTTATGCCGTAATCGACATTGAAACGGGTGTTTTCCCAGAACGGAAGTTCCCAATTGGCGCTGAATTTCCAGTCGGACTGCGTTTCTTCCTGCAGATCGGGGTTGCCGCCCGTGATCACTGTCGCCAGCACGGTCTGTCCGGTCCGGTAATCGAATACGGTGGAATTCAGCTCGTCGATGCGCGGGCTGCCGAGATTGGTCAGCGACGGGGCAACCTGCCGCCAGATGCGCGTCCCGCTGAGGCTGAGGTTCTCGAAAGGCGACCAGTTGACGCCGAGCGACCAGTTGGCGAGCGTGCCGAAATCGGAAAGATCATCGACCCCGGCTACAGCGGTCACGCCGATATCCCCCAGCGCGCCCAGCGGATCCCCCCGCCGCGCGACCGGGAGATTGACCGTCAGTCCCGCGCCAAGGCGGCGGCGGGAGAGACCGAGATCGGCATCGCTGCGCGTGTCTTCGCTTTCGATCCGGTTCCAGTCGAGGTTGAGATCGAGCGTAGTACTGAGTTCGCCCGCCGGCAATGCAAGCGGAAAGCCATTGAGGGTGAGCTTGTTGGCTGTCGTATAATTGCGACTGCGTGCGGTGTCGAAGCCGGTGGCATCGTTGCGGTCGATCTCGGTCAGCGCGCGCGTGTAATTGTTGTCGCTGGTAAAAGTGGCGATCCAGTCGCCGAGCGGCTTGTTCACGCTCAGCCCGGTCGAGAAGCTGTCGGTATTGCCGCGCCGTTCGAGAGGCGTCGTGCCATCGATCGCCAGCCCTGAAAGGCTGCGGGTCTCGTTGTGGCCAAAGGTGCCGTTGAGATTGAAGGAGGTGCCACTGTCAATGAAGGCGCGGGCATAGTTCGCCTCTGCTTGCACGCCGAAGGTATCCGAGATCAGGCTGCGGAACGGCGCTTCTTCGGGCGCACCCGCGGGTGTCACGTCGCGCTCGGCTTCGGTCAGCAGACTGCGGTCTTCCGCTTCAAGACTTATATTAAGCCTGCCCTTCTCGCCGATCCTCAGCCAGGTCGCTTCCTGTTCGTTACGCGAATAGCCGCCGATACCGGGCTGTTCGTATTCCACTTCCGCCGTCAGGCTCTGGAAGTCGGGCTTCAGCACGATGTTCACCACGCGCTGGTCTGCCGAATAGCCGAAGCGCTGGGCGACTTCCTCCGGGAACACCTCGACCTTGGCGACGGCTTCGGGGGGATAGCTGCGGAACTCGCGCCAGCTGGATACGCGAATACCATTGATCAGGAATACGGGCCGGCCGCCCCCGCGTCCGCCCCTTGCACCGCTGCCGGTCGCAGGTTCGATGGCAGCGATCAGGTCGGCGATGGAATTCGCGCCGAAGGCAGCGATATCGGCTTCGTTATATTCGGCGATCGGCGGTTGATCGACAATCAGCTGTCCCTTGAGCCTGGTGCCATAGACCACGATATCGCCATCTTCGACCGTAGGTTCGTCGGTGCCGGGGGCCGGACGCTGTTCCCCGGCAGGCTGTTCCTCTTGTGCCATTGCAGAAGGGACCTGCCATACCCATATGGCAGTGAGCGCGAGAAGCGCGGATTTCCGGGATTTGTGGATCATCAGGATCTTCCGATTTCTTGTCGTTGCCCCCTCGCCTCGTCTGATCGACGAACCGCCGGGTCGGCACAAGATGGGTTAGCGTAACATTTCGTCGCAGCAGGCTTGCACGCGGCTGAATGCCACACTCTTTCCTTTTATCCCGCCTCCCGCTATGGGCGCGCGACAATACTCGACCAACTGCATGACTTAAGGACACGAATGGCCAAAGAAGAACTTCTCGAAATGCGCGGGCGCGTTGTGGAACTGCTGCCCAACGCCATGTTCCGCGTCGAGCTCGAGAACGGCCACGAAGTTCTCGGCCACACTGCCGGCAAGATGCGCAAGAACCGCATCCGTGTGCTGGTGGGCGACGAAGTGCTGTGCGAACTGACGCCCTACGATTTGACCAAGGCGCGGATCACATATCGCTTCATGCCGGGACGCGGCGGCCCCGGTCCCCAGTAAAATCTTGCAGTAAGTCAGATTGGGCCAGCCCACTCTCATTCTTGCATCAGCCAGCCCGCGCCGCCGCGAATTGATCGCGCGGCTCGGCGTTGTGCCGGGCGCTATCAATCCTGCCGATATCGACGAGACGCCTGCCAAGGGCGAACTTCCGCGCGCCTATGCCAAGCGTATGGCGCGGGAAAAGGCCGAAGCTGCCGCGAGCAGCGATGGTTTCGTTCTGGCAGGCGATACGGTCGTGTCGGTTGGACGCCGTATTCTGCCCAAGGCAGAGGATGAGGCGACGGCGCGCGAATGTCTGGCCCTTCTTTCCGGGCGAAGGCACCGTGTCTTGTCCGCCATCGCTCTGAGAGCGCCCGACGGCACCCTGCGCGAGCGGTTGAGCGAGACCATCGTTATTTTCAAAAGGCTCTCGCCAGAAGAGATCGACGCCTACATCGCAAGCGGCGAGTGGGACGGCAAAGCCGGGGGCTACGCCATCCAGGGCATCGCCGAAGGGCTTATCAGCCGCATTCAGGGAAGCCACTCTGGCGTCGTCGGCCTTCCGCTTTACGAAACGCGCACGCTGCTGAAGGCAGCCGGGTTCTCAATTGCCTGACAGCGGGCCCGCTTGGGTCGTCGAAGACGGCGTGGGCGAAACCCGCGCACTGCTGATCGACGGTGACAGAGTGCTGGCCGCGAAACTGCGCTGGCCGGGCGAACTCTATCGCGGACAGGAATTGACTGCGAAACTTGCCAGCAAACGCGGTACCCGTGGGACGGCCATCACTACCGAAGGCCGCGAACTGCTGGTGGACCGGCTGCCCCGCGAGGTGTCGGAAGGCAGCGAGCTGGATCTGGTGGTGACCCGCGCCGCGCTCGCCGAACGCGGACGCTACAAATTGCCCTCCGCTCGCTTGGCCTCACAGCTATCGCCCGTCGCCGATCCGATCGAGACGGGCAAACGCGTTCATCGCTTTCCGCCAGGAATGTGGGAGGATGTCTGGCAGGCCGCGAGTTCGGGCGAAGTGGCTTTCGATGGCGGATCGCTGCTGTTTGCCGTGACGCCGGCCATGACGCTTGTCGATATCGATGGCGCTCTCGATCCGCGCTCGCTTGCCTTGGCTGCAATCGAACCTCTGGCAAGCTCGCTTGAGGAATTCGATCTGGGTGGCTCGATCGGGATCGACTTTCCTACTCTAGAAGCCAAAGCCGAGCGCAAGGCCGTGGACACCGCACTGGGAGACGCGCTGGGCGACTGGTCGCACGAACGCACCGCCATGAACGGTTTCGGCTTCGTGCAATTGGTCGCACGGCTCGAAGGGCCATCACTGCTTCACCGCTTCGCCACCTCGCGCCTAGGTATGGCAGCCCGCATGGCGCTGCGCCGCGCGGAAATGGTCGCGGGCGCCGGGGCAACCCTGCTTACCGTGCATCCCGCGCTCAAAGCGAAGCTCAGGCCCGAATGGCTGGCTGAGGTCGAGCGGCGCACCGGCAGGCCGCTGCGGATAGAAACCGATCCCGGTCTTGCCATCGAGGCAGCGGCTGCCCAGATCGTGGGCCATGAATAAAGTCTGCCCGATCTGCAAGAAACCACGCGTGGAAGAGCATACACCCTTCTGCTCCAACCGCTGCCGCGACCGCGATCTCGCCCGGTGGTTCGGCGATGGCTATGCCCTTCCCGGACGCCCCGCCCTGCCCGAAGAAATCGCTGCGGAAGTGGTGAAGCCGCAAGACGATTGAATTAGGCCCTTGCCAAGCACGCGCGCCTTCGCCATAGGCGCCCACTCCAACCGCTGGTGAGCCTTCAGAAAGGCCTCAGCAACGGTAAGCCCGGGTAGCTCAGTTGGTAGAGCATGCGACTGAAAATCGCAGTGTCGGCGGTTCGAATCCGTCCCCGGGCACCACTCCTCACAAAGTAATCTCCAAGGTCGATTCGGCACCTTTCCGCCTTGCTTGGCCGCTTTGCTTCAAGGCTAACGAAGCTTATAAGGACCAGCGTCCACAGACGCGCTTCCCGTAACACGATCTCCGCGCTATCCCGCTGGGATGCACGAAGAAACAGCAACCATGCTTTCCGCCTTCGATATCGCCGCCCTGCTCGTGGTGGCTGCGGCACTGCTTGGCTGGTTCAATCACCATTTCATCAAATTACCGCATGTCATCGGCCTGACCGTGATGGGCGCGCTTGCGGCGATCGGACTGATGGTGGCCGATCGGGTTATCCCCGGCATCACCCTGTATGATCAGGTGACTGAATTCCTCCAGCAGATGAATTTCACCGAGACACTGCTGCAGGGAATGCTCAGCTTCCTGTTGTTCGCCGGGGCGCTGCATGTAGACCTGGACCGGCTGAAGACGGCGTGGCTACCGGTCCTACTTCTTTCGACTTTAGGTGTGGTCATATCCACCGTCCTCGTTGGCGCCGCGATGTGGGGCGTGGGCTCGGTTCTGGGGCTGTCCTTCGCGCCTATCTGGTATTTCGTCTTCGGCGCTCTCATTGCGCCAACGGATCCGGTTTCGGTACTGGGCGTGCTGAAGGAGGAGAACGTCCCGCAATCCCTTCAGAGCGCGGTTGCCGGCGAAAGCCTGTTCAATGATGGTGTCGGCATCGTCGTTTTCATCATTCTTCTCGGCGCAGCGGTCAGCGGAAACGAATTTTCCCTGTCAGAAGGCGCGCGGCTGTTCGCGATCGAAGCTGGCGGCGGTATCATCGTCGGCCTGGTTGCCGGGTACTTCGGGTATCGCGCGATGGCAGGAATGGATGAATACACTCTGGAAGTGCTCATCACGCTTGCCGTCGTCATGGGTGGCTATGCCTTGTGCAGCGAACTTCATATCTCCGGCCCACTGGCTATGGCGGTCGCAGGTCTTCTGATCGGCAACCAGGGCGTGACCTTTGCGATGAGCGATGTGACGCGTGATTATGTCATCAAGTTCTGGGAACTGGTGGACGAGGTGCTGAACTCGGTGCTCTTCCTGCTGATCGGGCTGGAAATGATCGTGCTCACCATCACCGGTGAAGTCCTGCTGTTCGGTCTGCTCGCCATCCCGCTGACCCTGATTGCCCGTGCAATCGGCATTTTCGTTTCGACCAAGACCATTCCCGCTGCCCGCCTGCAAGACAAGGGTGCGGGCCGCGTATTGTGGTGGGGCGGGCTGCGCGGCGGGATTTCGGTCGCCCTCGCTCTGTCGCTTCCACCGGGCGAAACGCGCGACTTCATCCTGGCCGGCACTTTTGCCGCTGTGTTGTTCAGCGTGCTGGTCCAGCGCGCGACGCTGGGCATGCTGATCGACAAGCTCAAGGACGATAAGGCCCCGGCGATCGAAGGCGACGGCAAATCCACTGCCCCATCAATTCACTAGACTTGGGCCAGCTCGTCCGCTGCCGCGCCGATTTCGCCCCACACGCGATCGAGGTCGCCATCCTCGATGCAATAGGGCGGCATAACGTAAACCGTATTGCCTAGCGGCCTGAGCAGAAGATCCGCCTCGCGGAACCGACGCAGCAATCGAGGGCCGAGGTCGGAAAGGTAGCTACCTTCTGCATCGCCAAGTTCGAGAGCCGCGATCGTGCCGTAGCGCCGTGAGTTGCGCACCACCGGATGACCGGCAAGCTTGGAAAGGTGCTGCTCCTGCTTCGCGCCGAGGGCAGCGATCCTTTCCAGCACAGGCTCGTCGCGCCAGATCGCAAGGTTGGCATTCGCTGCTGCACAGGCAATCGGGTTCGCCGTATAGCTGGACGAATGATAGAAGGTGCGCGTCCGGTCGGTCGAATAATGTGCGTCCCAGATCGGTTCGCTCGCCATCGTAACCGCCAGCGGCATGGAACCGCCAGTCAGGCCCTTCGAAAGGCACATCATATCGGGTACGACATCGGCCTGCTCGCAAGCAGTGAGCGTCCCCGTCCGGCCCCATGCAGTCATGACTTCATCGGCGATGAACAGCGTACCGTGACTGGCGCAAATGCGGCGCATTTCGGCCAGAACATGCGGAGGATACATGAGCATCCCGCCTGCCCCTAGGACGAGTGGTTCGACGATGAATGCCGCGGCTCCTTCTGCGCACTCTCGCTCCAGAGCATCGAAGGTTGATTGAGGATTGTCTGCAGGGAAAGGCACCCTCCCGACATCGAACAACATGGGCGCATAGGCAGCATTGAACACACCGCGCGCGCCGACCGACATCGCCCCTATGGTATCGCCATGATAGGAATGCTCCATCACGACGATGCGGTTGCGCTCCCCGCCTCGATCTTTCCAGTAGCCCAAGGCCATTTTCAGGGCGACTTCCACCGCCGTGGATCCGCTGTCGGAGAAGAAGGAGCGACTGAGTTCGCTCGGTAGAATACGCGAAAGTTCGCGCGCCAAATTCTCTGCCGGTTCATGAGTCCACCCGGCAAAAATCATCTGATCTAGCTTACCGGCCTGTTCTGCAATGGCGGCGGAGATACTAGGATTGCAATGCCCGTGGGTCGTGACCCACCAGCTCGAAATGGCATCCACGATGCGGCGACCGTCACCAGTATGCAGGATAGCTCCTTCGGCCCGCACGATCAGCGGGATAGGGTCGCCGAGGCCATGCTGCGTGAACGGGTGCCAGACGGGCGATTGTGTCATGTAAAATCCGAGATATCGAAGTTGTCGGCAAATGCAGCGGCAAGGGATGGTGCATCGAGAGTGGCAAGAAACGGCAGGGGCCCAAGCCGACGGACATGGCCCAAGCGGCAGATCGTAGCCTCGCTGTCGTCGACCGCGTCGCCTATAAAGGCAACGCCATGTACAGATACACCGCGTGAGCGCAGCGCCTCCAAGGTCAGCAAGGAGTGGTTGATGGTACCGAGCGAGGTGCGCGCAACGACGACGACCGGCAGATCCCACCGCGCGAACATATCGGCGTAAAGGAGGTCCTCATTTAGAGGTACAAGAGCCCCGCCCGCGCCCTCAACTATCAAAGGCCGCTGCGGCGGAAGGGCGAGGCGATCTGGGTCGATCCTGACACCATCGATCTGGGCGGCGAGATGCGGGGAACACGGTGTGGTAAGCCGATAGGCTTCGCCAATTATGCGCTCAGGTGGAAGCGTCGCCAATTCCGCAACGCGCGATAGGTCACCTCCCTCTTCCAAGCCTGCCTGCACCGGCTTCCAGTAATGCGCGCCGAGCGCTTGAGTCAGCGCTGCAGAAAACACGGATTTCCCGATTTCCGTGTCGGTCCCGGTCACAACATAAGCGGTCATCGAATTATCTCTTCCAGCGCACCACCCAAGGCGTCGATCTCGTCTCTTCCTACATTCAGGGTCAAGGAGATGCGCAGTCGGCTGCTGCCTTGGGGTACTGACGGCGGCCTAATTCCCCGAACATCAAAACCGCGTCTTTGCAAGCGCTCAGCGGCAGCCATCGTGCGAACTTCGCTACCAAGCACGAGGGGCATGATCTGAGATCCGGTTTTTTCGACGCCCAGGGAGGTGAGGCGCTCGCCCGCGTAGTTTACCAGCGAGGCCAAGCCCTCTCTTCGCTCAGGTTCCTCTGCCACGATATTCAAGGCTTCCCGCACACACACCGCCATCAATGGCGAAGGCGCAGTGGAGAAAATGAAACCCCGAGCGCGATTGACCAGATGATCGCGCATGATCGTGGGCCCGCACAAAAGCGCTCCTTCACATCCCAAGGCTTTGCCACAGGTGCGCAAGACAATGGTGTTGGTTCGGCCATCCAGATCGGCGGCCAGCCCTCTACCCCCCTCACCCCAAACACCCGTAGCATGGGCATCATCGGCATAGAGCACGGCACCATAGCGATCTGCGAGTTCCAGGAGATCGGTCAGCGGCGCACGATCGCCATCCATGCTGTAGAGGGTTTCAACGGCAATCCACGGAGTGCCTGCTGCACTGTCGTCTCGCCAGTGGCGAAGCACATCGGCAAAAGCTTGCACATCATTGTGAGCAATGCTGCGCGTCTCAGCCCGGGCAAAGCGCATGCCTTCATGCGCGCTCGCATGGATGAGTTCATCGTAAAAGATGATGTCCCCGCGCTGCGGCAAAGTTGAGAGAAGCGCACTGTTGGCAGCGTAGCCGCTAGCCATAAACAATGTGCTTTCACATCCGAAAAAGTTTGCGGCCTCCATCTCCAGCCGTTCATGCTCCGGGTGGTTGCCCCGCAATAGCCGCGACCCTCCCGATCCAACCGAAACGCCTCGCTCCACGGCCGCGCCGACAGCAGCCTTCAGTCGCTCACTGTCCGCGAGTGCCAGATAATCGTTCGAAGAGAAGTCGATCCCGGTCGGTGTGCAGAGTGAGCGCAGCCGGGACACTTCCCGTAACCCATCCAGGTCGCCCGCCAGTTTTGCGAAGGGACTGCGCAGTGTTTCCGGCTTTTCCATATGCGGCCCCGCTAACGGGGTCATGCCTTAGCTGCAATTGCTTTCACCGCTCGCGCTCTGTATGGCCCCGCCCACATTACGGCGCAGGGTTGCGAGGGGCGATTCTGGGGCCGAAGGCTTTTCCAGCGAGGGAACATACGCATGGCACGTCGCCGCCAGATCTACGAAGGTAAGGCCAAGATACTCTATGAAGGTCCCGAGCCGGGCACGATCATCCAGTATTTCAAGGACGATGCCACCGCCTTCAATGCCGAGAAGAAAGGCACGATCAACGGCAAGGGCGTGATCAACAATCGCATCAGCGAATATGTCTTCACCCGCCTTTCGCACATCGGCATTCCGACGCATTTTATCCGCCGCCTCAACATGCGCGAGCAATTGGTGCGCCAGGTCGAAATCATTCCTCTCGAGGTAGTGGTGCGCAACGTCGCTGCCGGGTCACTGAGCAAAAGGCTCGGTGTCGAGGAAGGCGAGCTTCTACCGCACACGTTGATCGAATACTGTCTCAAGGACGATGCTCTGGGCGATCCCAAGGTCTCTGAAGAAGAGATCGCGTGCTTCAACTGGTGCAGCCATGAAGAGATGCAGGACATGTCCTCGATGGCTATCCGCATCAACGACTTCCTCTGCGGTATGTTTGCCGCCATCGACATCCGGCTGGTTGACTTCAAGCTGGAGTTCGGCCGGATCTGGGACGGAGACTACAGCCGCACGATCCTGGCAGACGAGATCAGTCCGGACGGTTGCCGCTTGTGGGATATCAACACTGGCGAAAAGCTCGATAAGGACCGGTTCCGCCGGGATATGGGCGGGGAAAGCGAAGCCTATCAGGAAGTCGCGCGGCGGCTTGGGCTGTTGCAGAACGAGGACAACGGCCCCGGAGAAGTGCTGGACATGAACGCACACCGCGGCCGGCTGCGCAGTCCCGCGAAGCCCGCCAAGAAGTGATTAGACCACGTATCGCAAGGTGAGGCCGCTAGGCGCGATTGCATAGGCGCAATCCGGCATGTGATCGCCATCGACCTGCACGGGGGTGACGCAACGGTCGAACTCTATCCTGCGGCAGGAGCGGACATTTGCCTTGGAAAAGCGCTCCACCGGAAGGCCGAGCATTGCTGCAAGACTGAGGGCCATGATGCGTAGTCGTGTGCCCTCACCTACCGTTATGAGTTCCACTGAATCTGCATGTAGAGCCGCCTCGGGACTGAGGCGGAAAGGACCTGCATAAAGCGCGGCGTTGGATACGATCACCGCCTCTGCCTCGCCTGCAAATTCCTCTCCATCTGTCGTAGTTCCGCGAATACGCATCGGAGCACGCGGCCATTCGCGCAATTGCTGCATCATCGCGACGACATAGGCGTAGCGCCCGATCCGTTTTTTCAGTTCCCCCGACACCCGCGCAACGGCGTGACTATCAGGCCCTATCGAGAGGCACGATACAATCGGCATCTCTCCCAGCCGGTAAAGCGGCGCCTCCACCCAGCCTTCCGGCCCACGCGCCCAGGCGTCGGCCAGCTTTTTGGCAAAAGACTTTGGATTGCGGGGATAGTTCAATTCGCGCGCCACAAGATTGATCGTTCCCGAAGGTGCAATTGCCAGCGGAATTCGATCTGCATCGGCTCCTAGCGCCTGCACTGTATCGCGCAGCGTTCCATCGCCGCCGTGAACACAGACAAGGTCGGCAGTTCCAGACAGGACCGTCCCTTCAGCAGTTGTCGGCAGTACGTTCACTTCGAACCCAGAATCCACAAGTGCGGACGCCAGCTTATCACATACGTCTTGGCTGAAGCTTCCTGAGACAGGGTTAAAGACGAGGTCTAGCTTAGTCACCTGATGCTCCTACCCGCGGGAGCGTTGAACGCAACCGTCGGGAGTTCTTGCTACCCTCAAGAGCCGGAGAAAATGGGAGATTCCAGCTTTCACTACCCACTTCTTTTGTCCTAGCACCGAAACCGATGAACCTGCGAAACGGCAGCTAGGATGGGGATATAGGCATGACACGCAAGAAACTCGCTCATTTGCTGGCAGCGCTAACGCTTTTCGCACTCACCGTTCCTGTGGGAGTATTCGCCCAAGGTTCGGGGGACGCGGTAGTCACGGCCTCACCATCGGACGAAACAGCATGGGGGATACCGGTTTACGACATTCCGGCCGATGCCGATGTGCGCTTCGGCGTTTTGCCTAATGGTATGAAATACGCGATCGCGCATAACGAGACTCCGGAGAACACGGCAGTAGTCCGTTTCGGTTTCGATGTCGGCTGGGTGGATGAGCGCGAAGAAGAACTCGGACTGGCTCATGTCATCGAACACATGGCTTTCAATGGGTCGACCAATGTTCCTGAAGGCGAGATGATAAAGCTGCTCGAGCGGCTTGGACTCGCATTCGGGGCCGACACGAATGCTTCGACCGGCTTCGAAGATACGATCTACAAACTCGATCTCCCGCGGGTGGATAATGAACTCGTCGATACTGCCTTGATGCTGATGCGCGAGACTGCGTCCGAAATCACCATCGCGGATGAAGCGGTCGATCGTGAGCGGGGCATTATCCAGTCTGAAACGCGCACCCGCAACAATTACCAAATTCGCAGGCTCAAAGATTACTTCAATTTCGTCGCCCCCGATACTTTGTATGCAAAGCGATTCCGGGCTGATGGAACAGTAGAGAACATCGATGCCGCTCCCGGCTCCGTCGTCCGGGATCTCTACCGACGCTATTATCGCCCCGATAATGCAACGCTGGTCGTAGTCGGCGATGTCGATCCGGAAGCGATCGAAGCCAAGATCGTCGATAAATTCTCCAGCTGGCAGGCGCACGCCGAACCGATTGCCGAAGTAGACAAGGGCTTGGTCGATGTTCAGCGCGGCCGGGCAGCAGGAAATTTCGTCGATCCAGATGTGCCCTACATCGTGACCATCGATCGTTTTGCTCCTTATAAGGAGCGCGAAGAAACCATTGCCGAATTGCGCCAGCAGTTGCTCATCAATCTTGGCACCATGATCCTCAATCGCCGTTTGCAGCGGATTGCCACCAGCGAAAATGCGCCAATCGTCGGTGGGAGCGCCAGTGCCAGCGACTTTTTCGACATCAACCGGCAGGCCACAATGCAAGTACAAGCCAAGGAAGGCGAATGGCAGCAGGCGTTGGCAGTTGCCGAACAGGAATGGCGGCGTGCGGTCCAATATGGTTTCACGACCGCCGAACTGGCCGAGCAGTTGGCCAATCTTGAAAAAGCCCTGCGGGACGGGGCCGCACAGGAGGGCACACGGCCTAACCAGCAGCTCGCCGACACGATCCTGGCAACGTCGCGCGCCGAAGATCTGTTCATCAAGCCGAGCACTTATTACGAGCTGTTCGAACGCTTGAAGCCTGAATTGACCGCAGATGCCGTGAGCGCTGCTCTGGCCGATCATTACACGCTTAGCGATCCTCTAATCCATGTTTCGACCAAGGAACCAATTGCGAACGCGGAAACCACCATTCTCGCAGCCTACGATACTTCACAACGGCTGGCTGTGTCTGCGCCGGAAGACAGTGATGTCGCCGAATTCGCTTATGCGCCCTCCACAAGCACTGCGAAAATCGTATCGGACGCTGTCATCGATGACTTGGGAAGCCGTACGATTCGGTTTGCCAACAATGTTCTGCTGAATCTCAAGCAGACCACTTTCGAAGACGACACCTTGCGGTATTCGATACGCGTGGGTTCCGGCCAGTTGGCATTTCCGGATGACGATCTTGCCGAAGCCGTTCTGCTCTCGAACCTGAGCGCCCAAGGCGGTCTCGGACAGCACAGCTTCGATGAGTTGCGGCAGATTTTTGCAGGACAGAGCCTTACTTACGGCTTCAACGTTGCCGAGGACAAGTTCGTGGTGTCCGGCGCCGGGACCATGGCCGACCTACCAGCTCAAATGCAATTGAGCATGGCCTATCTGACCGATCCAGGCCTTCGCCCCGAAATGATCAGCCAGTGGCTCGGCCTGATCCCCCCTTTCATGGCGCAAATCGATTCGACTCCGCAAGCGGTGGCTCAGTTCAAAGCCGGCGAAGTCGTAACGGGAGGAAATCCGCGCTTCGCATTTCCGGACCAAGCCGAACTAGAAGCTGTAAGCGCAGATCGTGCACGCGAGCTTATTGCGGGCGAACTCGCCAGCGCACCTATAGAAATCGCGGTAGTAGGTGAATTCGACATGGATGCGGTCATCGCAGCCGTCGCATCGACCTTTGGCAGCCTGCCAGCTCGCAAAACAGAACTCGCGCCGCATGAACAGCGCCGAATGGCCAGTTTCACCAATGATCGCGGCGAGCGCGTATTGACCCATGCGGGGGCTCCGGATCAGGCTTTGGCACTTACCTATTGGCCCACGACCGACGATGATGACGCCCAGGAAGAGGCGACGCTGGAGCTGCTTGCCCGCATTCTGCATCTCGAAATGACGGATACAATTCGCGAACAACTGGGAGCATCCTATTCGCCCACCTCCGGCTCATCGATGTCTAATATTTATGATGGGTACGGCACGTTCTCCACCTCGGTTATTGTCGAACCGTCACAGGCGTCAGAAGTCTTCGGGGTTGTCGATCAGCTGGCAGAAAAGCTGCGTACCGCACCGGTGGACGAGGACACGCTAGCCCGCGCGCGTAAGCCACTGCTCGAGCAGCTCGCGCAGGCGAAGAAAAGCAATGGCTGGTGGCTCGGCGTTGCCGACGACGCGCAGTTGGAGGCGGATCGGCTCGACCGCATCCGTACGCAAGAGGCGCGCTACAATGCGGTCACGCCACAAATGCTTCAGCAGGCGGCGCAGGAATATCTCGATCCTGCCCACGCCTTGCGGATCCGCATCGTGCATGAATCATTGGCCGACAGTCAGTAGGAACGACATCCATAGAAAAGGGCTGCGAGGAAATCCCTCGCAGCCCCTTTCGTTTTTTCGCGTGAATTAATGCTGGAAGCGAACGGAGACCCCGATCACGCGTGGATCGTTTACGAAAGCGGTATTGTTATTGAAATCGATACCGCCCTTCACATTGTCCTCGTTGGTGATGTTTCGGGCGAAAAGCGCCACCTCCAGACTTCCGTCGAACTTGGCATAGCCAATCCGCAGCCCGCCTTCGATCTGGTCTTCCGCGTTGAATTCGGCACTTTCATAAAGAAAGAAGTTCGTCGCGCCTTGGTAAGTCCAATCGGTGTAGGCGAAAAGCTCACCCTGCGCAGAAATTGGAACGGCATAACGCGCTGTAAGATCTGCGATCCATTCCGGAGCATTGGGGAACGGGTTTCCGTCGACCAGCGCACGGCTTGTGCCGCCGATGTCCACCAGCGGATCAAGAACCGTACATTGCAGACAGGTGCCCACCGCCAGCTGATCGTCCTGAATTTCGGTCTTGTTCCAGCTTGCACCGCCCGTGATCAGGAAATCGGGCGTAACCTGAAACGCGGCATCCATCTCGAAGCCGTAGCCGCGGCCTTTATTGGCATTTACGAGCTGGACCAGATTGTCGGCTCCTCCGATTGCCGAAAACTGCGGATCGTCGATCGTGTAATAATAGCCTGCTAGGTTGAACCGGGCACGACGGTTGAGAAGCTCGGATTTGAGCCCGGCCTCATAGCTCATGATCTTTTCGCTTGTCGCGATGGAAGGCGGATTGAAGAAAGCAACGTCGCGGCCCTGAATTGTCGGCGCACGGAAACCACTGGCCACGCGGGCATAGAGGCTTGCATCCCCCGTCAGTTCATAAAAGGCAGCAAGGTCCCAACTGATGCGCTCGTCCGATACGGACCGCGCTTGCGGATCGGCAGCGTCACGTACGAAGAAATCCTTGTCGTCCTCTGTATAGCGCAATCCGCCTGTAAGCTTGAGTTCGCGCGTTACTTCGCCTGTTACCTGGCCGAATACGGCCCAGCTTTCGTTGGTGTGGTTCACTGTCACTGGCGGAGGGAAATCGAACCCGACGGTTGTCACGTCGAAATCGCTATCGAAATAGAACCCGCCAATCTGCCATTCGAAAGGTCCGCCACTATTGGAGGCAAGACGAACTTCCTGGGTGAACTGGTCGAGCGACAACGAATCCTTTGTGTCCGACTGGAAAGGGATGACGCCGGGACCATCGACCGCGTTGCCGCCATCGATGTCACCGCGGCTCGAGCCTTCACTGTCCGCCCAGCTCGTGATGCTGGTCAGCGTCGCGAATTCAGCATCGTATTCGGCTTTGAGCGTCGCGATTTCCGCTTTGTATATCGCTTCATTGCCGCCGCCGGCGTCATAATAGACGGTATCGCGGTCATAGTTGTCGTTCAGATCGTTCGAACCGGGACCAAGGATGTTCGCCCGGAAAAGAGTCGACGTGCCATCGAGATCGCGGACCGAATAGCTGCCGAGGATAGACAGGCGATCGGTTGGCGTCAGCAATAACTGAGCGCGGCCCGCGATATCGCTATAAGCACCGTAAGCGTTTTTCTCGCTGGCAAACCCATTGTCGACCCAGTCATCGCGCTGCTGCCACAGGCCCGAGAGACGCACGGACGCAATTCCCGGGACCAGCGGAACGGTTACGCCGCCGTCTATCGATACCGTGTCGAAGCTGCCATAGCTGAGCGATCCAGTGACCGAGAACTCGTCCCCCGGCTTGATCGTGTCGATCTTGACGATACCGGCCGGAGTATTGCGTCCGAACAGCGTACCTTGCGGACCACGCAGGACTTCGATGCGCTCTACGTCGAAGATGGGGAAGCTCTTGAGCGACACGTTTTCGAGCACGACGTCGTCCATGACAACCGAAACCGGTTGAGATGCCGCAAGGTCGAAATCCGTATTGCCGAGACCGCGTATATAAAAACGCGGAGCAGCGCGGCCATTGGAGCTTTCAACGAACAGCCCGGGTACCCGGCCGGCGAGAGCGGTAATATCCGCTCCGGCGTCGAAGATCGTCCTCGCTGCATCCCCAGAGATTGTGGCCGCAGAAACGGCGACGTCCTGCAGATTTTCTTCTCGGCGGTTGGCCGTGACGACGATGACATCAAGCATCGAATTGTCGGGCTGTTCGGCACCGGTGGCGTCGATGTCAGAACTATCGACGCTTCGCTGTGTCTGAGCCATTGCTGGCTGTGCACAAGCGATTGCAAGCGTGCTCGCAGATAGGGAACGGAGAATAAAGGAGCGGTCAATCATCGGAGAGATAATCCTTTTGACCCGGCACGCTAAAATTCGAGAGCGCGGGGCTGGTGGACGGAAATGTAAATTGACCCAGACGCCTGTAATGAGAACGTCACAAAATTGCAGTTCCGAAAGCCCTCAAAGGCGCGGTTTTCCTCCTATGTTGCAATGCAGCAACATTGAGTTGACCCAAGTTGACGGCTTATCGTCTCTTAATAGATGGATTTCTCGCCAAGCTTGCTCTCGGAGCCCGTTGACGGCATAGGCCCGCGCAATCTGCCAACACGGTAAAACCGAAAGGCCGCTAATGAAGATTCGCGTTCTCGTAAGCCTCAAGCCCGGCGTGCTCGACCCCCAGGGACGTGCCGTGCACCATGCGCTCGAAGGTTTAGGCTTCAAGGGTGTCGACGATGTCCGCATCGGCCGCACAGTGGAACTAGATGTCGCTGACGATACTTCCGACCACGCACTGAACGAGATGTGCGAGAAGCTGCTCGCCAATACTGTTATCGAGAATTACAAAATCGAGAAGCTGGGCTGATGGCTTTTCGCTCGGCTGTCATCACCTTCCCCGGCTCGAACTGCGACCGCGATATGGCCGTGGCGCTGGAACGGGTTTCGGGCGCTGCTCCGGTCCGCGTTTGGCATGGTGATGCCGAATTGCCCGATGGACTGGATTTCATAGCGCTTCCCGGTGGCTTCTCCTACGGCGACTATCTGCGATCCGGCGCAATGGCGGCGAACAGCCCGATCATGCGCGAAGTGGTCCGTGCCGCCGATCGTGGCGTACCAGTTCTGGGTGTTTGCAACGGGTTCCAAGTCCTGACTGAGGCGCGCCTGCTGCCGGGCGCACTGATGCGTAACGCGAGCCAGCATTTTATTTGCCGAACGGTGTCGTTGAAGGTGGAAAATTCTCAATCGCTGTTCACTCAAGGATACGAGGCCGGGCAGGAAATCCGGATACCGGTCGCGCATCACGACGGAAATTACTTCGCCGACGACGCCACTTTGGACGAATTGGAATCCGAAGGCCGTGTCGCATTCCGCTATGTCGAGAACTGCAACGGATCGCAGCGGGATATTGCAGGCGTTCTCAACAAGGCCGGCAATGTGCTTGGCATGATGCCCCATCCGGAACGCGCAGTGGATGCCGCGCATGGTGGAACAGATGGTGCCGCACTATTTGAAGGTGCAATGAACGCGCTGGCCAGCGCCTAAACGCTGTTACAATCGCCGCTAGGCGATCTTGCGACCATCCGAAACGCGGCGATCGAAAATGCGGCGGACATCTTCAGACGGCATCGGCCGGCCGAAATGATACCCCTGGATTTTGGTGCAACCCAGCTGGCGGATCATTTCTGCCTCTTCCTCGTTTTCGACGCCTTCTGCCGTGGTCGACATGCCGAGACTGTCAGCCATGGCGACGACCGCGCGGATGATCGCGAGACTTTCCGGACTATTCTGAGCCGCTCCCTGCACGAAACTGCGATCGACCTTGATGGTGGTGAACCGCAATTTCCGAAGATAGCCGAGGGACGAATACCCTGTCCCGAAGTCATCCAATGCTACCGAACAGCCTAAAGCCATGCACTGCTCAAGGGCCTTCCGCGCGACATTGGCGTCACGCATGAAAATACTCTCAGTCACCTCTATTTCAAGACGCCGCGGATCCAATCCGCTGTGTGAAAGCGCACGCACCACAGTGCCGGCAAAGTCTGGCTCTACCAACTGTTCCGGCGAGACATTTATGTTGACCTTGACGTGTTCTGGCCAGTTCTGCGCAGCTTCGCGGCAAGCTTCGCGCATCACCCAAGTTCCGATCGGGACGATCAGGCGCGTATCTTCCGCCAGGGGAATGAATTTGGCTGGGCTTACGAAGCCGTGCTCTGCGCTGTCCCAGCGAATGAGAGCTTCGAAGCTCACAACCTGTTCCGACTGTGCGTCCACTACAGGCTGGTAATGCAATACGAATTCGTTTCTCTCCAATGCGCTGCGCAGCGAGAATTCGAGCACTCGCCGTTCCTCCGCATCGAAATGCAAGGAAGGTTCGAACTCGAAATGAACCCCGCCACCTTCGTCCTTGGCACGATAGAGCGCGAGATCCGCATTTCGGAGCAACTCCTCGACTTTCTGACCATCACGGGGGCCGATGCATGACCCTACGCTGGCTCCGACATAAAGGACCTGATTGTCGAGATAATAGGGCATCGACAGCGTGGCGATTATTTCTCTGGCTAGGGCATCAATACGATGGCGATCGCTCGCGTCGCGAATCACTACCGCGAATTCGTCACCGCCAAGCCTTCCGCACAATTCACCTTCGCGCATCAGCGGCAGCAGCCGTGCCGCAACCTGTCCCAGCATTCGGTCGCCGACAAGGTGTCCCAGCGAGTCGTTAATGGCCTTGAAGCGATCGAGATCGATCATAAGGAGCGCGCAGCGCGAGCGCCACCTTTCGGAGTAAGCTAGTGCCTGCGATAGAGATTCATTGACCTGCGTGCGGTTGGGCAACTGGGTCAGGGTGTCGTAGCGAGCGAGATATTCGATCTTTTCGCTACTTTCACGCTGCACGGTGACGTCAGAACCTACGCCACGGAACCCCAGCCATTGCCCGTCTTCGTCGAACATGGGTGTGCCCGACATTTCCCACCAACGCAGTTTCTCGCCGGCCGTTACTTTCACGATCAGATTGGAGAAACTTTCTTTCTTTTTGAGCTTATCAGCCAATTCATGCAGACTTCCGTGAAACTCGCCCGACTTCCAACCATCGCCGGAGATGAGTTGTAGGAGCGACTTACCCTCGATTTCGGAAATTTCGCCGCCAATCGCATAGGCGAGCCGCGGGCTTACGGATCGCAAGCGACGGTTTGTATCGATCTGCCACAACCAATCGGCCTGACCATCCTCGAATTCCCGCAGAAGCATCGAGACGGTTTCGCTCTTCTCGTGCATTTCCAGCTCGGTCGTGTGCATGTCCCAAGCTGCTCGCGCGCACTCGATTACGCCGAGACAGCCGAAGGCTGCCGTGGCCACAATTATCGCTGCAATCCCTAAGTAACCGTTGGCTATGGCGGTGATCAGCATTCCAGTACAAGCACTTAGGGTAAAGGCAATGATCGTGAGAGGCGCGCAAAAGCGACTGACCGAACCTACCATCACGACGAACGCGAGAAAGGCCCACAACTGCGCGACTATTCCTTGCGCACCTGTGAAAACGAAAACGCCGAGCCCCCCGGACCAGATCGCTCCCTTGGCGGCCCCCATCAGGGCGTGGCGCCGCAATTCGGCGCTGGTGAGCGTGCGCTCATCAGCATCCTTCAATTTGCGATCGAGCACGAAGCCCATTGCAAGAACACTGCCCAAGAGGCCAGCCCATGCCCATAACAACGGATGAGGGACGCGCGACCAGCACAGCCATAACACCGCACACATCGCGATTCCGTGTATGAGAACGCGTGTATAGGCTCGCTGGGCAACGAGTTGATATCGCTTTCCATGGAAACGGCCAAAGTCGCCGCGATCTGGATCTTCCAATCCGATCACCTGCCGAATGCTCATGGCCGAGCTATCTATCGATGGCATGTTTTTCGCTTCGCTCACGCGGTTGCAATTAAGCTTAAAAGGTTATTTCCCGGTAAAATTCCGCGGGTGCCAGCATTTCTACGTTAGGTCGATTAACCAAGAACGCTAGGATCAATCTATTCGACGGTCACCGATTTGGCCAGATTTCTAGGCTGATCGACATCGGTACCCTTAACGCAGGCAACGTGATAGGCCAGAAGCTGCACAGGGATCGCGTAAACCAGCGGAGCGATCAGCGGGTGTACCTCGGGCATTTCGATGGTCGCGATGCAACCTTCACCCGCCTCATCTAGACCTCTGGCATCCGAGATCAGCACGACTTGACCCCCACGAGCGCGCACCTCTTCCATGTTGGAAATGCTCTTTTCAAAAAGCGGGCCTGAGGGAGCCAGGACGATGACCGGCACGGCGTTATCGATAAGTGCTATCGGGCCATGTTTCATTTCGCCGCTGGCATAGCCTTCGGCGTGAATATAACTGATTTCCTTGAGCTTAAGCGCACCTTCGAGTGCCAATGGGAAGTCGGGACCGCGCCCCAGATAAAGAACATCGCGGGCAGGAGCGATGAGATGGGCCATGCTGGCGATATCGTCATCGTGGTCCAAGGCTTTATTAAGGCACGCAGGCGCCTCGAGAAGGTGGGCAACAACCTGCTGTTCTTCTTCTCGGCTCATCAGCCCTTTCTTAACCGCCATGTGAGCTGCCAAAGCTGCCAGAACGGCAAGTTGGCAGGTGAACGCCTTGGTGGAAGCAACGCCAATTTCCGGTCCGGCATGGGTCGGCAAAAGCAAATCGGCTTCCCGTGCCATAGTGCTCGTGGGCACGTTCACCACGGCGCCGATCGTCTGGCCGTTTTCCTTGCAATGGCGGAGTGCGGCCAAGGTATCGGCCGTCTCCCCGCTCTGAGAAATGAACAGCGCGAGACCGCCGTCTTCCAAGACCGGTTCACGATAGCGGAATTCTGATGCGACATCGATATCGACCGGTACGCGAGCGAATTGCTCGAACCAGTACTTGGCGACCATGCCTGCATAATAGGACGTGCCACACGCCACGATCGTGATGCGCCGAATAGACGAAATGTCGAAATCGAACTGCGGAAGCGCTACTGAATTATCGGCCTGACGCAAATAGGAAGAGAGCGTTTGAGCCACGACCGTGGGCTGCTCGAATATCTCCTTCTGCATAAAGTGACGATAATTGCCCTTTTCGACGGCTGCAGCGGAAGCGCCGGATGTTCTGATTTCGCGTTCGACGACGCTCCCGTTTTCGTCACGGATGGTCACGCCCCCACGCTGGACAACGACCCAATCCCCTTCTTCCAGATAAGAAATCTGTTGCGTCAGCGGAGCGAGAGCCAGAGCATCCGAACCCAGATACATTTCGTCCGAGCCGTAACCTACGACCAATGGTGAACCGCGGCGCGCACCGATGATAATGTCCGGATGAGACCGAAAAACGATTGCGAGTGCGAAAGCGCCCCGCAAACGCGGCAGAACCTGTGCGACGGCGTCTTCTGGTGTCGCGCCATTTTCGACCCCAATCGAAACAAGGTGCGCGACTACTTCGCTATCTGTGTCGCTTTCGAGCGTGCGGCCCTTGTCGCGCAGTTCCGCCCGCAGCTCCTTGTAATTTTCGATGATCCCATTGTGAACAAGCGCTACGTGATCGGTCGCGTGCGGGTGGGCGTTATTAGCCGTCGGCGCGCCGTGGGTCGCCCAACGCGTATGGGCAATACCAATGTCACCGGGCGCAGGGTTTTTGACGAGTTCTTCAACGAGATTGTTGAGTTTCCCTTCGGCCCGGCGGCGGATCAGTTCTCCGTCATCGATCGTACAAATACCGGCACTATCGTAGCCGCGGTATTCCATCCGCCGCAGCCCGTCGACAAGCCGATCGACTACGGCGTTCTTGCCCACGATTCCGATAATTCCGCACATATTTAGAGACCCTTCAGATTAGCAAAATCCGCTATAACGCCTGTGGCTTATCGATCAATCGGCGCGCGCCATGATCCGCTTCTGCGGGGTGGTCCACCACAATATCAATCCGGCCCCGATGATGATCGCTGCGCCGGCCAACGTTACTATGTCCGGCACATCACCGAACCACCACCAGCCCAATACCGTGGCAACCAGCATTTGGATATACGTAGTGGGAGCAATGGTCGCGGCCCCTGCCCGCTGAGTACCGATGTACACCAGCCAGTGTGCACTGCTCGCGGTGCAGGCCACGAACGCGCAACGCGCCAGAACCGTCCAGTCCGGTACACCGAGCCGCAAACTGTCAATTCCCGAGATGTGCCCCACAAAGGCTGCTATCAACAATATGGGCATCGCGACCACTTGCACGTAAGCCTGCATCGAAAGGGCGCTACCCTGGCCCGCGCTTGCCCGATTGGCGATGATCATCAGGGCAAAGAAGGTGGCAGAAAGCAGCGGCAAAAGAGTAACAATTCCCAATGCTGCAAGGTTGGGGCGTAATATCAGCGCGACTCCCACCAGCGCGATTAGAGAAGCTCCCCACACCGCTGGCCGCACTTTTTCTCCAAGCAACGGTGCACTTAGTAGGGCGACGATCACAGGGGAAACAAAGGCCAGAGCCATTGCAGTGGCCAGAGGAAGAACGAATATAGCCGAGAAAAAGCAGAGTGTTGCCGCGGCCAGACATAAGCCGCGCGCAGCTTGCAACCGAGGATTGCGTGGCCGGAATCCTTTTCTTCCCTCTTTCACTCCCAATAATGCGGACAGCCCGGCTGCACCCAAAGCGAAACGCATGGCCGCCACCCCGAGTGGTGAGAATTCACCAGCCATTGTTTTTATGACAGCATCGCCGACGCTCAACAGAGCGAAGCCACATAAAGCAATGATAATGCCGCTTCGTTCGGAAGGCTGCATGAGATCGGGTTCTTTTATGAAGAAGGGAAGGTTCGCCGCATCGCGGCAAATGCCTTTCCGATCAAGTCCGAGATTAGGGAAAAATCAAGGTTTCCGAATTATTCACCAAAGTTGCAAACGCACCATTGCCCTTGAGAACATAGGGCGCGGCGCATGGAAATATCAACGCTGAGGATTAAGCGATGAGTGCATTCGGGCGAAAGAACGGTCCTGCAGGAATGGGCGCGGGAGCGCGGCCGCAGTTCGGTGTGGCTCGTCCGATGTCCGGCGCCGCCAGCCCGGAAAAGGGGCCGATACGCGAAAAAGGCGGTGAACAGTTCCCGCCCCTTCCACAAGATCCCCCCTCCCCGGGAGGAGCGCCGGCGTCGCCGCAGAACAGCGACGCTATGTCCCGTCTCGACGAGCGCATGAATACTGTCCATTCCGGCGAATCGGAGGTGGGCGGGTTCGAGGCATCAGTTCACAAGATCAAGGAACAGGTGCTTCCGCGGCTCCTCGAGCGCGTAGACCCGGAAGCGGCCTCGACTCTCTCAAAAGATGAGCTTTCGGAAGAATTCCGGCCCATCATCATGGAAGTGCTTGCGGATCTGAAAGTTACGCTGAACCGGCGCGAACAGTTCGCGCTGGAAAAGGTTCTGGTCGACGAACTGCTTGGCTTCGGTCCGCTGGAAGAGCTGCTCAACGATCCTGACGTAACCGATATCATGGTCAATGGTCCCGACCAGACCTACATCGAAAAGAAGGGCAAGCTCACCATCGCCCCGATCCGCTTCCGGGACGAGACCCATCTTTTCCAGATCGCGCAGCGTATCGTGAACCAGGTCGGCCGCCGCGTCGACCAGACGACACCGCTGGCCGACGCCCGCCTGAAGGACGGTAGCCGTGTAAACGTCATTGTGCCGCCGCTCTCGCTTAAGGGCACGGCTATCTCGATCCGTAAGTTCTCCGAGAAGCCGATCACTCTCGACATGCTTCAGGGCTTCGGCTCGATGAGCGAGAAGATGTGTACAGCGCTCAAGATCGCCGGCGCTTGCCGTATGAACATCGTCATCTCGGGCGGTACGGGTTCGGGTAAGACGACAATGCTCAACGCGCTGTCGAAGATGATCGACCCTGGCGAACGCGTGCTGACGATCGAGGACGCGGCCGAACTTCGCTTGCAGCAGCCGCACTGGCTGCCACTCGAAACGCGTCCACCGAACCTCGAAGGTCAAGGTGCTATCACCATCGGCGACCTGGTGAAGAACGCCCTGCGTATGCGCCCCGACCGTATCATTCTGGGCGAAATCCGCGGCGCTGAATGTTTCGACCTTCTGGCCGCCATGAACACGGGCCACGACGGTTCGATGTGTACGCTTCACGCCAACAGCCCGCGCGAATGTCTTGGCCGAATGGAGAACATGATTCTCATGGGCGATATCAAGATCCCGAAAGAGGCCATCAGCCGTCAGATCGCGGAGTCGGTCGATCTCATCGTCCAGGTCAAACGTCTTCGCGACGGTTCTCGCCGTACGACCAACATTACCGAGGTCATCGGGATGGAAGGCGACGTGATCGTCACCCAGGAATTGTTCAAGTTCGAGTATCTGGACGAAACCGACGATGGCAAGATCATCGGCGAATTCCGGGCTTCCGGCCTGCGACCATATACGCTGGAAAAAGCACGCCAGTTCGGCTTCGACCAGGCGTATTTGGAAGCTTGCCTTTAAAGTCTAGCCGCGCAACATCCCGGGTATCGCTACTGCCAGCAGGCCCCCGCCTATTACCGCGAAGGTGAGAAACAAACCGGTCCACGGCATCCAGCCGATCCGGTCGATGCGCGCCCGGCGGTTTCGACGGCGATCCATGACAAGCGTAAAAAGAGCCAGCATCAAAAAGCCCGCCCCCCACATGGAAAGGATGTCGGCGTCGCTGGCGAAGGTGAGAAACTCGTGCATCGCCGCGCCATATGGTGTGGATTGGAGAGAGCGCCAAGGCTAACGTTCAGCTTTAACCGAACGGAACGCGTATTATGGAAAGGCGTTGTTAAGCCTCAGAAGGCCACCAACAGGTTCTTCGAGAAGGAAAACCTATGATCAAGAAACTCTTACTCGCGTTTGGCGTAACCTCGATCGCTTTGACCGCAGCGGCCTGCAACACCGTTAAGGGTGTCGGCAGGGATATCGAATCCGTTGGCAATGCCGGTGAAGACGCGATCGACTAAGGATCGATTTCAATGACCAGAAAACTGACGCTTCTCATTTCTGCCTTGACCATGTCGGTGGTGGTTGCTGGCTGCAATACGGTCAAGGGCTTGGGTGAGGACATCCAGTCCGTCGGTCGTGCCGGAGAAGAAGCAATCAACTGAGGCCAGTCGACTGGTTGTCAGGTAACGCCCGCCCTAACCGGCGGGCGTTTCGGTTTTGGGGGTAGCGTTCTTTCGGTAAACAAGTACCAAGTTATTGGCCGGCATTTGATAGCGAGCGGTTCGCTCGAACCCAGCCGCATTCGCCACCGAATCCACGTCATCCAAGTTCCGCAGCCCCCATTCGCTGTCGCGGCGCCTTAGATCGGCGTCGAATGCGACGTTTGAAGGCGCTGTTTCGAGATCATTTTCCAGATAGGGTCCGTAGAGTATCAGGGGAGCGCCCTCTGTAAGCAGTTCTGCGCCGCCGCGGAATAGTCCGGCCGTTGCGGCCCATGGACTGATGTGGATCATGTTGATGCAGACGACTGCTTCAGCTCTGTCTACCGGCCAGACCGTATCACGCACATCCAACAGCAACGGCCGCTCAAGGTTGGGAAGACCTGCTTCACGAGCCCATTCCTCTGTCGACGCCAAAGCATCGGGATCCGGATCGGTTGGTTGCCACTGAATGGACGGGAAGCGGCGCGCCATGAAGACCGCATGTTCACCAGTGCCGCTAGCAACCTCAAGCACCGACCCAATCTCGGGAAGTTCTTTCGAGAGAACATCGGCAATGGGTGCGGAGTTGCGAGCAACTGCAGGTGATACGCGTTTCATCCGATCCTCATCGAGGAACTCGCAGATTGCTTCTTACCCCACCGGCCCGCGCTCGCCGTTCCCGGATGATCAGCCAAAGCAACAGTCCCAAGGGACCAGCAAGAAACGTGGCGAACAAAATGGGCGCCTGCAACAGGCGCCCAAACGCCTTCGCATCAGCATCCCGTGCAATCCAGATGCCGACGAACAGGTCGAAAGCGAGATAGTGGATCCAGCCAATAGTCACGCCGGCATCGGTAGCAAAGATCGACCGAATTCCCTCGATCGAGCCGAAACCCATACCTGACGAGTTTCCCCCCGACGATACGAAGAAACCGGTAAGTACGCCCGCCAGTGACACCGTGTAAGTGAAGCAAAGCAGACCCACCCCCAGATAGAGGGCTGCCGAAAGCAATGCTGGCCAGCGCGGCAGGAAAATCAGAGCAGCCCACATCACCAAGGCGAGAATGTTAGCTGCGGCGAAAAGATTGTCCCACATTTCGATGTCTCTCAATCCTCGACCAGCGTCGGCAACGAATGAGCCGCCCGCATAATGGCATCGTTATCATGGACGAACCTTCCCCGAGCGGCCCGCTTCGCCAGAGAGAGGGCAGCCTTCGCCACAAGTTCGGCGTCAATTCCGCGATATTGCCGATATTTGCCGTGCATGAAGAGGTTGGCAATCGGTGAGGCAGCAATGCCCAGCCGCTCTGCAGTGCGACGATCATTATCGCGGCTCCCAACCAGCAGGCCGGGACGCAGAATATCGAGACGATTGAAACGCAGCCGCGTCAGATCACGCTCAACCTCGCCTTTCACGCGGAGGTAAAAGGTTTTCGACGTAGGGTCTGCCCCAACCGAACTGACATGGACAAACCGCTCAACCCCGTTGTCCAGCGCCGCATGTGCCGTCTGGAGTACGAGATCTTGATCCACTGCACGAAACGCCGCCTCGTCCTCGCCTGCCTTTTCCCATGTGGTTCCAAGTGCGCAAATGACCGCCTTTGGACGCAAAGCCTCAAATATTTCCCCCCATTTGGCAGGATCGGCAACGAAGTATTCAATCCTGATACCATGAGGAAGTTTGGCTTCGCGCCGTGCAACGGCCTGAATGCGGACATCCTCTCTACCCACACATGCCTCGAGGACCTTGCCTCCGACCAAGCCGGTTGCCCCGACAAGACAGAGGCGCAGCGCATCAGACATTGGATAGCCCTTCCGGTGCACGACCATAGATTTTCCGGCACTGGTCGATTGCGAACCGGTCGGTCATGCCCGCGATGAAATCCGCGATATGCCGGCTCTTCTCCGGTTCGGTTACCGGCATTCTCTCGAACCAGTCGTCGGGCATGATGCTGGGTTCCTGTTGATATGCGACGAACAGCCGCGCCACGACATCGCGGGCCTTTTCTGCCGTGGCGATCTGTTCGGCATGATAATACAGGCGTTCATACATGAATTTCTTAAGCCGCCGTTCCTCGTTCGCCAAATCGGGCGAGAAGCCGGCCAGTTGTCGGCCCGCGCCGCGAATTTGCCCGATATTCTCGATCCCTGATACATTGGTGCGGGTGTGGTCGATCACGTCGTTCACCATAAGCCCGATCTGGCTGCGGATCAGTTCGCGCAGCTGAATGTCGCGGGTGACGTGGGGGAAGCGCCGTTCGACCTTGCGGAACTGATCCGCCAGAAAGTCGAGCTCCATCAGATCGTCGAGATCGAGGAAGCCTGCACGCAAGCCATCGTCGATATCGTGATTGTCATATGCGATGTCGTCAGCGACAGCGGCGACCTGCGCTTCGAGCGAGGGCCATTCTCCCAGTTCGAGCGGAAAGGCGCCGTCGACTTCAGCGAGTGCCCAGTTTGCGGCCTCGACCGGACCATTGTGCTTCGCCATTCCCTCAAGCATTTCCCAGGTCAGGTTCAGCCCGACGCGATCGGGATAGGGGCTTTCGAGCCGCGCGAGGGTGCGGATGCCATGCGCATTGTGATCATATCCCCCGGCATGGCTCATCGCCTCTTCCAGCGCCTTTTCTCCGGCATGGCCGAAGGGCGGGTGCCCGATGTCATGCGCAAGGCAGAGCGCTTCGGTCAGATCCTCGTCCAGTCCCAACTCGCGCGCGATCACGCGACCGATCTGGGCCACCTCGATGCTGTGGGTGAGGCGGGTTCGGTAGTGGTCGCCATCGGGCGCGACGAAGACCTGGGTCTTGGAGCGCAGGCGGCGGAACGAGATCGAGTGGATGATCCGGTCCCTGTCCCGCTGAAATTCACTGCGCGGCCCGCGCGCGCCATCGCGGTCTTCGGTGAATTCGCGCCCGCGCGATGTGGCGGGGTCGGCAGCGTAAGGGGCTTTTTGCATGTGCGAGCGGCTTAGGTCAGCCGACTCATCGCGACAACGTGAACGAAAAGCGAACCTTCCCGCTTTTCGGCAGGAAGGTTCGCACTATCGGGCAAAAGCCCGGTTCTAGCCGAAGATCCAGTCAGCCGCGGCGCGGCAGTGGATGTCGGTGGAATCGAACACCGGCAGGACATTGGCATCGGTATCGACGACCAGTTCGAGTTCGGTGCAGGCCAGCACGATGGCATCGGCGCCTTGCTTGTCCTTCATGGTGATCAGGCTCTTGAGCGCACGTTCCGCATCGCGGGTCACGCGGCCCAGCATCAGTTCCTTGTAGATGATGCCATCGACCAGTTCGACATCGCCCGGATCGGGCGGCAGCAGATCGACGCCGTGCGAGACCAGCCGCTGGCGATACCAGCTCTCGGTCATCACGAAGCGCGTGCCCAGCAGCGCAGCGCTTTCGCACTTCGCCTCGGCCATCGCCTCGCCCACTGCATCGGCAATGTGGATCACCGGGATGGAGATGCCTTCGGCCACGCGGTCATAGACCTTGTGCATGGTGTTGGCCGCGATCACGAGGCCTTCGGCACCAGAGGCTTCCAGCTTGCGCGCGCTTTCGACGAGGATCGAGGCAACACCGTCCCAGTCATCGGAGTTCTTGGCCGCGGCGATGCGCGAATAGTCCAGGCTTTCGATGACCATCGGCGCGCTGGCCATGGGCTGTGCCCGTTGCTGGACCAGCTTGTTGATCCGTTCGTAATAGGCGCGGGTGGAAATCCAGCTCATCCCGCCGATGAGACCCAATGTGCGCAAAGTCCGCGCTCCCTTCATGTTTGTTACGCCGCCCCTGTGCGGCCCCTCATGTTCAAGGGGTTAGAACGGGCTCGGCACCTGCCGGTTCCGCGATCGGCAGATCGGGCGGAACAAGCGCCTCCGGCAGCCAGATCGCCAGGTCGGTGGCGCTGCGTTCCGCCGCCTCTTCCATCGGCAGATGGCCCACTTGGTCATAGGCAACCAGCGTGGAGCGCGGCAGATGCCGATCATACCAAAGCGCCGCCTCATAAGGGATCAGCGCGTCCTCCTTGCCCCAGATGATCAGCGTGGGCACCTGAACCCGCGCCAGATCCTTTGCATCGAAGCTGCTGCGGGCCGTGCCGAACCGTTTGCGGGTGGCGCCGCGATTGCCCGGATAGCGCGCCAGTTCCCAATAGCGATCGATGGCAGCATCGGTAACGATGGCCTGATTGGACACGCTCTGCCGCAGGCTCTTGGCGACAAGGCTGCGTGGCAGCAACTGGCTCATGATGTCGCCCACCACCGGCACGCCTGCCAGCGTGAAGGCGATGTTGCCGCCACCTTCCCTTTTCACCGGCGCGCCTGCGGCATCGACCAGCACCAGCGCATCGAGCCGCCACGGCTTGGCGATAGCATAGGCCATGGCGATGCCGCCGCCCATCGAATTGCCCGCCAGCGTGAAGGTGTCGACGCCCAGCTTGGCGGTCACCGCATCGATATCCGCGCCGAAAGCTTCGGGGCTATAGTCATCGTCCGGTGCGGGGCCGGTCAGGCCGTGGCCGCGCTGGTCGAACCGGATCACGCGGTAATCCGCCTTCAGCATGTCGGCCCATTCCTGCCACGTGTGCAGGTCGGAGTTCGAACCATGAAGCAGCACGATAACCGGCGCATCGCGCGGGCCTTCGTCGCGGACATGGATCGCCCGCCCTTCCCCCACCGGGATGAACTGCGACGGGGCCGCGCCATATTTGGCGCGCATCGCCGCCGGGTCGGTGTCGGGTACGCGAAAGACCAGCACGGCTATGACAAGCACCGCGACGAGAATCAGCAGCCCGCGCCAGACCCACTTCATCGAACCCCTCCCCGTTCAGCTTCGTACACCCATTCCTGAAGGATGGAGCGGCTGGAGCACAGTCCAGGGGAGAAAATCCCTGCTACGCACCTTGTGCCCCCACGGCCTGGCTCGGTCATTCTCATGGCGGGGAAGATAGGCGAATTGGTCACAAGTAGGAAAGGGCCGAAGCGGCCTTTGCCCCCGCCCCATCCCTATCTCGCGATCGCTTTCGTGCGCTACCGATCTAGCGGGCCGTGAAGGAGCAGATCGCCGCAGAGGTGCCGACGACCTCGATCGCTTCGGGGTCGTCCACCCGCCGCAGCCGCTCGAGAAATTCGGCCATGGTCAGCGGCACGTCGCTTTCACCCTCGCGCGCCTGCAAATTTTCCAGCTTGCGCAGCTGGTTGAGCGAGAGGCGTTCCGACATGCGCTGGCCCATGCAGGCGGCCACCGGCTGGGGAATGCCCTTGTCGACCAGCGTGGTCTCGATCCTGTCGGAGGTGACCTGCTCCACCCCGCCGAGAGCGCCCCAGAGAAACAACCCGCCAATGGCAAGCAGGGCGATGATAATAATGATTTTACGCATGAATTCAGTCGAGCGCCTTCACGATTTCTTCGACCATCTTCTTGGCATCTGACAGCAGCATCATGGTCTGGTCCATGTAGAAGACATCATTGTCCACGCCCGCATAGCCGACCCCGCCCATGCTGCGCTTGATGAAGAAGACCTGTTTGGCCTTGTCCACATCGAACACGGGCATGCCGTAGATGGGCGATGATTTGTCGGTCTTGGCGGCCGGGTTCACCACGTCGTTTGCCCCGATGATGAAGGCTACGTCCGCCTGCGCGAATTCGCTGTTGATGTCTTCCAGCTCGAAGACGTTTTCGTAAGGCACCTGCGCTTCGGCGAGAAGCACGTTCATGTGCCCCGGCATACGGCCCGCGACGGGGTGGATGGCGTATTTGACCTCCACGCCCTTTTCTTCGAGGATGTCAGCCATTTCGCGCAAGGCGTGCTGCGCCTGCGCAACCGCCATGCCGTAGCCGGGGATGATGATGACCGTTTCCGCCTGTTCCAGCATGAAGGCCGCATCGGCCGCGCTGCCCTGCTTGTAGGGGCGCTGCTCTTTCGCCTCGCCACTGGCACCGCCGCTATCGTCCGCCCCGAAGCCGCCCGCGATCACGCTGATGAAGCTGCGGTTCATCGCGCGGCACATGATGTAGCTGAGGATCGCGCCCGAAGAGCCGACCGGCGCGCCGGTGATGATCATCGCCGTATTGCCAAGCGTGAAGCCCATC